>JAQGLW010000180.1 GCA_028292665.1 Herminiimonas sp.
AATATCTGGCCGCAGGCCAGACCAGCGTCGACAACTTCACCGTCACCGTCGATGATGGCCACGGCGGCACGGTGGATCGCACCATCAGCGTCACCATCACGGGTACCAATGACGTACCGGTGGTTGCCGGCGCTGTTACCGGCACGGCCGCCGAAGATGGCGCAAGCAGCACGCTCGATGCCTTGGCGAATGCCTCGGATGTGGATGCCGGCACGACGCTGTCGGTCGTGAACGTACCCGCTGCCTCGGCGTTGCCGGCTGGCGTGAGCTATAGCGCCGTCGCCCACAGTTTTACTCTGGACCCGACCAATGCGGCATTCCAGCATCTGGCGGTTGGCCAAAGTGCCGAGGTGAGCGTCAGCTATGGCGTTTCGGATGGCTCGGCCACCACGCCGGACACGGTATCGTGGACCGTCGCAGGTGCCAACGATGCGCCCACCGGTTCCGCCATTGCCTCGCTGCCATCGGGAACGCAAGACGCACCGTACAACGTCAGCGAGGCCACGCTGTTGCAAGGTTTCAGCGACATCGACGACGGTACGGTCCTGCACGTTTCCGGTCTTGCGGCCAATCACGGGACTGTCACGACGAACGCCAATGGCACGTTCACGATCGCCCCGACGGCCGGCTACAGCGGCCCGGTCGCGTTGAGCTATAACGTGGTCGATGGATCGGGCGGCAGCATCGGCGCCTCCGAAACTTTTACTCTTGCCGCCAGCAATCACGCCCCGGTAATCACATCGAATGGAGGGGGCAATACCGCTTCGGTTACCGTGTTCGAGAACATCGCCGCGGTCACGACCGTGACGGCAACCGATGCCGACGCCGGGACAACGCTTGCTTACAGTCTTGCCGGCGGCGCGGATCAGTCGAAGTTCGCTATCAATGCGGCAAGCGGCGCACTGTCGTTCGCAACGCCGCCCAACTTTGAATCTCCCGCCGACGCTGGCGCGAACAATATCTACGACGTGGTAGTGCGGGTATCCGACGGTTCCCTCTTCGACGACCAGGCGATCGCCGTCACGGTGGCGAACGTCAGTGAAGCGCCATCCGGTTCCAACAATTCCCTGACGATCGTGGAGGACAAGGCTTATACCTTCAAGACCGGCGACTTCGGCTTCAGCGATGCCGATGCGCCTGCCAACAGCCTGCTCGCCGTGAAGATCACGACGCTGCCCGCCACCGGCGAACTGCTGCTGAACAACTCGGCGATCGCGGCCGGCACGTTTGTTTCCTCAAGCGATATCACCGAAGGCCGCTTCACCTTCGTCCCGGCCGCAAATTCGACCGCGCCGGCGGGCTTTGCTTTCCAGGTACAGGACGATGGCGGTACAGCGAACGGCGGCAGCAATCTCGATCCGACGTCGAATACGATGAGCTTCGTCATCACGGCGGATGCGAACGACTTTGGCAGTAATGGCGTCGGCAACGATACGACCTACCCGGTTGCCATCAACGACGGCAACATTTCGATTCTCGACCGCGGCAGCAATGACACGATTAACGAAGCGACGAATGCCAACTCCTACCAGACCTTGAGTTTTGCCCGCTTCGGCGACAATCTGGAATTCAAGGGTTCGGGCGGCGGCAACTCGGTGCATCTGACCATCCTCGACCAGTACACCACGACTTCGCATATCGAAACGCTGACCTTTATCAGCGGCGGCACGGTGTCCGGCTATTCGCTTGGTACGGCGTCCTACACGCTGCAGTCGTCGTCCTCCGGCGGTGGCACCCGGGACATCCTCGCCGGCTCCACTGCCGACGATGTCCTCAGCGGCGGCGGCGGCAACGACCTGATCTTCGGGAATGCGGGCAATGACGCGCTTAACGGCGGCTTGGGCAACGATCTGCTGTCAGGCGGCCAGGGAAGAGACACCTTTGTCTTCGATGCGACGGGTGCCGCCAACAGCGACACGATCACGGGTTTCGAGGCCGGCGGCAACGGGATCAGCGGCATCGATTCGATCCAGCTGGGCAGTGCCTTCGCGGCGGCACAGTTCAATACCGACGGCACGCTGAAGTCGAACAACTTCGATGCGAACTCCGGCGGCAATGCGGCGACGATAAACCAGCACGTCCTGTTCGATACCGCGACGGGCAACCTCTACTACGATGCCGACGGCAGCGGCTCGGGCGCCAAGGTGCTTTTCGCGCATATCGATCTGGCCGGCATGACAGGCACTCTGGACAGCGGCGACTTCAAGCTCGGTTGATGAAATGAGCTCTACTCAACGCCCACAACAGACACGCTCATGAAATCCCTCCTGTCGCTGCTTCGGCGCCCGCTGATGTATGTCTTCGGCCTGTCTTTCTTCGTCAACCTGCTATTGCTGGCGCCGGCGCTGTTCATGCTGCAGATTTTCGATCGGGTTCTGTCGAGTCAGAGCGGCGCCACACTGCTGGTTTTGTTGCTGGGCATGGTCGTCGCACTCGGACTGACCATGGCGCTCGATTATCTGCGCAGCCGTCTTCAGGGCGTCACCGGCAACATGGTTGCCGAGCAGCTGTCACCCGCGGTCACGCAAGTGATGCTTGCCAGATCGGCCAGGCGGACCGGGCATGGAACGTCGGAAGAGTTGCGCGATGTGGCGTCGCTGCGCAACCTGCTTTCGGCGCACGGATTGCTCGCGCTTTTCGATGTCCCATGGGCGTTCGTGTATGTGGCGGTCATCTGGCTGGCGCATCCGATGCTCGGCATGGCCGCTTTCGCGGCGTCTCTGCTGATGCTCGGCCTTGCCATCGTCAACGACCGCATCACCCGGCGCGACATCGAGTCGCTGCAGCGGGAGGCCGCCAGATCCACTCGCTATCTTGAAGCGTCGATGCAGAACGCGGAAGTGGTGCAGTCGCTCGGCATGGGCGGCGCATTGATTGCACAGTGGCGGCAGCTCAATGCGCGGGTCGCCGCGCTGCAGCGGCCCACCGCGCGCAAGTCGGTGGCGATGGCGGTCATCACCCGGACCACGCGCCAGATGGTGCAAATACTCATGCAGTCGCTGGGCGCCTATCTGGTCATTTCCGGCGAAGGCACGCCGGGCATCATGGTGGCAACCACGATATTGCTCGGACGCGCACTGTCGCCGGTGGAGCAAATTATCGGGAGCTGGCGGGTGCTTGCCGAGGCGCGTCTGGCATTCGGGCGCCTCGGCGACCTGCTGGATGCCGCCGACAGCGAGCCCGTTCGCATGCCATTGCCGCCGCCAACCGGCCGGCTTCAGGCCAGCGGCCTGGTGTACCGGCCGCCTGAAAGCGAGCGGATGATCCTGGGCGGCGTATCGCTAAGCCTGGAGGCGGGCGAGTCCCTTGCCATCGTTGGTTCGAGCGGCGCGGGCAAGTCCACACTGGTCCGCCTGCTCACCGGCCTCTGGCAACCCAATGCCGGCATCGTCCGTCTGGATCATGTCGACCTGGCCCAATGGGGGCGCGAGGAACTGGGCCCATGGCTGGGCTACGTGCCGCAAGACGTCGAGCTGTTTGCCGGCACCGTTGCGGAAAACATTGCACGCCTGGGCAAGGTCGATTCGGAAATGGTCGTGCGGGCGGCGCGGCGGGCGGGCGTGCATGAACTGATCCTGGCGCTGCCGGATGGCTACGATACGGTCATCGATACCACGGGCGTGATGCTGTCGCCCGGCCAGCGCCAGCGCATTGCATTGGCCCGGGCGCTGTATGGCGATCCCAGGCTGCTGGTGCTGGACGAGCCGAATTCGAACCTCGATGGCGCCGGCGAGCTGGCGCTGGGCGAGGCGCTGAAAGCACTGAAAGGGCAGGTAACGGTCATCGCCGTCACGCACCGCAGCACATTGGTGCAGCACATGGACAAGATGCTGGTACTGGAGGCCGGCCGCGTGCAGCAGTACGGCAGCGTGGCGGAAGTGATGCAGGCGATGCAGCAGCCGGCCCGGAAAACCGGAAGCGGGCAGGTCGTCGTGGCGATGCCGCGCGCGGCAGACATCGCACCGCATGCCGGCCCCATCCATCGCCCTTCCGCGCTGGAGGAGAAAGTGTCATGAACGGCTTGACCAATGCGCTGGCGGCCAACGACCCGCTGCTTCCCCACATACGCGAAGCGCGCGGCCTGATGAAATGGGGCGTGGCCGTGATTCTCTGCGGATTGCTGCCGGTGCTGGCCTGGATGACGTTTGCGTCGCTGTCTTCCGCGGTGGTCGCGCAAGCCTATGTGAAGGTGGACCTCAACCGGCGGCCGGTACAGCATGCCGAGGGCGGCATCGTGCGCGAGGTGCTGGTGCGCGACGGCCAGCACGTACGGCAGGGCGAGCCGCTGCTGGTGCTGGGCGACGTGTCGGTGGATGCCGACCGCAATCGCTTGAATTATCGCGTGATGACCGAGCGCGCCAGCCAGGCGCGGCTGGATGCCGAACAAGGCATGGCGCGCACCATCACGTTCCCGGACGACGTGATGGCGTCGGCAAAAACCGACCCGAGACTCGCCGAGCAGATCATGAAGGAGCGATCATTATTCGATGCACGGCGCGATGCGCTGAGCGGGCAGGCCGGGCTGCTGCGAACCCAGCGCGAGAAAGTAGGTCAGGAAATCGTGGCGCTGCGCGCACAAATCGTGCAGGCGGCCGAATCGATGAAATTTCAAAAAAGCGAACTCGAAATCAACCGCCGCCTGCTAAAAGATGGATTCATTTCAGTTGCGCGCATTTCACAGCTCGAAGGAACGGTTGCCGACTATGGGGTGAAGCTGGAGGAGCGGCGTTCCGAACTGGCACGCGCCGAACAGCGCATGGTCGATTCCGATCTGCGCATCCGCTCCCTTGAAAGCGATTATCGTCAGCAGGCGAGCGACCAGCTCAAGGTGACCACGGCCCGGTTGTCCGAAATCGAGCAGGAACAGCGCAAGTCCGTGGATGCGTGGTCGCGGCAGGTGATCGCGGCGCCGGCCAGTGGCCAGGTGATCGACCTCAAATATGCCAGTGCCGGCTCGGTAATACCGCCCCGCGAAACGATTGCCGACGTTGTGCCGGATGATTCCCGGCTGGTGACCGAAGCGCGAATTCGTACGGAAGACATCAATCGCATCCAACATGGGCAGGCGGCCGATATTCGCTTCACCGCCTTCAAGTACCGGACCACAAAGCTGGTGCGCGGCAAGGTTACATATATCTCGGCTGATCGCTTGGTCGACCGTGCGACCAGCGTTCCCTATTACCAGGTTCAGGTGGAAGCCGACCCGGCTTCGCTGGCAAACGCCGGCGACCTGAAGCTGCTGGCCGGCATGCCGGCCGAGGTGTATATCATCGGAGAAGAACGTACGCCCCTTCAGTATTTGATGGAGCCGGTGAGCCAAGTGTTGCGTAGTGCGGCAAGGGAGCGTTGATCCTCTATGCATGTTGGCCGCGAACTGCGCATTGCCTCATTTCACACGCATTCTTGCGCGTGGCCGGGCCGTTACTTCAAACGTCCACTGCATTTTGATGACGGCTTGCTTTGGCCGATTCTGTTGAAAAAGCCGCAGAGCAAGGTGCCGACCGACGTTTTACAGGACTTTCCGACTGATCGAATCGAGTGCCTCGAAGAGATCTTCGCAGCTCGGGCGATCGCTGCCGACAGCTCGCGGAATGTAGCTTTTGTCTCGCATCGATTCCGGCGTCAATGCTGCTTTGAGATCTTGCAAACACAAGCGCAACCAAGCCGTCGTCGGCTGCTGCAAAGAATTGACGTTCAGCGCCAATGCGCCGATTGCATTGGCAAGGTGAATTTTTTCCCAATCGTCAAGCGACAAACGGCGACAATCGAGATGTTCGAAAATCATGTCGAAAATCTGCCTTCGGAGAGTGGGGATGTCGTCTTGCGTATCAAGGCGATGAAGCAATGACTCGAATACTTGCATGGTGGATTGCTTGCCGAAAGAGCAGTTTAAACCATGCCGATGGTATTTTTCCCAGTCAGAAAATTCCTATTCTTCAGTTGTTTCCAGTAATCAATGGAATGCAAAGATTAAATCTTGTCTCATGTTGCTCATTGGGCATTCGATGCGCAAGATGCACGAATCATGACGGCGCTCGGCAAGCATGCTTCCGCGGCTCTCCAAGTGCTGAGGTGGTACGAAATATGAGACAGGCGGCATCTTTAAACATCGAGCGGCCAACTTGCTTGCATTGACCGTGTACATGCCAACACCGGTTATGCATACGGCACTCCTGCAAACCGCGCATCCGATTCCCCAGGCTTCGCATCGCTCTCCGAGTATGACATCGGCGTCGTTTCTTTCCCTTGTTTGCGGTAAATCCTGACATCTTTTCGAGTGCTTTAAAAGCGGTTGCCGATATTCGGTGCGACGCATCTCTATTGGCATATTTGTTCAATCTGCTGTGACCGCAATTTTTTCAGGCCGGCGGGCGGATTGCCGTTGCCCGGCTACAGAGGAATCTGTGGCAGATAGCCGCCGGGAAGAATGCCGGCCACTGACAGAATGATCAGAATCAGCAGGACGATGAATAGAATGCTGGCGATCTGCGCCACCGGCGCCGGTAGCGGCAACATACGGATTAGCCACCATATGAGTCCGAAGACGACAAGATACAGGATAAGGCTGATGATGATGTTCATTCTTCCTTTTGCTGCTGTTAAAAATCGATTTGTCCATCCGATCGGAAGCCGGCAATTTTTCTCGATGTAATCGGCGTCCGGCTCTTCCAGGATTTTTGTTTTAAACATGTCAACCAATTTTTATTCCCGGCGTTAATGCAAGGCCGCATGAAGTTTTGTAGCGCCACTATAATTTTAAAGGGTCTTAAATGAATAAGTTAATCGTTGCTTTGGTTTCCAGCCTGTTTGCCATGTCCGCCTTCGCTGCAGCTCCTGCTGACGCGCCTGCTTCCCCTGCGACTGTCAAGGCTGAAGCCAAAGCAGACAAAGCTGCTGTTAAAGCGACGGCTGCTGAAGCAAAGACCGATGCAAAAGCCGACGCCAGCGTCGCAAAAGCTACCGCCAAGGCAACCGACAAGAAAGCCAAAGCGCGTTCGAAAGCTGCAAAAGCCAAAGCAAAAGCAAATGCCAAGGCCGCAACAGCCAAAGCAGAAAATAAAGTTGGTGCGGATGCCAAAGCCGACAAAGCAGTAGTTAAAGCCGATGCCAAAGCGGACAAGGCAGTAGTTAAAGCCGACGCTAAAGTTGAAAAAGTCAAAGTCGAAGCCACAGCAGACAAAATGAATGCCAAGACTGACACGGCAGCTGTTAAAGCTGAAGGCAAAGCCGATGTGAAAGCCTCTACTGCCAAGTAATTTGGTCGTTCGGTTTTAAAAAAAGGCAGGCTCGTCCTGCCTTTTTTATTGCCTGCGGCATGCGCCGAAAGATCGGGCGCTCCGTTCGCTGGCGAACATACAGCGAGCTATATGCGTTATATATTGATCGAACCGGTAGTAAAGAGTGTTCCTTCTGTCAAATTTTGATGGTTTATTGAAGTTTGACCAGCCCGCAGCGGAAACGTATGCGGGTTTTTTTTTGCCTCTGTATTTGCGCTAAATAGAATTTAGCTGCTGAATTATCCGACCTTACCCACAAACAATAGACCTTGAACAAAGGGCCGATCTATCGCTTCAAAAGCTGACGGCGAAGTGGCGCTGAAACTCTTCCAAACGGCTTGTCATCATCGAAAGGCAATAGCGGCGCATGGCGTCGCCAAACGCCATCCACCGCCGGAGTGCCCGGAAGCTTTAAACCTGCTTTTCCATTCCCGCTTCGGCCAATGCGCAAAGCGCAACTGCGGACCAGTCGTGTTCAGCGCCGATGCCTCGCGAGCGCACGGCAAGGAAGCGATCGTGAACGAGGCTTGCGAGCGGCAGCGGAACGCCAAGCGCGTCGGCGGCCGCCAGCATCAGGCGGTTGTCTTTCTGACCGAGCGGCAGCGAAAAACCGGCCGGCTGAAAGCGCTGCGACGCAATCAACGCACCATAGATCTTGTACGGCGGCGCGTTGAAGCTGGTGCTTGTCAGCAGTTCGACAAGGTGCATCGGGTCGATACCCGCCTTGCCCGCCACTCCGCATGCTTCGCCCAACGTCTCGATAATCACGGACAGCATGAAATTGCCGATCAGCTTCACGAGGTTCGCCTGCGACGGATCGGCGCCGACGATACCGACCGACTGCCCGAGCTGTTCGAGCAGCGGCACCGCAATTTTCAGATGCTCGTCCGCGCCCGCGGCCATGATGAAGAGTTTGCGCGCCGCCGCTGCGTCGGGTCGGCCGAACACCGTCGCCGACACGAAGCCGAAGCCGGCTTCACGATGCCTTGCCGTGAGGTCCTGTGCGGTGGCCACGCCGATCGTGCTCATCGAGATATGCAGCGCGCCTGGTTTCAGGCCTGCGGCGATACCTGCTTCGCCGAACGTGACCGATGCGAGTGCGGCATCGTCGGCAACCATCGTGAACACGACATCGGCCGAATGCGCGGCCTGCGCGGGGCTTGCAGCTACCGTGGCGCCCGCTTTACGCAGCGGTTCGGCACGTGCAGGGCTGCGGTTGAAAACGTGCACGTCGTGGCCGGACTTGACCAGGTTTGTCGCAATCGCGGCGCCCATCGAGCCAAGCCCGATAAATCCAATTTGCATGATGAAACTCCCAATGATGAGTTAAACGGAAAACGCAGCGTTCAAACCGCAAGCTGAAAGACTTGGCGGCTGACTTCGGGCGTCACGTCGCCGTGTTCGCCCAATGCCGTCATGCCGTGCTCTTCGAGTTTCGCGATCAGCGCGGCAATGGAGTCGCCGCCAAGCTGGTAGTCGCGCAGACGAGTCCCGACGGTCATCCGCTCGAAGAACATGCGGGTCGCAGTGATCGCCGCGGTGATGCGCTCGTCTTCGGTGCCTTGCGTGATGTTCCAGACTCGCTCGGCGTACTGCAGCAGTTTCGCGCGCTTGGACTCGCGGCGCACGCTCAGCATCGCCGGCAGCACGATCGCGAGCGTTTGCGCGTGATCGAGTCCGTGCAGCGCGGTGATCTCGTGACCGAGCATATGCGTCGCCCAGTCCTGCGGCACGCCTGCGCCGATCAGGCCGTTCAGCGCCAGGGTCGCGGTCCACATCAGGTTTGCGCGCACGTCGTAATTGTGCGGTTCGGCGAGCGCCTGCGGGCCGATCTCGGTCAGCGTGATAAGCAGTCCTTCCGCAAAGCGGTCCTGGACCTTTGCATCGACCGGGTAGGTCAGGTATTGCTCGACGATATGGACGAACGCATCGACCACGCCGTTGGCGATTTGCCGCGGCGGCAATGAATAAGTCGTCGTCGGGTCGAGCACTGAAAAAAGCGGATAGGTCGCTTCGCTGCGAAACGGCAGCTTGTCGCCTCTGGCACGGTAGGTGATGACGCCGCCATTGTTCATTTCCGAACCGGTCGCGGGCAGCGTCAGCACGCTGCCGAACGGCATCGCGTCATTCACGTGGGCCTGCCTGGCCAGGATGTCCCACGGTTCGCCGTCGAACTTCAGCGCTGCCGCGATGAATTTCGTACCGTCAATCACCGAGCCGCCGCCGACCGCCAGCAGGAAGTCGATTTGCTTCTCGCGTGCGAGCGCGACCGCTTGCATCAGGGTTTCGTAGGTCGGATTCGGCTCGATGCCGCCGAACATGAACCATATGCGGTCACCAAGCGCCGCCTGCACTTGCGCGAGCACGCCGTTGCTCTTGATGCTGCCGCCGCCATAGGTGATCAGCACGCGCGCCTCGCGCGGCACTTCCGTATCGAGCGCGGCGATCTGGCCTTCGCCGAAAATGATTCTGGTTGGATTATGGAAAGTGAAGTTTTGCATGGAATCCTTGCTGGTTAGATTCAGGATGTTGATTTGAAGAACGGATCGAACACGCCGAGCGCACCCAAGCTTTCAGCGGTTCGATCGAGTCTTCCAGCTTCATGCGCAACAGCCTAGTTCCCTTCGTAGAGCGGGTTGGGCGAAACATAGGCGGTTACCGTATGGTCGAGCAGACCCTGTGGCGTGACCCGGTTCAAATCGAACGACTCAACCGGGCCATCGAAATCCCAGGCGAAGGTCTTTCCGCCGACATCGAATTTGACAATCTGGCCGCCTTGCACGTTCACGTAACTGGTGTCGGGAGCAATCGTGATCGTGCGGTCGGCTGCCGTTGCCGGCACGGTTTCGCCGAGTAAATCGGCGCGTGTTGCAGCCATTGAAGATAGCGCCGAGAGGGACAGTGTCAATGCGAGAGCGGCGGGAACTAGCAATTTCAATTTCGTTTTCATCGTGTACTCCAGTAAAAAAAAGAAGGAATGGTGCAGCTCCGGGTTTGTGAAGAGCTGTAGGCGTACTTTGCGCGCTGGCTGGTTAAGATTGGATTGACGGTTCGTTAACGATTATTAATTTGCGCGCCGGACAGAAGTTGTTCGACCATGCATGCACGATGCGCCGGAGAACAAGAGCGCAAGCCATCGACAGTCACTCGCAGTAAAGATGAATCGGCGTCCTCGAAAGATCCTGGATTTCACACGCCGGCGAGTAAACTCAATGCCGTGCTGCAATGACAGTGTGAACTCACCGCTGTTTGTTCCCGATTGTTGAAAATTACGAAAGCGCTTTGCTTCGGATTGCATTGAATCAAATGCGAACGCAGAGGAAACGAAAGAGCTGAAAACCAACGCAATCGCGCCGTTCCTCCAGGCCTCGGCGCTATCGGAAATAGTCTGCGATGGTTTGATGTTTCACAACGGATGAGCGTTTGATTGACTCAATATGGTTCAAGTGCCGAACCATAAGGAGGTGAAAATGTTTCACCGTATTCTGCTGCCAACCGATGGATCGCCGTTATCCGAAGCTGCGGTGCAAAAGGGGATACAGCTGGCTAAAACGATCAATGCCAAAGTGATCGGCTTCCATGTAATTCCCGAATTTCACGTGATTACACTCAGCCCTGTGATGCTGGAAGATACCGAAGATGAGTTCGCAAGAGAATGCAAGGCAAAAGCAGAGCAGTATCTTGCATTCATCGAAAAGAATGCATCGGAGGCCGGTGTGCCGTGCGAATCGGCTTATGTCGTCAACGACCACCCGGAGGAGGCGATAACGCAGTTCGCCAAAGAGACAGGGTGCGACCTTGTTGCAATGGCATCGCACGGCCGAAGCGGCGTAAGAAACATATTGGTCGGCAGTGTCACTCAGAAGGTTTTGGCTCTCGCCGCTTCCCCTGTGCTGGTGTTCCGATGAACGCGGCAACATCGATCGAAACATGATATTGCACGGCGAGACAGCCTCCGTTGACAAGATCGTTGCGCAGTACAAAAGCAGCGGAGTAGTGGAGCATCGGACGTGGCTTCGCTATTGCGCAACTGCCCGGCGCTCCATGCTGCCGGCGGCATTTATTTGCCGAAAGCGCGTTCGTAGAAGCGGCTGTCAATGTATTTGTACGGATCGCTTAACTGCTTCTGCGGCTGGCCGTATTTACTGCGCAGCACCAGCACGGTCTTGATACCGTCAACGTTGAACGCCGGATCGCGTTGCAATCCATTGGACAATAGCTGGCTCAGTGCCGACTTTGCCAGCTCGGGCGTCATGTCGCGGATATTGGCGACGAGCAGCGCTTCGGCGACCGCACGATTTTTCGGATCGAAAATCCATTCCACGCCGCTGCGATAGGCGCGGATGAAATTGATCAGCACTTCTTCGTTCCTCGATGCCCAGCGGCGGGTGGCGACGCCTACCGTTCCCTGATATTTGCCGAGCGCGTCGCCCTCGGCAAGCACATTGAATCCGCGATCCCGTGCAATGAGGTCGAACGGCGTGCGCAGCAGGGTGCCGTCATTCTTTCCTTGCATCAATGCAGTAAAGCGGTTTCCGGTGCCGCCTGCGCGGACGAACTTGACCTCGTCCTGCGCAAGGCCCTTGCTTGCGACATAGTCGCGCAACACAAAAGCAAAGCCGGTTGTCATCGCATCGACCGACAAGGTTTTGCCTTTGAGATCGGCGGGCGTCTTGATTGCCGGCGCAGCCACTACCGACAACAAGCCGTTGTCGCCTCCCATGAAAGCGAACAGGTCCGGCTGCTCGACGGGAACTTCGCCTTGCCCTTCCTGATACGCAATGACATTATCGATGCCGGCAAATGCCAGATCGTATTTCCCGGCCAGCAAGCCGGTCACCAGATTGACCGAATTTGGCGTGAAACTCAGATCGACATTGAGCTTGTTCGCCTCGAAAAATCCCTGGCGCTGGGCCGCCCAGATCGGCAGGTTCCAGCCGCCGTCAAAGGCAACCAGTTTTAACGAAGCAAGTTTATCGGCCTGCGCAAAGCAGGACAGATGACAGGCTAACGCCAACAGCGCCGCGCATATGCGTAACATCATTTGATTGTCTCCTATTGGTTTTTTTTACGGGGTGAAGCAGTGGACTTCCGCACCATCAGTTCCGGCGCCAGCGTAATGCGCACGGGAGCCATATCCGGCTGTTGCAGGTGATTTAACAGCAGACGGGCCGCCTGGCGGCCCATCTCGCGATGCTGGATGCGCAGCGATGTCAACGGAGGCGCCAGCATGTCGATCAGCGGCATGTCGTTGTGGCCGATGATCGAGATATCGCCGGGACAGCGCAGACCGCGGGCTGCGAGAATGTCGTAACAGCCGAGCGCGATCAGATCATTGCCGGCGATGATGGCTGTCACGCCGTCATGCTTGTCGAGCAGGGCGGCACAGGACCTGGCGCCCGCTTCGCGGGTGAAGTCGCTGCATTCCACGACCGCGGCCGGCTTCAACCGGCGGGATTCCATCGCCAGCCTGAAGCCCTGTTCCCGCATGGCGCCGGTTGCCAGCCGCGTGGGGCCGGAGAGGTGGGCAATACGCTTATGGCCAAGGTCGGACAAATGATCCACTGCCAGCTTCATCGAAAGAAAATCGTCATTGACGACTTCTGGAACATGACGCGCATCTTCGCCGCGGTTGACCAGCACCGCCGGCATGCCTTCCTGCAAGCAGCGCTGCACCAGGAAATCCTGGCGCGAGGCAGTGGCGATGACGAGACCGTCCACCATGCTGCCAATCATGCGCTCCAGCAATCGATCCTGTTCTGCGGGCGTGCCGCCGGTGTTGGCTACCAGGACCGAAAATCCGGCGCCGCTGAGTTCCTCTTCCAAACCACGCACGATCGGCGAGAAAACCGGATTGGTTATATCGGGCAGCAACATTCCGATCAACTGCGAGCGGCCGCCGCGCAATGCAGATGCGGCCTTGTTGCGGCGGTAGCCCAGATGCTTGGCGGAAGCCATCACGCGTTTGATCACTTCTTCCCCGAGCAGATGCCGGGTGTCCGGGTTCAGCGCGCGCGACACCGTCGAGGCGTTGACCTCGGCATGCTGAGCAACGTCGCGGATAGTAGGGCGTTTGCGCTGAATAACGGAATCGTTCATATTGATGTGAAATTGTGCAATCGTTTGCAATCGGAAATGCAGTTCCTTCCAATATAGCGCCTACAAGCCTAACATGTAAAGGATTGACAAGAGATCGGCGATGCGGCAATCTATGCATACGTTTGCATAAAATTGGAACCAAGATGAGCGCTTCCTTGCAACAGAATTCCGCGCATCCGGACGGCATAGTGCGCGGCGAATCGTCTCTGACGGATATTGTGCTGCGGGCGATGGCCGGCACACCGGATTCGCGCCTGCTGGAAATTTTCACCGCTCTGGTCAAGCATGCGCATGCTTTCGTTCGCGAAACCAGGATCACGGAAGAGGAGTTCGAAAAAGGCATCGATTTCCTGGTCCGCATCGGGCAGGCGACCGGCCCCAGCAAAAATGAAGGCGTGCTGCTGGCCGATCTTCTTGGCATATCGACCTTGGTGTCCTTGCTCAACAGCAGGCGCGGCAATGAGGTGACTGCATCGACCTTGCTGGGCCCGTTCTGGCGCGCGAACGCGCCGCGCTGCAATCCGGGCGACGATATTGTGCGCGGCGCGACCGAGGGCATCCCGCTGCTGGTCAGCGGACGCGTCACCGACGATAAAGGCAGGCCGCTTGCCGGTGCGGACGTGGATGTCTGGCAGGCATCGCCGGTCGGATATTACGAAAACCAGGATCCCGATCAACCGGACATGAATCTGCGCGGTCTGTTTACGACGGATAACGATGGACGCTTTCACTTCAGGACAGTGCGCCCGGCCGGTTATCCGGTTCCCACCGATGGGCCTTGCGGCGAATTGCTGCATGCGCAGAAGCGTCATCCTTACCGTCCGGCGCACCTGCATTTCATGATATCTGCCTCGGGCTGCAAGACCCTGGTGACGCAGGTCTTCGCCGACGATTCCGAGCATCTGAATTCGGACGCCGTGTTTGCCGTGCTGGAGCAGCTGGTGGGCAATTTCGAACAATACACCGATGCGAGCGGCAAGCCCTGCGCCACATTGCGCTACGACTTTGTGCTGGAGCCGGGCATCCGGACATTTCCGACACCTCCCATTCCTTAGGACAGCCCTTGAACAACTCGATAGACATTGAACGCGCGCCGCGGATGCGCCTGGATGGATCGGTCGCCGTCATTGCCGGCGGCATGGGCGCGATCGGCCGCGCCAGCGCCCGGCGGCTGGCCGCACTCGGTGCGCACGTCGTGGTGCTGCATCGCGGCGCCGAAGACGCGGCGAATGAATTCCTGAAGACGCTGCCCGGTCGGCATGCGCAGGTGCCCGCTTCCATCACCGATAGCGAACAGCTGAAAAAAGCAGCGGAAAAGGTGCGTGAGCATTTCGGGCGCGCCGATATTCTCGTCAACACCGCCGGTTTCACCAAACCTGTGCCGGCGGCTGATCTCGATGGCCTGACGGACGAGCTGATCGACGAAATTTTCGCCGCCAATTGGCGCGGCGTGTTCGCGACCATTCGCGCGTTTGCGCCAATGCTCAAGCAGTCTTCGGACGGGCTGATCGTCAATGTATCGTCGATTGCGGCTTCCACCGGCGTCGGCAGCAATATTGCGTATGCGGCCGCCAAGGCAGGCATCGATGTGATGGGCCGTTCGCTGGCGCGCAGCCTTGCGCCGGCGGTGAGGGTGCTGACAGTATCGCCGGGAGTCGTGGATTCCACCTTCGTTCCGGGGCGCGGTCCGGACTTCAATGAAAAGACGGCGGCCACCATGCCGCTCAAACGGGTCGGCACCGTGGAAGACGTCGCCGCCGCGATTGAAGCCTGCGCCACCACGCTGCGCTTCTCAACCGGCAATACCATCGTTGTCGATGGAGGGCGATCGCTGTGATCCGGCAAAAAACATTTATCACCTGCGCCGTGACGGGCAACCTGGTCAAGCCGGAGCAGACGCCTTATCTGCCGATTACGCCGGAACAGATTGCGAATGAATGCCTGGCGGCGGAAGCGAGCGGCGCAGCCGTAGTGCATATTCATGTGCGCGATCCGCAAACAGGCAAGCCTTCGATGGATGTGGAGCTGTATCGCGATGTCGTGGACCGCATCCGCTTGCGCTCGCCCGAGCTGATCATCAATCTGACGACCGGACCGGGCGGACGCTTTATTCCCGGCGAAGACGACCCGAAAGTATATGCGCCGGGCACCAGCCTGCTGCCGCCGCTGGAGCGCATCAAGCATGTCGAGGCATTGCGTCCCGATATCTGCTCGCTTGATCTCAATACGATGAACAGCGGTCCGGATGTGGTCATCAACACACCGAAAAACGTGCGCAAGATGGCGTTGGCGATGCGCGCCGCCGGAGTGAAGCCGGAACTCGAAATATTCGATTCGGGCGATCTGAATCTGGCGCTCGACATGATCCGCGACGGCACGCTTCAGGGCCCCGGCATATACACCTTTGTGCTGGGCGTGAAATACGGCTTCGCAGCGACGCCGGAGACGGTGATGTATGCGCGCGGCATGCTGCCTGCGGGCGCAATCTGGTCGGCGTTCGGCATCGGCCGGATGGAGTTTCCGATTGTCGCGCAGTCATGGCTGCTGGGCGGCCATGTCCGTGTCGGCATGGAAGACAATATTTACCTCCAGCACGGCGTGCTTGCCAAGAGCAATGCGGAGCTGGTGGAGCGCGCCGCAAACATCATTCAACAAATGGGAGGCGAGATCGCCACTCCGCGTGAAGCCAGATCCATACTCGGCCTGCCAGCCGCAAATAACATATCCGTTGCCATTCCCTGAAGAAAAAATCATATGTCGTATCGCGCCATTCGTGTATCGCAAAAGGCTGCCTCGCTGGATGAGTTGAAAGTCGATCTGGTCGACATGCCGTCTCCTCAGCCGAAAGCAGACGAGGTCGTCGTGGAAGTCAAAAGCGCAGGCATCAACCCGAGCGATGTAAAGGCCATGCTGGGCATGATGCCGCATGCAGTCTGGCCGAGAACGCCCGGACGCGACTATGCCGGCGTCGCCGTGTCCGGGCCGTCCGAACTGATCGGAAAAGAAGTATGGGGTACGGGCGGCGATCTCGGCATTCGCCGCGACGGCAGTCATGCGAGCCACCTGGTATTGCCGCGCGGCGCAATCAGGACCAAGCCTGCCGGCCTGTCGTTGCAGGCTGCAGGCGCGATCGGCGTCCCGTTTGTCACCGCGTTTGAAGGATTCCGCCGCAGCGGGCTCCCCAAGGCGGGCGACGCAGTCCTGATCTTCGGCGCCAGCGGCAAGGTCGGTCAAGCCGCAATTCAACTCGCCACTCAGGCAGGCGCCACCGTGTTCGCGGTGGAACGCTCCGGGCGGCCCTATCCCGGACATGCCAACGGCCCGATTCATCTCATCAATGCAGCCAAGGTCGACGTTGCCGAATTCGTGCGCGACCATACCGGCGGCAAGGGAGCCTCGCTGGTCTACAATACTGTGGGCAGTCCGTACTTCGCGCAGGCCAATGCTGCAATGGCGCTTGGCGCCACCCAGATTTTCATTGCGACGCTCGACCGGGCGGTGCCCTTTGACATTCTGGCGTTCTATCGCGGACAGCATACTTATGTGGGAATCGACACGCTGGCGCTGGACGCAAGCCGATGCGCCGCCATCCTCGACCAGATGCACGACGGTTTTGAAAAAGGCACGCTGCGCGCTTTCGATGTCGGAAGCGACAATGTGCATTCGATCGACGATGCGATCAGCGGCTACAGGAAAGTAATGTCCGGCAACCGGGAAAGGGTGGTGCTCAAGCCATGAATCTGACGAGAATACAAGAAGCTCCCGCCTACTATCCGCCCAATCACACCGACATGCGCTGCCTTCGGCTGCAGGGCAAGGAAGCAGGCCCCAGCGATACGCTTTGGCTCGGCATGTCGCAGTTGCTGCCGGGCGGCGAGACTTCTCTGGATGGTTCGGAAATCGAAAAACATTATGTGGTGGTCGAAGGCGAGGTGACGATCCGCACCGAACTTGACGGCGTGATTTCCGAGGAGCGCCTGGCGCGGCTCGACTCCTGCCGCATCGCGCCAGGCGAAAAACGCCAGCTCATCAATCGAACCAATCTGCCGGCAATCATCTTGCTTGCCATGCCGCTGGCCTGATACCGCAGGAAACAGCGCCGCAGAACGCTGCCTGCACCGACTTGCGTTACCCAACACAAAGGAGACAATAATGAAAAAGTTTTTCCCGATTCTTGCAGGTGTGGTTGCCGTGCTGCTGGGCGGCGGCGCGGCGGCGCAGCAGCCGTCTGCTCAACAACCCATCGTCATCAAGTTCAGCCATGTCGTGGCGAAGGATACCCCGAAAGGCAAGGGCGCCGAACGCTTCAAGGAGCTTGCCGAAAAGGCGACCAACGGCAGGGTCCGGGTCGAAGTGTATGCCAACAGCACTTTATACAAAGATGGAGAAGAGATGGACGCACTGCATCTGGGGGCGGTTCAGATGCTCGCGCCGACGTTCTCGAAGTTCGGGCCGATCGGAATCAAGGAGTTCGAGGCTTTTGATCTGCCGTATATTTTTCCGACCAAGGATGTGCTGTATCGCGTGACCGAGGGACCGATCGCAAAGGACTTGTTCAAGAAGCTGGAGACCAAGGGCATCGTCGGCCTGGGATTCTGGGATAGCGGCTTCAAGGTCATGACGGCGAACCGGCCGATTCACGGTCCGGGCGATATGAAGGGCTTGAAAATGCGCATTCAGTCGTCCAAGGTTCTGGATGCGCAAATGCGGGCGCTCGGCGCCAATCCGCAGGTAACCTCGATGGCCGAGGTCTACCAGGCTTTGCAGACCGGTGTGGTGGACGGTCAGGAAAACACGCCGTCCAATGTCTACACACAAAAAATGCACGAAGTGCAAAAGCATATGACGGTTTCCAATCACGGCTATATCGCCTGGGTGCCGATTGCCAACAAGAAGTTTTGGGATAGCCTTCCTGCCGACATCCGTACCGCGCTGGAAGGAGCGATGCGCGAGGCGACCCGTTATACCAAGGCGATTGCCCAACAGGAAAACGACAAGGCATTGGAAGAAATCAAGAAATCAGGCAAGACGGTAATTTATTATCCGACCGAGAAGGAACTCGCCACATGGCGCAAAGCCCTGTTGCCCGTGCAGAAGGAAATGGAAGGCCGCGTCGGCAAAGACATCATCAATGCCATCAACAAGGAAGCCGCGACACTTGGATATCAATGAGATGAAGCCGTACTGCGCCGGATAGTGTCCCGGGCGAATCCGGATAGCCGGAAACCGCCGGGCGCTTGATACCGGTTGCAGGCGGCGGCTGCAGGCGGAGTTCAAACAAGCGCACGGATCGCCGCGCATCGCCGGCGAATTGAAAGACAGAGGCGCTCCGGCCGGCCCGGAGCGCTGATGCAGGCAAACGGCTCAGTCGACCTCGATACCCGCCTCCTTCACGACCTTGCCCCAGCGCTCGCGCTCATGGACCATCAGCTCGTTCATCGCTTCCGGTGTCGACAGGCTGACTGCGACGCCGTTGTCATACAGCGTCTTGGCTGCATCGGGCGCGACCATGATCTTTGCGATCTCGGCATTGAGGCGGGTAACGATTTCCTTTGGCGTGCCGGCCGGCGCCAGCAGCGCCAGCCAGATCGATGCGTCATAGCCCGGCACACCGGCTTCCTGCAAGGTCGGCACGTCGGACAACTGCGGGATGCGCTTGGCCGAGGTCACCGCCAATGCATGCGCCCTGCCGGACTGTATCGCCGCCAGGGCATTCGGTACGCCCGCAAAGGTGCTTTCCACCACCCCGGCCAGCACGTCTTGCGCCGCCATGCTGCTGCTGCGATAAGGCACATGCGTCAGACCGGCGCCGCTCATCGTATTGAACATTCCGCCGATCAGGTGCTGCGAGCTGCCGTTGCCGGACGACGCATAGTGAATCATATTCGGCCGCGCTTTCGACAGCGCGATGAACTCCTTCACATTGCGCGCCGCCACCTTGTTGTTCACCACCAGCACATACGGCGATTCGACCAGCTTGGAGACCGCCGTGAAATTCTTGATCGGATCGTAAGGCATGGTCTTGTACATCCAGGGACTGATCACATGGGTGGTCGACACCATGACCAGCGTGTAGCCGTCGGGCGCCGATTTGGCGACGGCATCGGTGCCGATGGTCGAACCCGCGCCGGGCCTGTTTTCGATGATGAAGGACTGGCCCATCGAAGCCGTCAATTTCTGCCCGAGGATGCGCGCCACCACGTCGGTGAATCCGCCCGGTCCGAAAGGGACGATGATCTTGACGGACCGGTTCGGATACGACTGCGCGTTTGCCGATTGCGCGGCAAGCGAAAGCAGGCCAAGAGCCAGTACTGCACGGAAGCGTCGGTTCATGTTTATCCCCTGTAAGGATTGTCAGGCATCGTGAAAAAGCTGTGGAGAATGTGGTAGACCGTCATGTAATTCTTTTGCTGGAAGCTGGCGTGCGAAATTCCTTCCATCACGCTGAACTGCTTGTCCATGTTCGGCAGCAGGTTGAAGAATTTGATCAGGTCGTCCATCGCGGCAATGCCGTCGAATTCGCCGCGCAGGATGATGGAAGGCACCTTGATCCGGGCGGGATCGACCAGCGGCAGGCGTGAGCACATGTCGACATAGGTGCCGGTCGGCATTGAATCGTCGAGCGTCAGGATCGCATCTGCAAATGCCTCGATCGTCGCTTCGTCGGCGGTGCCGGGGTGATCGCGATTGAAGATGCTGTGCACGAATGCACGGTCGATGGGACGCCGGTTCTTTGCGCTGAACTCAGCGAGTTTCTTCTTGCGCTCATTGAGCGTATGGCTGCCTTCGCCGGTCCAAACGAATGCATCGAGCGCGAGGCGGGCGACGCGCTCGGGATGGCGCTCGGCGAACATCGCGGCCTTCAGCGCGCCGGACGAAATGCCATAGATCAGCAGGTTTTTCGCACCGGATTTTTTCAGGATATATTCGCTGCCTGCGACCAGGTCGTCGGCGCCGTTGCTGATATCGCTGTTGATCGGGCGGTGCTTGTCGGAGCGGCCATAGCCTTCGTTATCCATGGTCCAGGTGTTGTAACCGCGCGCTGAAAACCACTCCATCGCGGACGAGAAGGGACGTCCCGGCACATGCAGGTCGAAGGTCGGCTGGGAAGCCATCGACGATCCATGCACAAATAAAATCGTGCCGGCCGGCTCGACGTTCTTGGCGGCGGGTTTCTCCCACAGGAAGAGGTTGATATCGCCTTTTTTAGTCCAATGCTCGGTACCGTTTGTCCATTTTACGTTGCTCATGCATTCTCCAAGTGATCGCCTTACCGGGGCGTTAAGTTTTTTGAGGTGGTCGTTGATTCGTTGCGGCGGGATTGTTCAAGCGATGCGGGGGCGCCGGCTTGAACGGTTGAGCGTCTTCGAATTCGGATGAGAAAAGGTTTGGGTGCGCCCGATTTCACGCCGTATTTCAGCGAGGCTGGCTGTATCTTGTCTCCGGAATGGTTTGAATTGATTTTTATGAAATCAATTTATCAGCGCCGGCTGCCGCTGTCAACAGACGCCTGTTCATGAAATGAGTTCTGCGATTGAACGGTACTGAAATGGTGCAGCCTCATACGCAACTGCGCAAGGACAACGGCATCGCAATCCGATCCGAAGCGGACCGCGGGTCGGCCGCACAATGTCTTGCGATGGAAACGCTGTCCGGCTCGACGCGAAGTCGATCGTGTCGAGCCTCAGGAAAACCGGTCATGCGATAAACGGTCCGGCAACCGGGAACAGCCTTTATCCAGACATGGATGCCGAAATCCCGTCGTCCGTCAATTCGGCCGCAACTGCACTTTCCCGTCTTCGGGTCCCATGGCGTATACCAGCATCGCCAATAGCGCCAGACACCAGACAATGAGGGCGCCCGATGGAAGATCGAACACCATCGAGATGAGCAGGCCGACTGCGTAGCCGGCAATACCGACAATGTAGGCAAACCAAAGGCGTTTCCCGCGCTGATGGTTTCTTACGCCCAGGCTGGGAACAATCAGGCTTGCAAAAACAAGATAGACG
This sequence comes from Herminiimonas sp., assembly GCA_028292665.1. Classification (GTDB taxonomy): domain Bacteria; phylum Pseudomonadota; class Gammaproteobacteria; order Burkholderiales; family Burkholderiaceae_D; genus JAQGLW01. Next base: position 21,386 of record JAQGLW010000180.1, read on the forward strand.
CCGACCAGCTGGACTGAAATCGTGACGGCCACCGCGAAGAGCAAATAAAAGCCCAGGCGTCCCAGCCTCTCCTTGAACAGGAAGATGGCAACCGCGATGAATGCGGTGCCGATCGCCGGTACCAGCAACTGGTCATAACGCACCCACAGGATCTGCCCTGCCAGCAAGTCCCGCAAATGTTCGCCGCCATGGGGATTATGGGCAAGCAGCAACAATCCGCCGGTGGCCGCCAGCACAAACAGCACGCCGATCTGCGCTTCCTGCACTTCCGGCCAGCGTTTCTCGGTCCACGTCAGCAGGAATGCGCCCAGCACTGCGGCAGCACCGGCGGCGAGCTGGACCAGCCAACCCTGGTTTATGTCTGCCATCCCTGCGACGATCACGCCGAGCGCGGCAATCTGGGCAATCGCCAGATCGATGAACACGATGCCGCGCTTCAATACCTGCGCCCCGAGCGGCACATGCGTAACGAGCACCAGCAAGCCCGCCAAAAAGGCAGGGAAAATGATTGTCAGGTCAATCGAGGCGAAATTCATTTGACGCCTTCCAGCAGGCGCTGCAGCGTGTCGTCGAACAAGCCGAACAAATCCTTTGCCTTCTCATCGCCGCCGACGGTAAAGGGCACGACCACTGCGGGAATATGCGCATGCTCGGCCAGCCACTGAGATGCACGAGAGTCCTGGTACGCCGCGCGCAACACCATCTTCGCGGGCTGGCGCTGCAACTGATTGCCCAGCTCCGACAAATGCGCCGCGCTCGGCTCGACGCCCGGCTTGGGTTCCAGCGTGCCGACTGCCCGCATGCCGAGCCAGTTCAACAAATACTCCATGTTCTTGTGATGCTCGACAACCGACACGCCCTTCAACGGCGCCGCCTGCCGTTCCCAGTTTTGGATGGCTGCATTCCAGCGCGCGGAAAAATCCTTGTGACGGGCCTGATAAAAGGAAGCATTGGCTGGATCGATCTGACTCAAGCGTTGGACCAACGCATCGGCGACGCGTGCGATGTTGCGTGGATCCTGCTGAATATGCGGGTTCCCGGCGGCATGAACATCGCCTTCGCTCCGATCCAGGCGCGTCGGGATTTCCAGACGCGGCACAAGCATGCCCGCTTCCAGGTAACCAGGCTGTCCCGGCGCGATTTTCGCATTGCCGGACTGCTGCAGCAGGATCGGCAGCCAACCCACCTCCAGTTCCAGTCCGGTGCACACCAGCAAGTCCGCATTGCGGGTTCTTGCAATCAGACTGGGTCTGGCTTCGATCCGGTGCGGGTCTTGCAGTGCAGTCGTGGCGCTGGATGCCTTCACTTTGTCGCCGCCGATTTCGGTCGCCAGGGCGGCCCATTCCGGCTCGCACGCCAGTACATTGACCGTGGCATGAGCCGGCAGCGCCAGCAGTGCGAAAAGAGTCCCGATCAGGGGAAGTAATGTCTTTTTCATTTGCGGTTCCTAGAAAGTATGTGCGCCATGTACACCGAGACTCATGATGTACTGGAGGAAAATTTGATTGTCGGTCGCATCCGGACGCGATTTGTCACGTGCGAGCTGCAGGCGGAAGCGACTGAATTCGGACGGCGAAAAATCGAACATCAGGCTGGTGCGCGACGGATTGTAGGAAGCCAGCCGCGAGAAGTCGGCAGCGGTCAGCGCACCGCTATTGATCAAGCCGATATCCGGTGTGCCGGAATGCAACTTGTCGTAGCGCAGGCCGACGCGCCACATTGGCTGGAATTGATAGACCCCCTGCAGATACCAGCCGGACTGTGCGCTCGAATAGCCGCCGGCTGCAGTGCCGCTCGATTGCGCAAGCGTGTCATACGTCAGTGTGCCGCTCTCCCTGCGCTGGAAGTATTCGCCCTGCAGCTTGAAATTGGTTTGCGTCGCGTTGCCGTTCGGAGCCCACTTGTAGATGCCATCGGCAATCCAGGTATTCGCGTGGCCGCTGATGGCATCGGTTACGGCGGCGCCGCTGCTGTCCACATCATCAAACGGCCGGTTCGTCGCGCTGCTGTTCAGATAAGACAGGCCGAGGCGCCAGCTTCCGCTTTCTCCTATATCGTCGCCGACATGGGCAAACAATGCGGTGGAACCGATGCCGTTCTTGTTGCGCAGGTTGCCCGGAAAACTGCCGCCGTTGCCCGCTTCCAGACCCAGTTCGAAAAAGCGTTCGGTTGGCGCCAGCCATCGGAATTGCAGGCCGTCGGTTTTGTATTGGCCGCCGAAAAACGCCTGGTAGGCTAACGGCGCGTCGACAAAATCCCATGCGTGCGCATGAATGCTGTTGAGATAACCGATCGACGACAGGAAGCGCCCGCCCTTGAGATTGACGCCGTTTGACAAATCCTTGGTCTGAAAAAAAGCTTCCTCGACGCTGACGCTATTGTCGGGGGCGAGCGCGAACGTCAACTGGCCGGCAAAGAGCGGGTCGATATTGGTGCTGAGCGTCAGTTCCGACTCGCCAAGATTGAAGCTGCGGTTGCCGGGGCCTATCGGCTCTGCGCCCGGCACGAAACCCCGGATCCGGAATTTGGCCGGATCTTGCGACAGGTTTGCATAAGTGCCGCCGAGGGTTGCGGATATGGCGGGATTGAAGGCATTGGCGGACCCGGCAGCCGCCGCTGTCGGCACGGCGGGAGCTGTCGCAGCCTGCGCCGGCGCCGCTTGCGTTTCCGCCGTCTGCAGCCGCTTTTCCAACGCCTGGATACGCGCTTCATAATCCTGTTTCATCTGCCGGATTTCCTCGCGCATCTGCGCAAGTCCCTGGTCGTCGGCCGCGTAAGCACTCAATGATGTGCCCAATGCGGCAGCCAGCGCCGTTGCCAAAACGGTGGGTTTAAACATGGTGATCCCCTGATAGTTATGAATGAAGCCGGCGCGGTATGCGGCGCCGGCCCGAGCTTGAACAAGGTCTAGAGGGACAGAGCAGGCGGGGCGCGCGAATCGAATGCGCGAATCGCGGGACGCAGGAATTTTTCGATCGGGGCATCGGCAGCGACCCTATTTGCCGACAGATCGGCAAATAGGGAAGGCGGCGGATTGGGAAGCGCAGAGCCGATGGCGCTGAATGCGAGGCACTGATCGCATTGCATTTCGCCCGGCAAGTGCTTGTTATGCGATGCACTTGAGGCGAGAGCCGACGAAAGATGCGAAACGGCGTGAGCCATTCCCATTTGCTGGGTCAGCAACAGTAAAAATGCCAGCAGTATGGGGAAAGCGCGTTGACGGAGCATCACGGTATGCAAACGATATGTCGCTGAAAATTCGGAATCAGGCTCAGGCTCTTTAAGCCAACATGATATTGCAATAGTGTTGCATGTTCAAAATTTATTATTTTTCAAGGAATAGCTTGCAAGCAGCATTGAGGGAAAAAGCATGAATTGAGAGCGCTTGCCAAATTACATGCATGAGATTCGGCAAGTTGCATCGCGCTTTCAAAAGCTCTGCGGCCGCATCAACATCCACGCTGACGAAAGAAATCTCCACCATGCCGATATATCTGCCAATGGCCGATTGCAACTTGCGAAAGGCCGATTTATGGAGGCTATAATGCTTGTCATGAATGCAACGCCTTAGCTGATCAAGCAGTTCAGGAGGGTGATCACCAGTTGGGCATCGAGTCGCCATTGAAAGGTTTGACCATGGACCAGAAACAAGTATCCGACACCTGGGAGCGCGGGAACCCTTATGAGCAGTACGTCGGACGGTGGAGTCGCCAAGTCGCGCCGCTGTTTCTTTCCTGGCTGGGCATTCCTGCCGGCCGGAGGTGGCTAGACGTGGGTTGCGGAACCGGGGCGCTGTGCGCGGCGATCGTGGACCGCTGCTCGCCTGCATCGATCGCCGGTATCGAGCCGTCGGAAGGATTTCTCAATACCGCGAGGGCGAATCTCGCGGACCGGGCGGCGCTTCACCAAGGCAGCGCGACGGCAATCCCGCTCGGCGACGCGTCGGTCGATGTGGCGGTCTCGGGACTGGTCCTGAACTTCGTTCCGGATCAGCGCGCCGCCCTCGCAGAGATGGCGCGCGTGACGGGCAAGGCGGGCACGATCGCGGGATACGTCTGGGATTACGCCGGAAAGATGGAGCTGATGAGGCACTTCTGGGACGCGGCGGTCGAACTCGATGCGAGCGCAGCAAAGATGGACGAAGGCGTTCGTTTCCCGCTGTGCCGTCCCGAGGCGCTCGAGAATCTCTTGGCCGGCGCCGGACTGAAAGACGTCGAAGTGAAGTCAATCGACATACCGACGCGGTTTGCGAGTTTCGATGACTACTGGCAGCCCTTTCTCGGCGGCCAGGGGCCGGCCCCTGCCTACGCGATGTCGCTTGATGAAACCGCCAGAGCGCGCCTGCGCGACCGTATACGAGCGCGCATCCCTATTGCGGCAAACGGGTCAATCTCGTTAACTGCCCGAGCTTGGGCAGTTCGCGCAACCGTTGCAAAGTAGCCGATGCTCAACCCGGCGTTCCAGCGGACGCGCGCAGGTGCGCGCCGCTGAGCTCAGACGCCGGGCGCGAGAACGCAGACACGCCGCCAATTTTCAGCAGCTACCCAATCAAGGAGAAGAATAAATGAAGGTCGTTATGTTCTATGAAGTCGCGCAGGATGGCATGGCCAAGGCACAGGCTAACTATGCTGCACATCGAATCCGGCTTGATGAATTCCATGCGCGAGGCGAGCTCCTGATGGCAGGGCCGTATGCAAACCCTGCCGAAGGCGCGATGGGTGTGTTCAAGAGCCGTGAGGCGGCCGAGGAATTTATCCAGGGAGACCCATTCGTTATCAACGGAGTGATTGGCAAATGGAGTCTCCGTGATTGGAACGAAGTGCTGGCATGAACTGCCGCCTGACCTGGCGCTTGACCAAGGCATCCACTGTCGCCGGCGAAGTGATAATCAGGTAGTGACGGACTACCGGACCTCCATTGATTTCAAGGAAACGTTATCTCAGAATCGTGTAAATACTGCTGTAATCGTCTGTCCATGGTCGAATTGCCGATTCCGGTTCGATCGCCGTGACACTGTCCCTGAGTTCTTTGGCATCGAAGATATCGGCGCGATCGCCGATGAGGACCCAGGCGGATCCCGTCAGGCCTCTGCTTTCATCTTCGTCTGAATCCACCAGACGCGCCTCTTTGCCGTAGTAGTCGGAAGCGTGCTTCACTACGGGAGCAAGGTCCAGGTTCCGGTTCGATATGTGCACTGCGAGAATGCCGCCGGGCCTCATATGCCGGAAGTACACCGCGAAAGCCTCGCGTGTCAGCAGATGCACGGGGATGGAGTCGCCGGAGAATGCATCCATCACCAGGACATCGAACTGCTGCGGAGGTTCGCGCTCAAGCGACAGGCGGGCGTCTCCCATTGCCGTCTCTACAATGGCAGGGCAGTCGGACAGAAAAGTAAACTGTGAACGGGCAAGCCGGAGCACAAGGGGATTGATTTCATAGAAGCGGTAATAATCGCCCGCACGGCCATAGGCGGCCATGGTGCCGGCGCCGAGGCCTATCACGCCTACCCGCTGCTGCCCAGCGTGCCGGGTGGCCAGGACCGCCATGCCGGCCCCGCCATTGTCGCCATAGTAAGTGGTCGGCCAGCGCCGCCGCTCACTGTATAGATATTGCGTACCATGCAGAATTGCGCCATGGACCAGTTGCCTCACTACATATCCATGGTCATTGGCATCGGTTACCCTGAGCGTCCCATAAAAATTCCGCGCCAGAACCCGGTGCATGCTGTTTTGCCTGGCGATGCCGGCGACTGCGAGTATCGAGATCAGCGCCACCGTAATCACCATCGCTTTTAGCCACACGCGGTAGCCCGGTATGCGAGGACGCGGATCGGCCGGCTCGCGGCGAACCAGCGTCACAATCACCAGGGCGGTTGCAATGGCCGCCGCCGGAAGCTCGTAATTGCTGTTGAACAATCGGGGCGCAACGATCGCCACGAACGTGCCGCCTGTCGCTCCGCCCAGTGCGATCATCAGGTAGAAGGACGTCAGATGTTCCGGATGCGGCTTCATCCGTGCCAATTCGCCATGGCATAACATGCACGAAACGAAAAGGCCGCTGCAGTAAAGCGCGATAGGCACCCATACGCCCTGCACTGCAATCTGCTCCACCAGGTCGTAATTCATGACGCCAAGCCACACAATGAATACGGGCAGGTACCATATCCTGCGGTACCAGTTGCCGCCTTCGAAACATAGAATGAAGCTCATCAGATATAAACCGAGCGGCAGCACCCACAAGAAGGGCACGGGAGCCACGTTCTGCGTCAGGTGGCTGGTCACCGCCATCAGGAGAATCGTCGGACATGCCGCCAATATGGCCCACATCGCTAAAGTGCGTGCGGACGGACGTTGATCTGCCTTCACGTCCGCACGCACATGAACAGTCCTGTGCGCATGCAGTCCGCGCCAGGCCAGCATCGCGCACAGCAACGTAAAAACGACATAGGCCGCAGACCAGCCAACAGACATGTCCGGTATGGTCAGCCTCGGCTCGAAGAGGGCCGGATAGCTTAACAGTCCAAGCATCGATCCGAAATTGGACAGCGCAAAAAGCCGGTAGGGCACCGTCCCGGATTTTTCCCGTGCGAACCACGCCTGGAGCAGCGGGCCGGTGGTGGAAAGTAAAAAATACGGGAGCCCGATCGCCGCCGCCATGAGCCCGATGATCAGCAAGGTCGGATCTTCGCCGCCCGTCGGTTTCCAGGCGGCGTTCAGTGTAATCGGCAACACCGCGATGCTTGATGCAAGCAGGAGAATGTGGAGCAGCGCCTGCTTTTTCGGGACGAGAAATCTGCTGGTCCAATGCGCGTAAAGATAGCCGAGCAGGAGCAGCACTTGAAAAAACAGCAGGCATGTGCTCCACACTGCTGCGGAGCCGCCGAACCAGGGCAGGAGCATTTTGCCGATGATGGGCTGGACCTGGAACAAGAGAAAAGCACTCAGGAATATGGTGCAGCCATATAGAAGGGTTAGCATTGTTCTTTTCTTTCCCACGAACTCCGCTGCATCGATCCGGTCCATTCGGCTTCCTCCAACGGATGTACAGACTGGTGCTTCAATGCAAAAACTGCAGGTCAACACTTCGTCAGTCGGATAATCCGCCGTTGCCGAAGTTCAGCCGGCATGCGCAAGAGTTTCAGAGACTTATGAGTAGGATCAAGACAAGTTGCTTCTGCCGCTATAGCCAGGCAAAAGACGATCATGCGGAATGCATTGTATAGAGCAAGAAATCGATATTCGGCCGATGACGACCATGGAGGAGAACTGTGCAATACCGGTTTAATGAACCTGCGCCGTGCAGGCTTGCCGGATGTTTTTTATGCAGGCGGCAATTTTCCCTTGTCGTTGAGAAAGGGAAACTCCGGTTGATGATTGCGCGTACTGGATTTGATGCGGCTCACTCGCTCAGCAATTCCGCCGCCGGTTGCATGCCGTCGACATGCTCGGACACTACGCGCACCATCACGATAATGGGAATGCCCAGCAACAATCCCCAGATTCCCCACAGCCAGCCCCAGAAAAGCAGCCCGATAAATACCGCTGCGGCATTCATTTTTGCGATTCTTCCGGTCATCCAGGTCGTTATGAACGTGCCGACCAATATGGCCACAGCCAACGACGAACCGGATACCAGGAACATTTTCGACAGCGATCCGAATTGCATGAAAGCGGTCAGTCCGGTAGCTATTGTAATAATCAACGGACCAAAATACGGAATGATGTGCAGGCAGCCGGCGGCGACCGCCCACGCTCCCGCATTTTCCAATCCGATCCAGCGAAAGACCATCCATAGCAACAGCGCCAGCAGCATATTCGTGACCAGCAGCATGAACATATAGTTCTGGATGGATTTGTTGATGTCATCGAGTATATGGACTGTAATTTTTTTTGATGACAGCGACGGCCCGGTTATCTTCACGAGTTTTCGCTTGAAACTGTCGCCGGACAATAAAAGGAAAAACACCAGGAAGACGACCATCGTCGCCTGGCCGATAACTCCGGCTACACCCATCGATCCGGCCCACAACCAATCCTGTATTTTGAACGCGGGGCGGGCAACGACGACAGTTGTTACAGGGACTTGCCTGGAACCCGGGCGGACTCCTGCTGCCTGATTGGTCGCTTTTTCTATTTCAGTGGCCGCAGCCTGCATTTGCTGCATCGTGCTGGGTTGACCGTCTTGCGTTTTGGTGATCGCCTGGGATATCTGATGTGCCGCGTCGGGCAAGCGCACCAGGATCGACTGGAACTCGGCACGCAGTGAATTGGCCACCGCGGCGGCGCCGCACAATAGTGTGATCAATACCAGGCTGGTTGCGACAATGCGTGGAATCTTTATGCGTTCCAGCCAGGCCACCACCGGAGTCAATGTATAGGAAATGAGAATGCTGAAGACCAACGGAATGAAAAACTTTTGCGCCCACTGCAGCGCGAACACGAACGCAACCGTCGCCAGGATCGTCAGTGCGATGCCGCGGGCGATAACCGGAATATGAATGCCGGGCAAGTCGGGGAGTATCGCGGCAAGCTCTTTTTCCGACCCGTCTTCCAGCGGGATAACTTGTTCCGGCGTCGCGCTATCCGGAACTGCATATTCTTTATAGGTGGCGCTCATTGCATACCTGCCTTATGTTGACGTGTGTTCCATGCCGCGGTCAGGCGGCAAGAAGGCGGCAATCCATTGCCACGATTTTTCCGGATCGATTGTACAGGCAGCTGTCGCCCGGAATGGGAAAACATCGGCAACGATAAAAACAGCCGGCGCCAAGCGGACATCGTTCCCGGCAAAATCTCATGTGGAAACATGATCGATCCTGCCGGGGCAATGTCCGCTTGCACAGGCAAGCCGGTTACTTGATGCGCATATCGTTCTTGACCGACTTCACGCCTTTGACGCTGCGTGCGACTTCGACGGCCTTGTTGATATCGGCTTGCGATGAGACAAAGCCGCTCAATTGAGCGATGCCTTTGAATGTTTCAACGTTGATTTCACGCGATTTCAAGCTGGGCTCGTTGAATATTTCTGCCTTTACTTTAGACGTGATGACGGCATCGTCAACATACTCGCCGGTTCCTTCCGACTTCGAAGTCGAAGCGCAGCCGGCCACTGCAACCAGCAGCAAGGAAAACAAGATAGTCGCCAAACGTTTGGAAATGTTCATGGTCATGGTCCTTGATAAATGATGAAAAAGATGCCTCGGAATCAAACGGGCCGATCAAAAGGCATTGCTGCGTTGAGACTGTATTACTTGCCGTACTGCGCTTTTGCGGAAGCGACGCAAGTGTCTTTGGCCGTGCCTGCCAATGCGTCGCATTTTTCGATCGCGACCTTGTAGTTGGCATCGCGCTTGTCGTCCCGTGCATCGGCACGCGCGGTCGCCACTTTCTTGTCTGCCGTGGCATCCGCTTTGGCGGCTACATTGACCGCCTTGGCTTCCTTGATGCATACATTCCTGGCGTTGCCGGTTTGGCTGCCGCACCTGGCTTTTGCGACGTCATACTCGGAATTGGCGATTGCGGTACGTGCGCCGGCGCGGGCACGCGGCGTATTTTTGTACTGGGCTTCCGCTCCGGCCGTGGTGCTTGTGCGTACAGCTTCAGCTTCTTCCACGCACACATTCTTCGGATTGCCGGTCAGGGAATTGCAATTTTCGCGTGCCGCTTTATAGTCGGTAGCGGCACTTTCCCTGGCTGCTTTATAGGTTGCCTTTGCTTCGGCGGTTGCGGCTGTCGATACGGTTGCAAAGCCCATGGTTGCCGCAGCGATTAAAATTGTTGCGAATGCTTTTTTCATTGTTTCTCCCTTGATGCTGTAAAAAGTTGCATACGGAATACGGCCGTGCGCAACACTCCGGATAATCAGGACAGGCGGCTTTCCTTCAAATATTTTTGAAAGGCCGTGATCTGCTTGTCGGCTTCGTCCAGATCAATGCCATACGATTCCTGAATCCGGCCTGCCAGTTGATCGCGTTTTCCTGCGATGACATCGAGGTGATCGTTAGTCAATTTTCCCCATTGCGCTTTCACATGGCCTTTGTATTGCATCCAGTTTCCTTCGATGACGTCCCAGTTCATAACAATCTCCATGATGAGCGGCTCAATCGGCAAAAGTGACGATCGCATCGCTGTATTTCCATTTCAAAAACCAGATCGAGCAGGTGTGCCGTTGTTGGCATGGCAATCCTGCCGGCGATGCGGATATGTCTTTATTCCGCATTGATGATCGAACTTTACGTGGGGCGCAGGCTTGCATCGGTACGGTGGCGCACATTCAACCGGTTATTTCCGAATTTTTATATGCGGGAAGCGGTCTGCAGCGCGGCATTTTTCGTATGCGCGATACGAGTGGAGATCAACCCGGTTTATTTCGCCCGGGATTTGGCGGCTGCCTTGGCGCTATAGATTTTTCCGGGCGGCGGCGCCACCGGTTTTTTACGCACGTCGCTTGATAATTTTTCGCACTCACTGTCTTTGCCGGGCCCGATGTTCACCAGCGGTATGACGGCGGTCAGCACCGGAGCCAGTACGCCCAGCGCAACGGCAGCGCCTGTTTTGAGTGCGAGCACACCCTTGTCGACATTTACTTTGGGGGACTTGAAACTGCCCGTAACATAGAGCGGCGCCCGCAGCGAGATAATCCGCAAGGTCTTCGTATCCGGTTTGATGGTCAAGGCCAATTGCTCTTGCGCGAGATTGATCTGACCGGCGATATGGAGAAAGGCGTCTTCTGTGTCGATCAGAAAGGTACGCGTCTGCATCAAGCCATTGGTGACCGCGAAATCGCTTGCCATGCAATTTAATTTTGCCTGCCTGTCGCCGGTTATCTGCGTGAGAATGACGCTGCCGATATTCAAACCTATCTCTTCCAGTAATAATTTGCTGACGGTTCCGCCATTGATGAACGCCTTGATTTCGCCATTCGATGATCCCAGCATCGCAGCTATCGAGTTGCCGGTGGCGGACAGCGAAGCGTCGCCATTGATTTCCCCCAGGCTTGCCTGCATGGACTGAAACGTCGAAAACAATTGCTTGAGCTTCAAGTGGCGCGCCGATATTTTCATCTGCGCCTTGATCGGTTTTCCGCGTCCATCCATCACGATCGTTGAAGTCAGATTGCCGCCGGCGATACCGAAATCGAGCGGCTGCAGCGATAGCACACCGTCCTGCAAGCGCAGATCGGTTACCAGATTCTCAATCGGCAATTGCTTGGCGCGCAGTATCTTGCGGCCGGTGAATCGGACATCTGCATCAATACTGGTCCAGCGCTCGGTTTTGAATGGTTCTGCCGGTAATACCTTATCCGGCGGCTGCACCGTCACCGCGTCGCGGTTTGCCTTGCTTGCCTTCGAGTCGGCGCCGATCAGCGGCGCCAGATCCTGAAGTTTGAGAACATTGGAAACAAGCGTGGCCTTGAGATAAGGGCGAGGCTGTTTCGATTGATATTCAACCGTACCGGACAGATCGCTGGAGCCGACCCTGCCGCTGAATTTTTCATACTTCCACTCACTGCTTTGTTTACCGATCTTGCCGATCAAACGGCCCTCGGTGGCAAAGGCCGGGGTTTCAGGAAACGGGATGCCGGTCAATGAATATAATTTCGCCATGCTGACCCCCGCAAGCTTGAGACGCACATCCAGCGCTGCAAAAGAACGCGGATCGGTCAACGTGCCTTTGAATGCGACTGCTGTCTTGCCTATGCGGACATCGGCTTCGACGGGGTAGGGCGTACTCTGCTGTTGCAGCGAGAGTATTCCGCCCGCTTTGCCGCCGCCGCTGACAGCTGCCTTGTCCAGCGATCCGGCGACTTTCCAATCGAGACTGTAGCCGGCCGCGGCACTATCGTTGAGCGTGTCGATGTTCACGGTCAGATCGGCGCGCTTGACGGCGTCGACCAAGTGCACTTTTCCTTTGCTGAAGCCTATCTGTTTTAATTCGAATTGCCATTTTGAAGATGTGTCGGATTTGAGCGTCCAGTTGTTTTTCCCGTCTTTGGCACGCTCCAGAAACAGAAGCGGTTCCTCCAGCAGCAAGTTGCGGACGGCGATTTTTTTCCCAAGCAATGCGAGCGGACTCAGGGAAAAAGTCACCTGCCTGACTTCCGCCATGTTGGGCGCTGCTTTAACCCAGTCCGGATTGCCGAATACGATATCGCGCGCGCTGATGTGCGGCCAGGGAATCCATCCATGCCAACTCGACTCTTCAGCATTCGATCTGCGCCATTCGATTGAAAGATCGCCATTAATGGCGAACGGCCGGCCGGTCGCTTCGCTTACGCGTGCATTGAGCCACGGCTTGGTGTGGTTCCAATCGTATTTCAGCAAGACGAAGATGCAGAAGGCGAGCGCGGCAATCAGGCCGGACGCGCTCCACAGCATGATTTTCAGGTAACGAGGCATATTTTTCCCTGGCACGCCGCCGGCTGCGCTGCGGTGTGCCGTCGATTTATCGCAAAAAATTGCCGGTACCGAAAACACCGATCAAGCCGATGACGATCAAATAGATCGCGACAATAAAATTCAACAGGCGCGGCGCGACGAGAATCAGGATCCCGGCGATAAGGGAAACCAGTGGAGCAAGAGCCAGATTGATATTCATGTGGACGTTTTTCTTCTTTAAAAGGTGTGCAAGTCAAGGCAATAAAAGCGGACTGCGAAAGTGCAACGGCACATTCGCATGAGGCTGACCGGCATTGGCCAATCAGTCAGGCGAGCGTACATCGAATTGAAATTCCTCGATGTGCGTTAGCGCACAGAACGCCCCGGCCGAAACGGGAATGACGAATACATGACGGATCGTCGCGCCGAAGTCTGCCTGCGATCACGTGCCTCTTATGTGCGACAGCGTACATAAGCCGTTGCGGCGGAAGGCAATAAATGAACGAATGCGGGAGCTATGTACGCCAGCGTACAGAAGCTCTTGCGGCGCCGGGTAATACTTGAAACAGTGAAGCTCTGCGCGTAAGCGATTGTGCAGAACATCAGCGTGCGCACCGACAAGGAGTCGGTCGATTACATCGATGGTTTTTTTGAATCAGATGAAGAGGGAAGTAAATGAAAAAATTAGAGAACTATTCCAGATGCCTGACGTGGTCCATGGCATTGCTTCTGAGCGCTTTGGCAACAGGATGCGGAGGGGGCGGGGGAGGACAAGATCCAATCCTGGGCACGGGCGCCGGAGCCGTCTTCGCCGCACCGGCGAATGCGATCATCCCGGGCGCTGTATGTCCGGCCGCGGGAGCCACAATACCCGCGGTGACCATGTCGGATCCCACCAGCGGCAACCAGTTTGCGCCGACCAGCACGATTGGTGTTGCCAACAGCGGCAAATTGATCACCGCCACCTTCAGTCTGCCGATGCTCGGCTCAACGATCAGCGCAGCAAGCTTTTCGCTGGCGCCGGTGGGCGGAGCGCTTCTCATACCAGCGTCGGTCAGCTATAACGCCACCTCGCAGGTAGCGACCCTGACGACATCATCAGCTCTGTCGGCCAATACTTCTTATACGGCGGTTATCCAGAGTACCGTCACGAGCGCCGCGGGCACCCCGATGGGCTGCAGCTATGCATGGACCTTCAAGACGGCAGCTGTCGCCGCTGCAGGTCCCTCGCCGGTAAACCTGGGAACGGCTACCTCGTTCGGCATCGCGTCTGCCGCCGGGATAACCAACACGCTCACCGCCCCGAATACCCGCATCAACGGGAATGCAGTGCTGTCCCCGACTGCTACGTGTTCAGGCGTGACAGTTGATGCCGCCGGCGGTTTCGGTCTTTGCGGAGGCAAGGCGCCGACAATCAACGGGACGGTATTCAGTTCCCAGTATTCGCCGCCTGCAGGACCTACTCCAGCCCAGATCAAGACCGATTTGCGCGCTGCGTATGACAGCATCATGAAAGCGAATATGCCCAATGCCACCGTTCTGGGTTGCGGAACGATAGGAAGCAGCGGCGGCGGCGGTGCGCTCACAGGCTGCGCCGGCAATTCCACACTCCCGCCCGGCGTCTATATATCCAGCACCAACTCGAGCATCGGGGTAACCGGCACTCTCACTCTCGACGGCCAGGGCGACCAAAATGCCCGCTTCATCTTCCAGATGCCTTCCTCCACGCTCACTACGGCCACCGGCGCTCCCGGGGCGCCTGCTGCCACGATCAACTTGATCAATGGCGCCAAGGCTTCCAACGTCTTTTGGCAGGTCGGCAGTTCAGCGACGATCGGGGCTTACTCCCTGTTCCAGGGAAACATACTGGCCGATAGCTCCATCACGATGGAAACCGGCTCAACGTCCTGCGGCAGATTGCTGGCAGGCGCAGTTACGGCAACGGGTGCGTTTGTATTTGATTCAAATGTCGTTTCCGTGCCGGGCAATGCGAGCGGACCTGCCGGCTGCCAGTAAGAAGGCATGAAGCATCCGGTGTGAACGCAGGACGGGTTGCATCGGGAAAAACGGAAAGCCGGCGGCGCTCGATGAGCGCCGCCAGGCTAGCCTGGAGCAAAACATGAAATACGCAATAGACATACGAGACACACGAGACATACGAGTTTTTAAATTCTCCCGGAGAAAAACATGAAATTAGCAAAAGCATCAGGAATGCTGGGTCTGGCGGCACTCGCTGCAATCGCCGGCCCATTCGCAATGGCGGACGATACAGGCTGGTACGTCGGTACCAACATTGGCCAGTCAAGAGCGAAAATCGACGACCCGAGGATCACCAGCAGCCTGCTGTCAGGCGGTTTTACCACGCCCTCGATCAGCGATGACGACCGCAACACCGGCTACAAGATTTTTGGCGGGTACCAGTTCAACAGGAATTTTGCCCTTGAAGGCGGTTATTTCGATCTGGGAAAATTCGGTTTTACGGCGAACACGGTACCGGCGGGAACACTGAGCGGCAATATCAAGATCAGGGGCCTGAATCTTGATCTGGTCGGCATTCTGCCCATCACTGAAAAGTTTTCTGCGTTTGGCCGGGCCGGAGTGAACTACGCTGACGCCAGGGACTCCTTCACCGGAACCGGCGCAGTCCGTGTGACCAATCCCAGCCCCAGCACGCGCGATACGAACTACAAGGTAGGTCTGGGCCTTCAGTACGCTTTCACTGAAGCTCTCGCCATGCGCGCCGAGGTGGAACGCTACCGGATCAACGATGCCGTCGGCAACAAAGGCGACGTCGATCTTGTCTCGGTCGGCCTGGTCTATCGGTTCGGCGGAAAAACGCCGGCTCCGCGTGCGGCGACGCCCGAATATGTTGCCGCCGCTCCTGAGCCCCAGCCGGTTGTCGTGACGCCGCCTCCTCCGCCGCCGCCAGTGCCGACGAAGGTGACTTTCTCCGCGGATTCCCTGTTCGATTTCAACAAGGCGGCCGTGAAGCCCGCGGGCAAACAGGCTCTCGACAAGTTTGCCGCAGACCTGAGAGGCGCCGACTTTGACGTCATCACGGTAACGGGACACACCGACCGGATCAGTTCGCACGCGTACAACTTGAAGCTTTCGGCGCGCCGCGCCGAAGCGGTCAAGGCCTATCTGGTGGAATCCGCAGGGATCCCGGCCGGCAAGATCGGAGCCAAAGGCGTGAACGGATCGGATCCCGTGACGAAGCCGGGTGAATGCAAAGGCAATAAAGCGACCAGGAAACTGATCGCCTGCCTGCAGCCTGATCGCCGCGTGGAAGTCGAAGTCTCCGGCACGAGGTAATGCCGGTCGCTTGAGTCGGCAGAGAGCAGGGTGGCTGCGGCCATCCTGCTCGTCGCGCCCGACGGCGCCCGCGATGCATGGCCGGAGAACCGCGTTACGGGAAGCGGTTTCATCCCGGCTTGCCGATAGCGTCGAAACGGGTTGTCATCGCACACACAGCATCACTTGCAAAAGGAAAATCATGCTCTATACAATTGCCGTCGTTTTAGTCATCCTGTGGCTGCTTGGCCTCGTCACGTCCTACACCATCGGCGGCTTCATCCATATTCTATTGGTGGTCGCAGTGATCATGATACTGCTGCGCCTCATCAGCGGTCGAGGCGTCTAGCAATGCAGCGTACGCCGGCGCTCAAGGGCCGGCGTAAAACCGGTTGTTGCGAACGTCGCGACGATCGCCGAATGTGCGATAGCGAACGGACCGCAACGCGGCTTCATGTTCAGATGTGTGTCGAAAGAGGTCAATTCAACGGGTGCTTCGCGATGGCTGCGGATGCATCTTGTACGCGTCTTGCCGCCTCTATCCGGATGCAAGCCGCAGACCAATGTTCAACAAGTCGTCAACCGAGGAAATACATAATGAAAAAGTACCTGATCGTTACAGCAAGCCTGATTGCCGGCGCCACTTTAATGCTCGCTGCCGCCCCTGGCATTGCGGCGAGCATCGATATCAACGTAGGTGTTCCGGGTGTCTATGTCCAGCCTCAGGCGGTCTACGTGCAGCCGCGTCCCGTCTATATACAACCGCAGTACGAAAATGACTGGCGCGAACGTCAAGTGCGTGCTGTCGAATGGCGGGATAATCCGCGCAACCATGGACAACAGGTAAGCGCCGCCGTCCATGCGCGTAACGATGGACGCAAGAACAATCGTCAAAAGCATCATGGTAACGACAAGCACGGCGACTAAGCGCCTGCCTTGACCGGTGGATCGCATCAACAGGCGATTCACCGATTGCCGTACGGATTTCTCTACAGGATGGCAATACTGCGAGGTTTGCCGTTTCACAATCTCGTCGGCTGCAGTAAACAACGAAATCTTCAGACACCGCCGTCAGGCAAGCTGCATCCGGCATCTAATATATTCAAACAGCGTTGCTATCGCACTGTCCAGGCCGGACTCGGTCAAGGCAGGAAGTAGTGTGCTGCGGCGCCGGATTGCTGATTGGATACCGGAATCCATCCGGTGAAACCGATCAGGCCGATCAAGCCGATGAGGCAGGTGACCATGCCCCCGGCCAGCAGAAAAATCATTTCCTGGTCGGGCGCCGCATAGGTGAAGTAATTCGCTGCGATACTCGCCGGATTCATCGCGCCCACGCCAAAACAGGTGACGAAAATCCCCCAGATGATGATGCCGCCCCAAATATGCTTGTTCATGGTCTCTCTCTCGATATCGATGCGCCGCCCTTGTTTGCAGCGTGATTCGATTGTCGCGCGTTGGCCGAATCCGTTCCGTTCGTTGACACACAGTTGGCGACATATATTTGCCGAGAGCCTCCGGCATAACCGGGGCCGAAAATGGAAACGCCTTGCGCGGTTGCAGCAAGGCGTTTCAGCGGGGCGCTCAGCGTGCCCGGGCACGCTGAGCGCATTATCCAATGCGGCGGCCTGCGCCGCCATACCAGGCATGGATCATCCGTTCGAGCGAACGGCGCCATCGACGATTTTGACATGGTCGCCGGTGCGCCATCCGGGTTGATCCGCTTGCTGAATCGAACGGGTCGATCCGTCTTCCAGACGCACGGTGATTTCGTAGCTGTGAGTTGCTTTGATTTGTCCTTCGATCTGGTTGCCGGCAACTGCGCCGCCGATCGCGCCAACGACGGTCATGACGTCCTTGCCGCGGCCGCCGCCGATTTGATTGCCAAGCAAGCCGCCTACCACTGCGCCGCCTGCCGCTCCCACGCCGCTGCCTTGGGCGCGGGTGGCGATCTCACGGGTCGATTCAACGATACCGCAATTTGAACACAAGGCCTTGACCGGTGTTGCAGTTGCATGGCTCGGCTCCGTACGCGTGCGATGGACTGGCGCCGCCGATGCCTGGCGCGGCATGGTTTGCGGGATCTGCCCGGCGGACGCGGCCGGTTGATCCGGCTGCGCCATGGAGCTGTTGCCGGCGTTGCTGCCGATCGACGCCGGAATCCATCCCATGATGGCAGCTGTGCCGGTAGCGCAAAACAAGACAACTGCAATGCCGGCGGTGATGATCATCGGATGGGTGTTGTGTTTCGGGGGGGTATTGACTGGCATATTCATGATGGATTCCTTCCTGAGGTTTCGAGTGTCCGTTTATCAGCCTGTCGGTGCAGGATCCCGGTACCGGGTGTCATTGCGCGGCACGAGTGCGCTTTTCATGCGATGCCGCAATTTTCCTATGAGGCGCATACGCGTTCCGTGCGTCACCGTACATACGCAGGAATGATTTATCGCTATTCTTGCTCACATATTCTGCCGCCATTGTCATGCCGGTTGCCACGACGAGCTCGCCACGGCGTGATCGTTTGAGATTGCATGACAGGGCAGACCACCAGGGCGAAGCAGGGCTGAAAATCGGCCATCGGTTTCCCTCTCAGCGGATGGTCCATTTAAACCGGTTGCGCGCGATTCATTGCAGAAGATGCCTGGATGGCGGCGCGGCCAAGAAGGCTCAACCCGTCATGTTCGTTATCGGATACGTTTTTTTCTACCGCCAACCGGCATCGCATCTGATGCCGGCCGGACGTGAACCCGTCAGGGGAATGGCGTGAATGCCGCGCTCCTTGCATCAGCAAGCCGGCAACCGATGAGGAATCGCTTGCTGGCGGCCTTGCCGGCCGATGATATGGCGCGTCTTGCGCCTGCTCTCAATACGGTGCAAGTGGCCGTCGGCGCCGTTCTATGCGAGCCGGGGCAGACGATCCGGAATATCTATTTTCCAAACGATAGTTTGATTTCCCTGCTGGCTGTAGCGGAAGGCCGGATGACGCTCGAAGTCGGTTTGGTCGGATGCGATGGCATGCTGGGCGCCTCTGCGGCGCTGGGCCACGATGTCGCCCAGATACGCGCCGTGGTGCAGCAAGCAGGCACCGCAAGCTGCATTGACAGCGCGCATTTTTGCGCCGAACTCAGGAAAAATCCCTCGCTTCAGGGTGTGCTCTATCGTTATAACGATGCCTTGCTGGCGCAAGCGATCCGGATCGCCGTCTGCAGCCACTTTCATGTGCTGGAGGCGCGGCTGGCTCGTTCGCTGTTGATTACGCGCGACCGTTTGCAGTCGGAAAAATTCCATCTGACCCATGAAGTCCTGGCCCATGCGCTGGGCGTGCGCCGGGTCGGCGTGACCAACGCAGCGAGCGCTTTGCAACACCAGAAGTTGATTACATATAGCCGCGGCAATATCGAGATTCTCGATGCGCCTGGTCTGGCGGCAGTATCTTGCCGTTGTTACGAGGTTATCAAAGCATGAGAGGGCGTTTTAGCGCTTTAGCCGATGCCTTCCTGTGATTGGGCAGAACCCTGATGGTGTGCTTCGCAATTGATCGAGCGGCGCGCCAAAGAGAACGCCCCGCATGCGGGGCGTTCTCTTTGGCGCCGACATCGCCGGCTTGATTCTTCTACTTGACTTGATTGCCGATCACACCGCCGACGGCTGCGCCGCCTATCGTGCCGACTGTGCTGCCGCCGGTCAATACAGCACCGACTACCGCGCCCGCACCGGCACCGACTGCCGTATTTTTATCCTGCCTCGACATGCCGGCGCAAGCCGTCAAGCCAAGCACGAAGGCGATCGCCGCCGTATGCACTACCAATTTCTTCAGCATGTTCATGTGTAGCACCTAGTCGATTAAACCATCAAACATCAAAAACCGGGCGGCAGTGGCTGGCACCGCCGCCTCTGAGCGATTACTTCAGACGCATGTCGTTCTTGACCGATTTCACGCCATTGACGCCACGCGTCACGTTCATGGCTGTGGCGATGTTGTCCTGGGAACGCACGAAGCCGCTCAACTGGACCGCGCCCTTGAAGGTTTCGACATTGATTTCACTTACCTTCAACGACGGTTCCTTGAGGATCGCGGCCTTGACGGCGGTCGTGATCACTGAGTCATCGACATATTGGCCCGTGCTTTCCTGTTTTTGCGTCGAGGCGCAACCGACGACAGCGGTCAACATCAGCGCGGCGATTAGAGTGGATGCAATTTTAATATTTTTCATTTTGATACTCCTGGGTTGGTGATTCAAGTGCTTATCCTGGCACCCCGTCGCCGCAGAATGCAGATAAGGGGCGATCTTGTTCGTACTGCGACTGCGGTGGATCCTGTTTCGCGCCGCTGACTGCGAATGCGATGCTGTCGTGCGGCTATGCGATGACACAAGAATAAGGTTGAAATCCATCCTGATCTGTACGGCAACGCACACAGCACAATGCAGCCATCGGCCGGCGGAAGCGGGCGGTCGTGCTGCACGCGTCGAAGCTGTTGTATCCGGCGGCCGGTGATTCGCCGGCGGATGGACTGGGTGCGGCAGCGCACGGATATTGCGACTCTTCCTGGTTATCCTGATCGCACTTGGTCACGAGAAAAGCATGAGCCGGACGCTCCAGGCTTTCATTACCTTGAATTGCAGTTGCGCGCCGGATGCCATCGGTTGCGAGTCTTTTCTTAAACGCTTTCCAGGAGTAATTCATGGGCACCATCTTGCTAGTCATTCTGATCCTCGTTCTCATCGGCGCCTTTCCGTCCTGGCCACACAGCCGCAAGTGGGGCTATGGCCCCAGCGGCGTCACGGGTCTGATCGTCGTCGTGCTGATCATCATGTTGCTCACCGGGCGGCTTTAAGGCCCGGCTGACGCCGGACAGCCAACCCAGGCGCTGCGTCGGTTTGCCGTGGCGCTGCGGCTGGCCGATGACGCGCCATGGCGCATTCGCATCGGGTTTCAATGTACGCCAGCACACAGACCGGTTTGCCGGGCCGGATTACCTTGCGGCCTGAAACACAAGAAATGTCGATGAATTCATTCGAATTGATCGCATCAACGAACAGGGGGAAACTCATGAAAAACACACAAAAATTCTTTGCCGGCGTGGTCGCCATGTCAGCACTGATGCCGCTGGCAATGCTGCCGGGTCAGGCACACGCACAACAATACAACGGATCCCAGGCCACGCCGCGCATTGAAGGTTTCAATGTCGATGAAGTGCGTCGTCTGGCCCCTGGAGTCGAACTCAATTTCGGACTCTACGGCACGCCGGGCGGCCTGGCGACCTTGCGCATCGCAGGCGCGACGCGCAATCTGACCCTGGTTGAAGTTGAAGCCGGCCGCTACGAAGGCACCTATACGATCAGCGGCCGCGACAAGATCGCAGCGCGCAGTCCGGTAACCGCCAATCTGCGCGCAGGCAATCAGGTCGCCAGCGTGGTACTGAATGAATCCTTGCAAGTCGGCGTCGGTTACCACAGTGCGAAAGCCGCGCCGGGTCCGCAGCCGAGAATCGAGCGCTTCAATGTCGAGCCGGTCGCCGACTTAAGCGGAGGCAACGATTTGCGTTTCACGGTATTCGGCACCCCGGGCGGCAAAGTGGATCTTGCCATCAACGGCGTCAAGGGCAAGGTCTTTTTGCCGGAGGTGAACAACGGCGAATACGCCAGCGCCTACACGATCAGGAATCGCGACCGGATCGCGCCGAACAGCGTCGTGACGGCCAATCTGCGCGTGGGCGAGCGCGTTACCAGCGTCACCCTGGGCAAAGCCTTGCAAAGCGCCGCTGCGCCTGCGCCGGTGCGCGTCGCCCGCATCTGCAATAACTGCGGTACGGTTGAAGCGGTCAATCTAGTCGAAGTCAAAGGCGAAGGCAGCTATCTCGGTACGATCGGCGGCGGTGTCGTCGGTGCGTTGCTGGGCAGCCAGGTCGGCGGCGGCAATGGCCGTACTGCGGCTGAAATAGCCGGTGCGGTAGGCGGCGCATATGCCGGTCATGCCATCGAAGGCAACGCGCGCAAATCGAATCACTATGAAGTAATGGTTCGCCTGCAAAACGGCGCGACGCAAACCGTCAGCTTTGCAGCCGATCCCGGCTATCGGGTCGGCGATAAAGTCAAAATCAACGACGGCGTAATCGCACGCAATCCATGAACCAACGCGCCGCCGGCGGGGCGAATGCGGCGTGCCTCATGGGCTGCAATGTTCGTCTTGACTGGATGATCCGTTTGGCCGGCATGATCGGAATCGGTCTGCTGACCACCGCCTGCGCGGCGCTCCCCGAAGTGCGCTATCTGAGCAGTTCGCTGGTAGCGCCGGCGAACCCGACGGTGACCAATGCGCAAGGCACGCTCAGCGCAAAAAAATCGAATTCGCTGCTGGCCAGACGCTGGCGCAATTCGCACGTGGATGTCGCCGCGCTGGCGGCGCTGGAAGAAGCGGCCACCGGCAACCCTCTGATCGCCGGCAACAAAGTCACCTTGCTTTATGACGGTCCGCAAACGATGGCGGCGATGATCGAGGCGATCAGCGCGGCCAAGGATCACATCAATCTGGAAACCTATATCTTCGACCAGGATGAACTCGGCATCCGCTTTGCGGATCTCCTGATGGCCCGCCAACGCGCCGGGGTGCAAGTCAATATAATCTACGACAGCGTCGGCACGATCGGCACGCCGCAGGCTTTCTTCGACAGAATGCGCGATGCCGGCATTCATCTGCTGGCCTTCAATCCCGTCAATCCGCTGAAGCTGGTGGGGCCGTGGGAGCCGAATAATCGCGATCACCGGAAAATCCTGGTGGTCGACGGTGTGGTCGCCTTCACGGGCGGCGTGAATATCAGCAGCACCTATGCCAACAGTTCGCTGTTCCGCTCGAAAGCCAGGCGCGATGCCAAAGTCGGATGGCGCGATACCCATATCAAGGTCGAAGGACCGGCGGTCGCCGCGCTGCAGTGGATATTCCTGGATAACTGGGCCAGCCAGAAATCCCCCGATCTCCCTGACAGCAATTTCTTTCCGCCATTGAAAGAGGCCGGCGACAAGCTGGTCCGGGTTCTGGCCAGCGAACCCGATGGCGATCATGAGATTTACAAGGCTTACATTCTGGCGATACAAGAGGCAAAGAAAACGGTGCACATTACCTGCGCCTATTTCGTGCCGGACGCGCAGATTCTGCAGGCGTTGAGCGATGCCGCGCACCGTGGTGTCGACGTCAAGATCATTTTGCCCGGGGTGACGGACAGCGGCCTGGTGTTTCACGCGGCGCAATCCTTTTACAGCGAAATGCTGGCCAGCGGGATCAAGATCTATCAGCTGCAAATCGCGGTCCTGCATGCCAAGACAGCCGTGATCGACAAGGTTTGGGCGACGGTGGGGTCGACCAATATCGATACCCGCAGCTTCTTGCACAATAATGAAATCAACGTGGTGGTCTTTGGCGACGAATTCGGCAATGCGCTGGAAAATGCATTTGTCGAGGACCTGCGCTATTCGGTCGAAATTACCGGGGAAAAATGGGAGCAGCGCCCGCTGGGCGACCGGTTCAAGGAATGGGCTGCCCGCAGACTCGAGTATTGGCTGTGATGCCTTCGCCGGCTGGAATATTCAAAGCCCTGATCGCGATGGAGTGGCGATGCATAAGCGTTTTTGGTCAAGCTTGGTTGAGCCGGTTGAGATGCCTGCTGTCGATCTGCGCTGCGATGCAGGGTTGCCGATGATGCCGGCACCATGCATCGAAATCGATGAGCTGTGAGGGTTGCGCTTGGACGGTTGCGCCGCCCGGCCATGACGACTACTGTCGCCGCGGCCGGACCGGCGATCAAACCGGCAGCGGAGGGGCTGCAGCGGATTTGTCCATATCGGCGCTGATGACGATTGATTATTTGCGGCCCAGGATCACGCCTGCCAGGAGTCCCGCGCCGGCCGCCGCAGCGATCGCGCACCATGGATTTTCTTTCACGTAACCGTCTGTCGATGCTGCCATTTCCTTGCCGGCGACGAGGGCGCTTGCCTGCGCGTCCTGGGCCTTGTCCAGCGCCGTATCGAGCAAACGCATGCCGCGGTTACGTACTTCCTCGGCCTTTTCGCCCGTCAATGCGGCGGCTGCTTGAAACAGCGCTTGCGCATCCTTGACCAAAGTCTTCACGTCATTGTTGACTGCTTTTAAATTCGATTCCAGCATGATGAACTCCTCAAAATAGATAATTGATCGATGTGAACATGCCGCCGCCGGCCTGTTCTGTGGTCGGACCGGACAGGCGCGATAACGCTATGCCAGCAAATCGCGCATGTCGTCGGCATGTTCTTCTTCCATTGCCATGATCCCGACGAGCATATGCCGGGTGGTCGGGTCGGTTTCGCCGATTTGTTCGATCATCTGGCGATAGGCCTCGACGGCGACGCGCTCGGCGATCAGATTGGCCTTGATCATGGCCTGGATGTTGTCCGAGTCATCGTACTCGGCATGGCTGCGTTCGATCAGGGTGGCCGGATTGAAATCGGGTTTGCCGTTCAATTGCACGATGCGCTCGGCCAACAGGTCCGCATGACCTTGTTCCTCCTGCGCGTGCTGCAGGAATTCAGCCTTGATCGGCCCATTCTGCAGTCCGGTTGCGGTGTAGTAATGGCGCTTGTAGCGCAAAATGCAGACCAGTTCAGTCGCCAGCGCACCATTCAGCATCGCAATGATTTCCTTGCGGTCGGCCTGGTAGCCGGCTGTCACTGCGCCATCATCGAGATGTTCGGCGGCGGCCCGGATTGCGGCAGTATCGATTCCCGCGTGTATCGTTTTTTTTACTTCGTGCATGATTTTCTCAGATAAAAGTAACGAGTAAAGAATCAGAAGTCGCTAGTGTCTTGAGCCAGGAATTCGGTGAATCATGACAGTGATGAAATCGCGTCGGGACAAGGCGCAAAGCACAGCAAGGGCGGTTCTTCTTGCGAGCGTTTGCAACCCGGTATCCGGCACGATTTCCATCATTTTCATTCAACGGATTTCTGATTCAGGACAGCAGGATCAACGTTGTGTAATCTTGCCGCCGGCATCGGAAAGGACGATCTCGACGCGCCGGTTCAACTGGCGATTCTGTGCCGTATCATTGGCGGCGACCGGATAAGTCTCGCCGTAACCGCGGATGGCGATGCGCTCGCGGGCCACGCCCATTTCCTGCAAGGCGTTGCGCACTGCGGTGGCACGGCGCTCCGATAATTCCTGGTTATGCGCGGCTGCGCCGGTGCTGTCGGTAAAACCTTCAACCAGCACGGTACGTTGCGGATTTTGCTGTAAAACATCGGCCAGCTTTTGCGCTGTGCGCATGCCATCCGGATTCAAGCGCGCCAGGTCGGTGCCGAACAAGACGTCGCCGAGGGTGATTACCATGCCGCGTTCAGTCTTTTTTGCAGCCAGATCAGCCAACTGCGCTTCCAGTTGCGCCGCGCGCGCTTGTGCTTCCTGCGTCTTGCGCTGGGCTTCGGCTGTCTCGCCTTGGGCTACCTGCGCTGCCAGCCTGGACTGTTCCGCACTTGTTTTGGCTTGATCGGCTTCATTCGTGCGTTGATCCAAACGAATTCGATCGCGCTCCTTACCGGCGCTGGCGACGTTCGCCTCCGCCGATTTTTGTTTCGCCACTTCTTGCGTCAGCGCGATTTTTTGCCTGGCAAGGTAAGCCAGCTTGTCGATTTTTTCGGCGCTGTCATTATGGCGTGCCGCTGCATTGGCTTGCTCCAGCGCTTCGCCGGCTTGCTTCATTTCCAGCGGTGCGTAGCTCGGAATGTTCGGATCGTTTTGCGCCGCCATGTAATCGCCGCGCGTCTGATCCAGCAAACTGGTGGTTTTCGGCATCGAGCTGCAAGCGCCGACGAGAGCGGCAATGACTAGCAGAGTGGGTGTAAAGTGAGTTTTTTTCATGATGAAATCCTTTGGGTTGCAGCGGCGCCATGCATGGACGCGGCTGAATGTGGCAAGTGTTGCGTTGCTGATGCGTGTTTCTTATTTACCGGCGCGGTCCAATTCTTCACGCAAGACCCGGATGTCGTCTTGCAATGCATCCGCTGCCGTTTGCGCTTTGGCGGAATTGGCTTTGCCTTGCGCCAGTTTGGCGTCCGCTTGCGCCTGGATCGCCAGATCGTTTGCCAGCTTGTAATTTTTGGCTGCCATCGCTTTATTGGCCCGGGCCATTTTTTCACGCGCCGAATTCATCTCGACCGGCGCGAATTCCGCACCGCCCGCACCGGAGGCATTTTCGACAGCCGCTGTGGAGACAGCCACATTGGCGGTCGCCGGTGTCTTCATGCTGCTGCAACCGGCAGCCAGAACCACGGCTGCGCCGCACAGAACCTTGAACCATTGCTTTGAATTTCTTGTCATTATTTCTCTCCGGTGAATCGTTAATCGAATGGGGTATGCGACGTTATAAGCCGGAGTTTCAGCGAGATCGGTACGTTGACGCACATAGCGCCGGAAAGCCGGGTCGGTGCGCCGGCCCGTTGCCGCCGTGCCGAACCGGCAGCAGCCGACGCTGACCGTCGAAGCCGTCGGGCGCGGCAGCTGCAAGCGCACGCAGCTGGATCAATATGGATTGCGTGGGGTTATCCGATGCGTGACAAATCGGCGCACGGCTTCAACGGGATCCGGGCCCATGACGGGATTGCGTCCGGCGAGTGAATTCTCGCCAAGCCGCACGATTCCGCCGTCAACGTGCCTGCCGACAGGCGCCAGTTGCGATTATGGTTCCTGAATTCCTTGAGCTGGTGCGCCGAGTCTTGCTGCACAATTCCGCACTGCGCCTGTGTCCGGCCGGCGATCTGGCAACGCCTGGCGGCGGCCGCACCTGATTGATGGTGTAATCGAAAACACCAAATACCTATGGTCTTGTTTTGGCAATCCCTCAATTGATATATCGATACATATTTCCTTTAGCATATAATTGCTTGATGGGAAATCTCCCTGCTGATCCAACTAACATGTAACGATATCTTGATAAAGAGGAGAAAATTAGATGCGGGTTTTAATTGCTCTGGCTTTTGCTATTTCGTCTGTAGCAGGGGCAGCACAAGCACAATCGATAGAAGCTCCCATTCCTACGCAGGGGGATAGTTGGCAGTTCCAGACCATCAACCTGTGGACGTCGAATCTGATCTCCAGGACGTCCAAAAAGACAATTGGCGCATCGGGTGAATATGTACGCAGCTATTTTGACACTCAATCAATCGGACAAAATGGCGAAATCATGAAACCTGAAGTTTCAGAAGGAACGGCACGTGCTGATTTAAACCAGGTCGTCATGTATCGCGGCGAGAAACAGGAACGCACTTGGTATAAATGGCCGTTAGTACAGGGGAAAAAATGGAGCCATCAAATCAAAGAGGAGCTTCCACCTATCGCAGGTGCAACACAAACGCGGACTATTACATCTACAGTCAATGCGGAAGTTATAGGTTGGGAAACATTGGAAGTCCCAGCCGGCAAGTTTAAGACTATGAAGATCGTCTATAAGACCAGTTGGGTAATGGATAGCCCTTCTGCTACTGGCGTGGGCATGAGCACATCATGGTATAGCCCTGATGCAAAAATCAATGTGCAGTCTGTGTACGAATCATTTGGTGCGGATGGCTCGCCGCAAGTTAGAACTAAAACTCAACTGATTCATTATCAGGTAAATAAGTCATAGACTTGCATGCCATCCAATTTCCTAATTAATTCTTTACACACCAAGGTAGCGGCGAGCATTCTCACAATGCGGAAAATATGCCGAATGTCCTCCGTTGTTTATTCGGCAGTTCGTCTCTACGTTGGTGTGTCAGCGTTTCCCCCCTTCATGTCCTTAAACCCACCCATAACTGGGGATACTCTGTTATAGGCAATCTGTAGCTTTTGCGGAGCAGTTAAAATTGGTTCTTCCATATCTTGCCTTGACAATCAAGATTAAGGCGGATGAAGCGTTTTGATCGTTGGTCAGCCTGCTCCATTGTTCTTTGAGTTTTCCGCTGAATTGTTTCCAGCTGCCTGCTATACGATCACGGTTCATATCGGCCTTCATTTCATTTTGGTTGGTTCCGGACAACCCGGCAGGTTTGTCCTGGCGACTGTCCTGATACGCTTTATCGCAAGTGCAATCATGTTCCGGACGAACAGTTGGTTCTGTGCGATGGCGTACATTCGATGCGGCGTTTTCACGTTAATCTTCCGTCCATCGAATGGCGATCCTGAAGCTTCAGGATCGCCATTCATTCGCTTCTTTTGCTGGAAACAATTGGCCGATCATGTCTTCACCGCACTCGCCGAAACAAAATCATCTGTTGGCCGCCCTGCCTGCCGAGGATTACGAACGCCTGTCGCAGGACCTGGAGCTCGTGCCATTGCCGCTGGGCTGGGCAGCGCATGAATCGGGCGGCAAACTAGGCTACGTATATTTTCCTACGACGAGCATCGTGTCCTTGCTGTACGCAATGGACAATGGGGCATCCGCGGAAATTGCGTTGACCGGCAATGATGGCCTGGTAGGGATTGCGCTTTCCATGGGCGGGGAGGGCACGCCGACCCGTGCGGTGGTGCAGACGGCTGGTTATGGCTACCGCCTGAAAACCGCTATTTTGCAAAGGGAATTCAGAGAGGGCGGGCATCTGCGGTTTTTAGCGCTGCGTTATGCGCAAGCGCTTGCCATGCAGATGGCGCAGACCGCGATTTGCAATCGGCGCCATCCGGTCGAACAGCAACTATGCCGCTGGCTGTTGCTAAGCCTGGATCGGCTGCCGACGAACGAACTGAAAATAACGAAAGAATTAATCGCCAATATGTTCGGCGTGAACGCCGCCGGCATCGACGAGGCGGCGTTAAAACTGCAAGCGGAAAAATTGATTCAATACACGCGCGGCCACATCATCGTGCTGGATCGCTCAAAAATGGAAGATCATGTCTGCGGTTGCTATGAATCGATCAACCAGGAGAGCAACCGCCTGCTACCGGATTCCGTGGCCGTCTCCTGAACGGGTTGCTGCCACATATTGCGGCACAGAATCGGGATGCCCGCCTTTTGGCATTTGAAGAAAATCACTCCTCCGTACGGCAACGCACAGAGAAGCCCGGTACTTTCGCTTAATCTTCAAAAGTTGAATCTAGCCATCCTCTTGCACCAGGATGCTTCGAATAACGCGCAAGCCATGGTGGCAACGAATCGGCAAATCGTTTCTCCTCGCATGCTGCGGCACTCGCCCGATTCACCGACATTAATCATCAATTGCAAAAAACTGATTATGTCCGCTTGTCCATGCACAATATTGTGCGCATTTTTTTCTCATCACATAAAAGGATCAATATGAAATATTCATTACTGTCAGCCGCCCTGGTCACGATGCTGGGTTTGAGCGCTTGCGAAAAAACCACGGTCAACAATCCTGCTCCTGCCCCGGCTGCAGTGGCGGTTCCCGGTCCGGCTGGACCGGCCGGCGCAACCGGTGCTGCCGGTTTTGACGGCGCCAAGGGTGCGACCGGCACAACAGTGGCGGTTCCAGGCCCGGCCGGAGCGACTGGCGCAACCGGTGCTGCCGGCTATGACGGCGCCAAGGGTGCAACCGGTGCTACTGGCGCCGCCGGCTATGATGGCGCAACCGGTGCAACGGGCGCTGAAGGTACCAAAGGCGATACCGGAAAAACCGGCGGCGACACGGTCGTGATCGTTCCTGCCCAGAAGTAATTCTGCGTCATGCAACGCATGGGGGAACAGCCCATGCGTTGACAGCGCAACCGGACCAATCGGCATTGACCTTTTCTGACGAATCAGGCTTTGGCCCGCACAATGCATCGACTCATCACGGCGCGCTGCCGCGTAAAAAAAGAAAGAGGCCGAGTGGAATTAAAAGGGGTCATACTCCCTATGTGCGGTAACGCACCATCTAATCCGCCACCCCGGCGGTAATATCAAACAGTCCATATCGACGTCGTGCCAGAAGATGGAGCGCTGCAACTTTACCTGAGTCGATCCGGTACGGGTATCGATTTACGGGAGCGCCGGAATCGGATCTGTGACAATGCCTCGCGTCCTCCGCGATCCGCTTCATCCGGATTTGAAGAATAGAAAGAAACGTCAGAATTGAAACCAGACAGCAAATCCCTGCGCAACAAGTTGCGCGACTTCAAAAACGCATTGCTGGCCAGCAGCATTCCCGGGCGGCAAGCGGATGAAGAGTTGCCGCTGCGCGCAGGATTATTCAGCGCCTCGCAGATGGAGCAGCACGGACGCATCCTGGCCAACGCCCACAAGCTCGGCATCGGACGCGGACGCGACCAGTTGTTATCGCGTCTCGCCGATAATGAAAACGTCATCATCGATGCCTGCAACCAGTTGACCGAGGCAATCAAGGCAGGCCGGCAAGTGACGCCTGCGGCAGAATGGCTGCTCGATAATTTCTACCTGATCGAGGAACAGATCCGCACCGCCATGCGGCATCTTCCGAAAAATTACAGCAAGGAATTGCCGCGCCTGCTGCGCGGCGCCTCCGCCGGCAGGCCGCGCGTCTATGACATCGCGCTGGAAACCATTTCACACGGCGATGGCCGCGTCGATCCTGAAAGCCTGAGCCGCTTCGTCGCCGCCTATCAGCAGGTCACGACACTGAAGCTCGGCGAACTGTGGGCAATCCCGATCATGCTGCGCCTCGCGCTGATCGAAAACCTGCGTCGCGTCGCCGCTCGTCTGGCAACAACCCGCTTCAACCGCAACCAGGCCGATTCGTGGGCCGACAAAATGGCGGAGACCGCCGAAAAGGATCCGAGCAATCTGATCCTGCTGGTCGCCGACATGGCCCGTTCCAATCCGCCGATGGACAGTTCATTCGTCTCCGAACTGGTGCGGCGTCTGCAAGGGCAAGGTCCGGCACTGACGTTGCCGTTGACCTGGCTGTCGCAACGTCTGGCGGAATCCGGCCAAACCATCGAGCACCTGGTCCAGTTCGAAAATCAGCAGCAAGCCGCGGACCAGGTATCGATCAGCAACAGCATCGGCAGCCTGCGCTTTCTCAGCGCGATGGACTGGCGCGAATTTGTCGAAACCATGAGTGTGGTCGAGCACACTTTGCGCATGGACCCGGCCGACGTCTACACCCGGATGGATTTCGCGACGCGCGACCGCTATCGGCATGTGGTGGAAAAAATTGCCAGGCACAGCCGCCTGTCCGAAGTTGAAGTCGCCGACAATGCGATCCGGCTCGCCGGCGCCAATGCAAGGCAGGCCGGGGCCCAGGAGCGCAGCGCGCACGTCGGTTATTACCTGATCGGCAATGGCCTGCCGGAATTGGAACGATCGGCAGCTTTTCAGCTGCCGGTACCGCAAGCACTGCAGCGCGCGGGCAGGGGCGCACCGTTGGCCGTCTATCTCGGCAGCATACTGTTGCTGACCCTGGCTGCCACCGGCGCCGTCGTTGCCAAAGCCTGGGCCGATGGCGTGGACGAATGGCTGCTTGCGCTGGTCGCATTGATCGCACTGGTCGCCACCAGCCAGCTTGCGCTGTCCATGGTCAACTGGTTTGCCACCTTGATCGCCATACCGCGTCCGCTTCCGCGCATGGATTTTTCCGATGGCATTCCACTCGAATCGCGCACGCTGGTCGCCGTGCCGGCAATGCTGTTCACGAAGCAGAATATCGACAGCCTGACCGAGGCGCTCGAGGTCCGCTTTCTCGCCAACCGCGACGACAATCTGCGCGTTTGCCTGCTGACCGATTTCGGCGATGCGAAAACGGAAACGATGCCGGCCGATGAAACCCTGCTGGAACGCGCAAAGAAAAACATCGATGAACTGAACGATAAATATCGCCACCCCAACGGCGACAGTTTTCTGCTGCTGCATCGTCCGCGGCGCTGGAACGCCCAGGAAAAAACCTGGATGGGCTACGAACGCAAGCGCGGCAAGCTGGCCGATCTCAACGCCTTCTTGCGCGGCGGCGCGGCCGATGCGTTCTCGCTGATCGTCGGCAACGCCGACGGCCTGAGCAATGTCAGGTATGTGATCACGCTCGACACCGATACGGAACTGCCGCGCGACGCCGCACGGAAATTCGTGGCCACAATGGCGCATCCGCTGAACCGGGCGCAGTACGATGAAAAACGCCGGCGCGTCTGCGAAGGCTACGGCATCCTGCAACCGCGCGTGGCGGTCAGCTTGCCAAGCGCCGAGGCATCGCGCTATGAACTGCTGTGCGGCGGCGAATCAGGCATCGATCCGTACACGCGCACCGTGTCCGATGTCTATCAGGATGTATTCGGCGAAGGCTCGTTCATCGGCAAAGGCATCTACGATGTCGACGCATTCGAACAGGCGTTGAACGGCCGCATGCCGGAAAACCGCATCCTCAGCCATGACCTGCTCGAAGGATGTTATGCACGCGCCGGCCTGTTGAGCGATGTGCTGCTCCATGAAGAATATCCATCCCGCTACAGCGACGACGTCAGCCGCCGCCATCGCTGGATACGCGGCGACTGGCAGATCGCATCGTGGCTGCTGCCGAGCGTACCCGGCCCACGCGATGCATGGACCGGCAAGATCGTGCGCCACCGCAATCCGCTGTCGGCATTGTCGCGCTGGAAGCTGTTCGACAATCTGCGCCGCAGCGTCGTGCCGTTTGCGCTGACGGCATTATTGCTGACAGGCTGGACCGCGTTGCCGTCAGCCTGGTTCTGGACCTGCGCGGTGCTCGGCATCCTGCTGATTCCATCGGTCTGCTCATTCATCCTGAACCTCGCAGGCAAGCCGGACGATGTGCTGTTCCGTCAGCATTTTTCCGCATTGGTGCGATCGACTACCCAGCACTTCATCCATGCTGCGTTGACGTTGATCTTCCTGCCGTATGAAACCTGGTTCGACCTTGACGCAATCATCCGGACTCAATGGCGGGTACTGGTCTCGCACAGGCGACTGCTGGAATGGAATCCGTCGAGCGAGGCGCATCGCCAGTCAGGCAACGGGCTGTATTCCTACTATCGATCGATGTGGATCGCACCGGTGGTCGCGATCGCGACCGCCGCCTGGCTGATCGCGGACAAGCCGATTGCACTGGGAGCGGCCGCGCCGGTCCTGCTGCTGTGGTGGGCATCGCCCGCAATCGCGTACTGGATCAGCCGGCCGATCGCACGCCGCTCCGCGCATTTGTCGAATGAGCAGACGCTGTTCCTGAAATCGCTGTCGCGCAAGATATGGCTGTTTTTTGAAACCTACGTCGGTCCGGAAGACAACTGGCTGCCGCTCGACAACGTGCAGGAACATCCGGTCGCGGTCGTCGCGCGCCGCACATCGCCCACCAATATCGGCCTGTCGCTGCTTGCCAATCTTGCCGCGTATGACTTCGGCTACATCCCTGCCGGACAATTGATCGAACGGTCCCGAAACACCTTGCAGACCATGGCCGCGCTGGAACGTTATCAGGGCCATTTCTACAACTGGTACGACACGCAAACCCTGAAACCGCTGCACCCGATCTATGTATCGGCGGTGGACAGCGGCAACCTTGCCGGCCATCTGCTCACGCTGCGTCCCGGCCTGACCGGATTGCTCGATACGCCGATCCTCGGCGCCCGCACGTTTCCCGGCATCCAGGATACCTATGAAATCCTGCGCGGCGCTGCAGGCGGCGCGCCGCCGGCGGAATTGATCCAGTTCGAGAAAGACCTGGAGTCCGCCTGCCGGTCCGCACCGGACACGCTGATGGTCGCCCACGATTGCCTGGAGCGGCTGACCCACTGCGCCGAGAGCTTCCTGGCCGGCCTCGAGGGCTTGCCCGGTTCACAGCCCGATCTGCAGCTCAATGTGTGGGCACGCGCGCTGGCAAGCCAGTGCCGCGAAGCGTTGAATGAACTCGGCTTCCTGGCGCCGTGGACACGAACGCTCGCACCTGCCGAATGGATCGGCGACTTCCCGGGACTCGGCGCGATTCCGACGCTGCGCCAGCTGGCGCGGATCCATACCAATCTGGCGCCGGCGTTTGAAGACCGGCTTGCCGCCTGCACCGATCCGAAAGATGCCGAACGCGTGTCCGCCCTCGATCAACTGGTGTCCGAAGGCAGCCGCCGCGCCGCCGAACGCATGCTGTCGATCGACCGGCTCGCGCTGCAATCCGCGGAGTTCGCGCGGATGGAATACGGTTTCCTGTACGATCCCGCCACGCATCTGCTGGCGATCGGTTACAACGTCACCGAACGGCGCCGCGACGTCAGCTGCTATGACCTGCTGGCCTCCGAAGCGAGGCTGGCCGCCTTCGTCGCCATCGCGCAGGGACAACTGCCGCAGGAAAGCTGGTTCGCGCTCGGACGCCAGCTCACCATCGCCGGCGGCGAACCGATCCTGTTGTCGTGGAGCGGGTCGATGTTCGAATACCTGATGCCGCTGCTGGTGATGCCGACGTTTGAAAACACCTTGCTCGACCAGACTTATCATTCCGCAGTGGAACGGCAGATCGAATACGGCATGCAGCGCGGTGTGCCATGGGGCATTTCGGAATCGGGCTACAACACCTTCGATGCCAGCCTGAATTATCAGTACCGCGCATTCGGCGTGCCGGGCCTCGGCTTCAAGCGCGGCCTCGGCGACGATCTGGTGATCGCACCGTATGCATCGATGATGGCATTGATGGTGGCGCCGGAACAGGCATGCGCCAACCTGCAGCAATTGTCCGTCCAGGGATTCGAAGGCAGGTTCGGTCTCTATGAAGCGATCGATTACACGCCGTCGCGCCTGCCGCGCGGACAGGCCAATGCGGTGATCCGCTCGTTCATGGCGCATCATCAAGGCATGGGTTTCCTGTCGCTGGCGTATCTGCTGCTCGACCGTCCGTTGCAAAAGCGTTTCGAATCCGATCCCCTGTTCCAGGCGACGATGTCGCTGCTGCATGAGCGCGTACCGAAAGCGACCGCGACCTATTCGAATACAACGGAGCTGGCCGACATCCGCACCGTATCGACCGATCAGGAAATGCAGATGCGCGTGCTGCAGCGTCCCGACTCCCGCACACCGGAAGTCCAGCTGTTGTCCAACGGCCGTTACCACGTGATGATCACCAGCGCCGGCGGCAGCTACAGCCGCTGGAACGACATGGCCATCACCCGCTGGCGCGAAGACAGCACGCGCGATAACTGGGGCGCGTTCTGTTATGTGCGCGACATGGAAGACGGCCGTTTCTGGTCGACCGCGTTCCAGCCGACGCTGGCACAGCCGAAGAATTACGAAGTGATCTTCTCCGAAGGCCGCGCCGAATTCCGCCGCAGCGACAACAACTTCGACATGCATACCGAAATCGTCGTGTCGCCGGAAGACGATATCGAACTGCGCCGCACCCGCATCGTCAATCGCTCGCGCACGCGCAGAACCATCGACATCACCAGCTATGCGGAAGTGGTGCTGGCGCCGGCAGCCGCCGATGCGATGCATCCGGCATTTTCCAACCTTTTCGTCCAGACTGAAATCGTCCATCCGCGCCGCGCCATCCTGTGCACCCGCCGCCCGCGTTCGATGAATGAAAAAATGCCGTGGATGTTCCATCTGATGGCGTTGCATGGCGCCGACATCGGCGCGGTATCGTACGAAACCGACCGCATGCAATTCATCGGCCGCGGCAATACCGTCGCTGCGCCGCAGGCGATGCTCGATCCTGCGCCGCTGGCAGGCAACGAAGGTTCGGTACTCGATCCGATCGTCGCGATCCGTTACCGGATCACGCTCGAGGCAGAACAATCGGCCACCATCGACATGGTGACCGGCATCGGCGAATCGCGCGAGCTCTGTCTCGGCCTGATCGAAAAATATCAGGATCGCCATCTGGCAGACCGCGTGGTCGAACTATCGTGGACCCACAGCCAGGTCGTGCTGCGCCAGCTGAACGCCAGCGAAGCCGATGCGCAACTGTATGGACGTCTGGCCAACTCGGTCATTTATGTCAATCCGCTGTTGCGCGCCGATGCCAGCGTCCTTATCCTCAATCACCGCGGACAATCTGGCTTGTGGAGTTACGCAATTTCCGGCGACCTGCCGATCGTGCTGGTGCAGATCAGGAATCAGGAAAATATCGAGCTGGTGCGCCAGCTGGTGCAGGCGCATGCGTATTGGCGTTCGAAAGGACTGGCTGTCGATCTCGTGATCTGGAACGAAGACCATGCCGGTTACCGGCAGGTCTTGCAGGAGCAGATCATGGGGCTGATTTCCTCGGTCACCGGCGCCCATGCGATCGATCGTCCGGGCGGTATCTTCGTGCGGCTGGTCGATCAGATTTCCAATGAAGACCGGGTGCTGTTCCAGTCGGTGGCGAGGGTGATCCTGACCGACAGCCGCGGCACACTGGCCGAACAGATCAACCGCCGCGACCTGATGGAAGTGCGCATGCCCCGGCTGGCTCCGGCACGCGATCAGCAATCGATCGCAGCACGCAAGGGTGCTGTCCTGCCGAAGCGGGATCTGATCCTGTCGAACGGCATTGGGGGCTTCACGCCGGACGGACGCGAATATGTGATCACCACTTCAGCCGGACAAGTCACGCCTGCGCCGTGGGTCAATGTAATGGCGAATCCGCAGTTCGGCACAGTCATTTCCGAAAGCGGACAAGCGTACACCTGGGGCGAGAACGCGCATGAATTCCGCCTGACGCCATGGGCCAATGATCCGGTCAGCGACACCGGCGGCGAAGTGTTCTATCTGCGCGACGAAGAGACCGGCCTCTACTGGTCCCCTACGGCGCTGCCCTGCCGCGGCGAGGGCGACTATGTAACGCGGCATGGTTTCGGTTACAGCGTGTTCGAGCATATCGAAGACGGCATCGTTTCCGAGCTGACCGTTTATGTCGCGGCGGATGCATCGGTCAAATATTCGGTACTCCGCATACGCAACGATTCCGATACGATACGCAAGCTGTCCGCCACCGGTTATGTCGAATGGGTGCTCGGCGACCTGCGTCCGAAATCGACCATGCACATCATCACCGAAACCGATCCGGCAACCGGCGCATTGTTTGCGCGCAATCCGTACAACACCGAGTTCACCGAACGCATTGCGTTCTTCGATGTCGATACGACGTCGCGCACCATCAGCGGCGACCGCAATGAATTCATCGGCCGCAACGGATCGTTGAAAAATCCCGCCGCGATGGAGCGTGTGCGCCTGTCCGGCAAGGTCGGCGCCGGTCTCGATCCATGCGCCGCGCTGCAGGTGCAGTTCGAACTGGGCCAGGGGCAGCAGCGTGAAATCGTATTCATGCTCGGCATGGCCGATACCCGTCACACCAATGTCGGCAATCTCGTGCGGCGTTACCGCGGCGGGGCGGCGGCGCAGGATGCGCTCAATGCCGTGCATGCCTGGTGGGAGCGTACGCTGGGCGCGGTGCAGGTCGAGACGCCGGACCCATCGCTGAACGTCCTCGCCAACGGCTGGCTGATGTACCAGACCATCGCTTGCCGCCTGTGGGCGCGCAGCGGTTACTACCAGTCCGGCGGCGCATTCGGATTCCGCGATCAGTTGCAGGACACCATGGCACTGGTGCACAGCCAGCCGAAACTGATGCGCGAGCATCTGCTGTTATGCGCTGCCCATCAATTCATCGAAGGCGATGCGCAACACTGGTGGCATCCGCCGACGGACCGCGGCGTCCGCACGCACTGTTCCGACGATTACCTGTGGCTGCCGCTTGCGGTATATCGTTATGTGATCAGCACCGGCGACACCGGCGTACTGGATGAGACGGTGCATTTCATCCAGGGCCGTCCGGTCAATCAGGATGAAGATTCCTACTACGACCTGCCGAGCCGTTCGGCGGAGGCCGCGACGCTGTATGCGCATTGCGTGCGTGCGATTGAAAGAGGATTGAGATTCGGCGTGCATGGCTTGCCGCTGATCGGCTCCTGCGACTGGAACGACGGCATGGACAAGGTTGGCGAACACGGCAAAGGCGAAAGCATCTGGCTCAGTTTTTTCCTGTACGAAGTGCTGATGCGTTTTGCCGAAGTCGCCACGCTGCACGACGACCGGGCTTTCTCCGATCGTTGCCATGCCGAAGCGGAAGAGCTGCGCCAGAACATCGACAAGAACGGCTGGGATGGCGAATGGTATCGCCGCGCGTACTTCGATGACGGGACACCGCTTGGTTCCGCGCAAAATGTCGAATGCCAGATCGATTCGATTTCGCAAAGCTGGTCGGTATTGTCCGGCGCCGGCGATCCGGAACGTTCGCGGCTGGCGATGCAGGCGGTCGACCGCCGGCTGGTGCGGCGTAAAGACTCGATTATCCAGCTGCTCGATCCTCCGTTCGACAAATCCGATCAGAATCCCGGCTATATCCGCGGCTACGTTCCGGGCGTACGCGAGAACGGCGGGCAATACACGCATGCGGCGATCTGGACCGCGATGGCGTTCGCCAGGATGGGCGACAACCGGCGCGCATGGGAATTGCTTCAGATGATCAATCCGGTCAACCACGGCAAGACTGCCGGCGATATTGCCAGGTACAAGGTCGAACCCTATGTCGTCGCTGCGGACGTGTATGCGGTATCGCCGCACACAGGCCGCGGCGGCTGGACCTGGTACACCGGATCGTCGGGATGGATGTACAGGTTGATCGTCGAGTCCCTGCTGGGCCTGAAGCTGGAAGGCGACAAGCTGACGATCACGCCGTGCCTGCCGGATGACTGGAGTACGTATGGAATGAATTACCGGTATCGCGACACGATGTACAGGATTGTGGTGACGCAAGGCAGCGCCGATGGCGTATCGGGCAATGTGAAGGTGGATGGCGTCGAACAGGCGGATGGGATGATTCCGCTGGTCGATGACAAGCGGGAGCATGCGGTGGAGATATTGGTGCATGCACGGTTTGCCGGCGATCCTGCCGCGGGAACATCATTGGCTTGATCGAGACGCTGTCGCCCTCAGGCATGACGATTGCCACGTTCGGCGGATCTACCGTAACCACCGGGGCCGCACCTCGATTCCGCAATCGCCATGGCTGAAGGCGCAATTAAAAAAGCCCGCGAACGAAGAACTCCGGTCGATCGCGGGCCGAACCCACCTGAGGTGGGTGGGGGGAAGGACGGGAATCATTTTGACAGAAGGACATTAACGGCACGTTAACGAATGGTTAACGTTCGATTCCCTGCATCGATGTCTAGAGCGGTTTTCGCATCCCCGCACACTGATGCGAAAACCGCTCTACGGCTCAGCGACGGTCTTCTTCTCGATCAGGCTCGCGAGCAACTCGAGCTGCTGCTTCTGGATTGTCAATAGCTCACCCCACTGGCCCTCTCTCAGCAAATCCATTTTTTCGTGCAGCAGCATGATTTCGAGTTCAGCCTTCAGGTTGACTTCGTAATCATGTTCGGCATCGAGCCGGTCTTTTTCCGCATGCCGGTTCTGCGACATCAGGATGATGGGCGCCTGGATCGATGCCAGCATCGAGAGGAACAGGTTCAGCAAAATATACGGATACGGATCAAAGCTCTTGTCGTACTTGATGAGGATGATCGAGTTCAACGCCACCCAGATGACCATGATGGCGGCAAAGATGCCAATGAACGTCCAGGATCCGCCAAAACGCGCCACCGCATCCGCTGCGCGCTGGCCCGGCGTTATCTTGGCATCGAATTGCTTTGCAGTGTTTGTAGCGATGTGCTTGCGCCCTGCAACATGGCGTGCGACTTTCTTGGTGCGCTCGTCCAGTGCTTCATAGGGCATGCCGAGAAGTTTCTTGGCGACGTCATCCGGTTCTTGCATCATGTCTCTCCGTAAGCTCGCATCCTTGCATGATAGTGGATGCCTGGATGTTTGCCCGGCCGGGCAAACAGTTTCCCTGTTGCAGCATGAGTTCAAACGCGTCCGGCCCGATCGGCCGGCTGAAATAATAGCCCTGCATCTGATCGCAGCCGTGCGTGCGCAGGAAGTCGATTTGTTCGGCCGTCTCCACACCTTCGGCGATCACCTGCAGGCGCAGGCTATGGGCCAGCGAAATGATCGCGGCCACGATGGCGGCATCATCGGCATCGACCGTCAGATCGTTGACGAAGGACTGGTCGATCTTCAAGACGTCGATTGGAAAGCGCCGCAGATACGACAGGCTGGAGTAGCCGGTGCCGAAATCATCGATTGAAATCTGGATGCCCAGTCCCTTCAGGTTGCGCAAGATCACGATCGCATTGTCGACATCGCTCATGACCATGTTTTCGGTGAGTTCCAGTTCGAGAAAGCGCGGTTCCAGTCCGGTCGCATGCAGCACGTCGGCGATCGATTGCACCAGCGCCTTTTGCGTGAACTGGCGCGGCGAGAGGTTGACGGCAACGCGCAGATCGCCCAGGCCTGCCTGTTGCCATGCCTTGGTCTGGATGCAGGCCGTGCGGATGACCCAGGCGCCGATCGGGATGATCAAACCCATTTCCTCGGCCAGGCCGATGAAGCGCGCCGGCGGAATCAGCCCGTGCACCGGATGGTCCCAGCGGATCAGGGCTTCCATGCCGACGATGCGCCCGCTGCTTGAACTGACCTGCGGCTGGTAATGGACGGCGAATTCACCCCGCTCCAGCGCATGCCGCAAGTCGGTTTCGATGGAGAGGCGGTCGAGCGTGCGCTCATTCATCGCCGCGGCGTAAAACTGGAAGGTATTGCGCCCTATTTCCTTGGCCCGATACATGGCGATATCGGCGTGTTTGATCAGGCTTTCCGCCGTGCTGCCGTCGGTGGGCCAGGTCGCCACGCCGATGCTGCAGGTGAGGAAAAATTCATGTTCGTCGATCACCAGCGGCTGGGCCACGGCGTCCATGATGCGCTGCAAGACGGCCAGGCCGGGGCCGTCTTCGGTATGCTCCGGCAACACCAGCACAAATTCATCGCCGCCCAGGCGCGCGACCGTATCGGCTTCGCGCACGGCCGATTGCAGCCGCCCGGACAGTACCTTCAAGAGCATGTCGCCGGCCTCATGACCCAGCGTGTCGTTGACGAATTTGAAGCGATCCAGATCGACAAACACGACCCAGATCGGTGTGCCGTTGCGTTTGGCGCCGGCAATCGCCTGAGTCAGGCGCTCGCGCAACAGATTGCGATTGGCCAGCCCGGTCAAGGTATCGTGTTTGGCCTGGAATTCCAGTTCTGCTTCGTAACGCATGACAGCCGTGATGTCGTATTGCGCCACGACGAAATGGCTGATGACGCCATTCTCGTCTTGCACCGGCGCGATAAACAGATCGTTCCAGTACTCGCTGCCGTCCTTGCGATAGTTGCGCAACAGCGCATGGCCTTCGCGCTTATCGCGCAGTGCGGCGCGAATCTCCTCGAGATTTTGCTGATCCTGACTGCTGCCTTGCAAGGACTCCAGGTTGCGCCCGACCACGTCCGCAGCGCTATAACCGGTGATGCGCTCAAAGGCGGGATTGGCGTATTCGATCGCATAGTCCGGCGCACCGGCGCTGCAAATGATGATGGCATTGGAGGAGACTTCGATTATGCGTTCGCGCAGGCGCAAGGACTTCTCGCTGCGCATGCGCAGCGCGATATCTTCGGACAGGCGCAAATTGGCAAATTGCAAGGCGGCCGTGCGTTCGCCGGCGACGCGCTCGATCGTCGCTGTCCGCGACACCAGGCTGTAGACATAGGCCGCCGCCAGCACACTGGACAAAATGCCGCCCAGCAGCGCAAACAGCGAGCCGTTGTGCCTGTCCGTGAACGGCATGGCGGCTTGCGCTACCTCCATGTGCCATGGACTGCCCGCCAGAATGAAAGTTTCGCTGACGGGGACGGCACGGTCATGCAAGAGCCAGCGCGGAATCAGCGCGATGCCGTCTTCTGCGAGCGGCGCGGCGCCATGCCGAAACGCCAGATTTTGCGCGTCTGCGCCGGGGGCGGCATAGATGCTGATGGCCATGCCGGGCATGTTCAGCAAGCCGCCGGCATCGAGAATGGTGTCGATCAGGTGGTCGACCCGAAATACGGCGGCGGTCTCGCCGATGACGGCGCGCTGGCGCGCGGCAACCGTGTCGAGCGGCGCCCCTTGCCGATACACCGGGGCCACTACCAGGAACCCGGCATGCCGGCCCTTGTGCTGCGCCAATGAGAGCAAGCCCGTGGCCGCCGCATGTCCGCTGGTGCGCGAGCGCAGCCTGGCCTGGGCCTGGTCCGCCGAGACTGCCGTATCCAGTCCCAATGCCGCTTCATTGCCCGCCGCCGGCTCGATATAGTCGACCACGTTGTAACTGTCGCGGCGGGCGGCGCGACGCTGCCGGCCATCGATCAATTCGGTGATCATGAAATCCGGATAACGGCGCCGCATCGCCGTTTCGTAAGCACGGCGGTCGCGCTGCATGACGAGGCGCTGGAAACTGAGCGCCTGGAGTTGCGGATAGCGTTCCAGCAGAGGCGCGGTGAAGACGCGGAACTGTTCGCGGCTGATCATGCCCACGGTGCGGAATAATTGATTCAGCACCATGAGTTGTTCGACCGCGTCTTGCAGACCGGCCGCGACGGCGGCTGTGCGCAGCTTGGCGTTTTGCTGGAATTGCACTTTCTGGCGCTCCGATTCGACCCGGCGTACCGAGGCGAACAGGAGGGCGGTCAAGCTCAGGCCGACCACCAGAGTAATCAATGCCGAGACCGAGACCGAGAAATGCATGCGGCGAAATAGTTTGTGCATGGCGGACCCTCAAGAAATGCGTGTGTCCGGATCGATCGACGATCAAGCAGGCATCATGCAAAGCGCAACCATAGACGGATTGATGCGCGGCGTACGTGCGTTAGCGTACATATGGTCTGCGATGGGGGCCGGCGCGCCGCTGAACTTGCTGTCGGCACCGTTCCAGTCCTTATGTTCGATAACGCACAGACCACGGTGCGCAAGGCGCAATACAGTACAAATGGATGGGTTGGACATGTTACCCTGTTGTGAGCGGCATTCTTTCGGGCGCCTTTTTACACCCGTCCAGTTAACGACTGGAAGCAGGAACTCTGATATGCCTGATATGCATGATCCAAACCAAAATCACCTTCTGGCAGCCTTGCTCGATGCTGAATTCGACCGTCTCGCACCGCATCTGGAATTGATTCCGATGCTGCTGGGGGACGTGCTCTACGAGTCCGGCGGCAAGCTGCAGCACGTCTATTTCCCGACCACATCGATCGTCTCGCTGCATTATCTGCTCGAAAACGGCGGCTCGTCCGAGATTGCCGGTGTCGGCAATGAGGGGGTATTGGGGATTTCCCTTTTCATGGGCGGCGACACGACGCCCAGCCGCGCCGTGGTGCAGACCGGCGGCCACGGCTACCGTCTCAAGTCCCAGATATTGATGGAAGAATTCAATCGCGCCGGACCGGTGCTGCGTCTGTTGCTGCGCTATACCCAGGCGCTGATCACCCAAATGTCGCAGACCGCCGTGTGCAATCGCCATCATTCGGTAGGGCAGCAATTGTGCCGCTGGCTGTTGCTGACGCTGGATCGCTTGCCTTCGAATGAATTGACAATGACGCAGGAATTGATCGCCAATATGCTGGGCGTGCGGCGAGAGGGCGTGACCGAGGCGGCCGGGAAATTGCAAAAAGATGGTTTTATCAGTTATCGGCGCGGCCATATCACCGTGCTGGACCGGG
>JAQGLW010000016.1 GCA_028292665.1 Herminiimonas sp.
TTCACTCACGCCGTTTCCGCGCCCGTTGCCGGGTGGAGAACTGGTGACTACAGGAGCCTATCGCCTCGTACGTCATCCGATCTACAGTGCAATTATTATCGGTACCCTGGGATTCTCGCTAGCTAGCGAGAACTTGCTCCGCTTGGTTCTAACCGGGATTCTTTTCGTGTTTTTCGACATGAAGGCTCGTCGGGAAGAACAATGGCTGCAAGTGCAATATCCCGCATATGCTATTTATAAATCGCGCGTGAAAAAGATGATTCCATGGATTTACTGACTTTGTGCTTCCAGCCTAAAAGTACTCAATATGAGTACAGTCATTCTTGACTCTGTTCTGACATGTCCGGCATGCGGCCATGCCAAGACTGAGACCATGCGGACCGACGCATGCCAGTTTTACTATGAGTGCGAAAACTGCAAGGCGATGCTCAGGCCGAAGGGTGGTGACTGCTGCGTATTTTGCTCCTACGGCTCAGTAAAGTGCCCGCCGATGCAAGAGCAGCGCCGGTGCTGCTCTTGAATCCAACATCGGAGTTCTTTTATTACCGCACCTATCAAGCTTTTGGCTGGGCCTCTTCCAATCCTGGCGGATATCTTGAAGAGAGTTATTTTCGTTCGCTCGGACTTCCCGGAATGGGGAGCTATCATGAGGCTGCTCCACCAGCTATATCCGAATGTGCAGTTGGCTGGTCTA
Organism: Herminiimonas sp.; assembly: GCA_028292665.1. GTDB lineage: Bacteria > Pseudomonadota > Gammaproteobacteria > Burkholderiales > Burkholderiaceae_D > JAQGLW01. The sequence goes on from JAQGLW010000016.1 coordinate 695, forward strand.
AGCTTTGATCATAAGGAGCCATTTGCCAAAATGCGCCAATTAAAGGTCAAAAAATCCCTGTTCAGACGGAAAGTGATCCGTGAAATAGTAAACGTACTGACGGCTAATCTATCCGACTAACCGACGGTAAGCGGCAGATTTACTTTGTCTAGCACCGTCTAATCAAATCTAAGAAAATTTACGGTATAGGTGACGGTATAATTCGCTGAGTCAAGAAGTTTTATAGTCGAATCAATGACTTAAAGCGTTATTGATTTGATCGCACGTTATGTCGAGCGGATGCTATCGCTCAAGTAACCGGAGGCGGTTTTCTTCCATGAAATGAGCCGTAATTCAGCTATTCGCGCCAGCCGGAAGTTGGAACATCGCTAAATCCATTAAAATAGCGGACTATCCAGGATTCAAGTCATGTCTATTTCAACTACACAAGAAATCGTCGCAGAATTGCGCGCAGGCCGCATGGTCATCCTGGTCGATGAGGAAGATCGCGAAAACGAAGGCGATTTGGTGCTGGCGGCCGAATTTGTCACGCCCGAAACCATCAATTTCATGGCCAAATACGGCCGCGGCCTGATTTGCCTGACATTGACCGAACAACGTTGCGAGCAATTGAACCTGCCGATGATGACGTCGCGCAACGGGACGTCGTACGGCACCAATTTCACCGTATCGATCGAAGCGGCCGAAGGCGTGACCACGGGAATTTCAGCCGCCGATCGCGCCAAAACGATTCAGGTAGCGGTCGCCAAGCATGCGAAGCCGTCCGACATCGTGCAGCCTGGGCATATCTTTCCGCTCAAAGCGCAAAGGGGCGGGGTATTGATGCGGGCCGGACATACCGAGGCCGGCTGCGATTTTGCCGAGCTCGCCGGTTTGACGCCTGCCGCCGTCATCTGCGAAATCATGAAGGATGACGGTACGATGGCGCGTTTGCCGGACCTGATCGAATTCGGCAAAGAGCATGGACTCAAAATCGGCACCATCGCCGACCTGATTCATTATCGCAGCCAGCACGAGAGCATCGTCGAACGTATTGCCGAGCGCACCATGCATACCGTGCACGGTCCGTTCAAAGCGATCGCCTACCGCGACAAGCCGAGCGGCGGCGCGCATCTGGCGCTGCTGCACGGTGTGATCACGCCGGAGGTTGAAACATTAGTCCGGGTTCATCAACCGGTATCGATTCTCGATCTGCTTGAAACGCAAGCCACCACGCATTCGTGGAACATGGCATCGGCAATGGCCGCGATCAAGGCGTCCGAACGCGGCGTGATGGTCTTGCTCAACTGCGAAGAATCGGCTGAACAGATGTTTTCGCAATTCACTGCGTTGACTGTTCCCGATGCGCGTTCTCAACCGCGCGCTGCGCGCATGGACTTGCGCACTTACGGTATCGGAGCGCAGATTCTGAAAGACCTGGGAGTGCGCAAGATGAAACTGCTCGCCAGCCCCAGAAAAATGCCGTCGATGACCGGTTTCGATCTGGAAGTCGTCGGTTATCAAGCCAAGCCTAATAGCTGAATGCTTTTTTGCGAAACCTGAAATTCACTGGATTTTGTTTTGACACTATATCCAGTGGTTTTCCTTGGAAGGCTAATCAGAGGATCACGCGCCGCTGCGCATAAAGGAAAGCCATGACCGTAGGAATGTACGAAATCAATCTGGATGGGCAAGGATTGCGCATCGGTATTGCACAGGCCCGCTTTAATGAAGACGTTTGCCATGGGCTGTTGTCAGCTTGCCTGGCCGAACTCAAGCGCCTGGGCGTCGAAGACGAGGATGTGCTGCATGTGACTGTACCGGGCGCGCTGGAAATTCCGCTGGCATTGCAGAAAATGGCGCAAACCCAGCAGTTCGATGCGCTGATTGCCATCGGCGCAGTGATCCGCGGCGAAACCTATCACTTCGAACTGGTATCGAACGAATCCGGAGCCGGCATTACCAGGGTCGGACTGGATTTCGGCATTCCGATCGCCAATGCGGTGCTGACAACCGATACCGATGAGCAGGCAGAAGCACGAATGGCCGAGAAAGGCGCCGACGCCGCGCGTGTTGCGGTCGAATTGGCCAACCTGGCGATTGCCCTGGAAGAGCTAGGGGAAGCCGCCGACGAAGAGTGATGCCTGCAGGTACGTGGCTGGAGAAGTCTCGATTGCCCCGCAGAACGTATGTTTTTAACCTTTTCAACTGGTCCTGATGTATCGACAGGATCGAAATCGAGCCATGACCCAAAAATCTCTGCACGCCAATCCCAGCAAAAACCGCACACCGCGCCATCGCGCGCGCGAATTTGCGCTGCAAGGCCTTTATCAATGGCTGTTGAACAATGAAGACGCGGGTGCGATTGAAGCACATATCCGCGAGGCGCACGGCTTCGACAAGGCCGACAAGGTTCACTTCGATGCGCTGTTGTACGGCACGATCAAGGATGCGGTTGAACTGCGTGCCGGTCTGACGCCGCTGATCGACCGCCCGATCGCGCAATTGTCGCCGGTCGAGCATGCGGCATTATTGATTGGCGCATACGAACTGAAAAATCACATCGAGATTCCTTACAAGGTAGTGATCAACGAAGCAGTCGAACTGACCAAATCGTTCGGCGGTATCGACGGGCACAAGTACGTCAACGGCGTACTCGACAAGCTTGCAGCCAAAGTGCGCGATGTCGAAACCGGCGCAGCCAGAGGGTCATAAGGAATATCGCAGTCAAAGCTTGCAAAGAGTTATCCCATGAATCCAACGCATCTGGCTTCCCGCCTCGATAAGATTGAACCGTTCCATGTGATGGAACTCGCAAAGACGGCAGCGGAACTCGAAAAGCAGGGCCGCCACATTATTCACATGGGCATCGGCGAGCCCGACTTCACCGCCGCACCTCCCGTTATCGAAGCCGCAACCCGAGCGATGGCTGACGGCAAAATGCAATACACGTCGGCGACCGGCATTCCTGCACTACGCGAAGCGATTTCGATTCATTATCGGCAGGTCTACGGACTGGATATTGCGCCATCGCGCATCATCGTGACGGCAGGCGCCTCGGCGGCGCTTCTGCTGGCATGTGCTGCGCTGGTCGACAAGGGCGCGGAAGTGCTGATGCCCGATCCATCGTATCCGTGCAACCGCCACTTTGTGGCTGCTTTCGAAGGTGTCGCCAGGATGATTCCGAGCGGTCCCGCACAGCGTTTCCAGTTATCCGAAGCGATGGTGCGTGAACACTGGACTCCTGCCACGCGCGGCGTATTGCTGGCGTCGCCGTCGAATCCGACCGGCACGTCCATTGCCGATGACGAATTGCGCAGGATTGTTGCGGCGGTCAGGGAAAAGCAGGGATTCACCATCGTCGACGAGATTTATCAAGGATTGACGTACGATGCGCCGCCGTTTTCGGCATTGTCGCTGGGCGACGACATCATTGTGATCAACAGTTTTTCCAAGTATTTCAACATGACCGGCTGGCGTCTCGGCTGGCTGGTGGTGCCCGAGTCATTGGTGCCGCAGATTGAAAAACTGGCGCAGAACCTGTTCATTTGCGCGTCCAGCATCGCCCAGCATGCAGGCGTCGCATGCTTTTCAGCAGAATCAATCGCCATTTACGAAGCGCGCAAAGCCGAATTCAAGCGTCGCCGCGATTACATTATTCCGTCTCTGTGCGAGTTGGGTTTCAAGGTCCCGGTTACGCCGGACGGCGCGTTTTATGTCTATGCCGATTGCACGGCGTTGTCGAACGATGCGGATCAGTTGACAATCGACATGTTGCATCGGGCCGGCGTGGTGCTGGTGCCGGGGCTCGATTTCGGGCCGTACACCGCACATCAATATGTGCGCGTGTCTTATGCGACCTCGATGGAAAACCTGCGGGAAGCGATTGACCGTTTACGAAGGTTCTTCTCGGTACGCAAAGCGGGGTAAGAGTGTAGCAACACAACCAATCAAAAAGGAGCCTGCAGGCTCCTTTTTGACAATAACGACCGCAATGTGCTGCCTGAATGCGGCAGCCGGCGGTTCGTTATACCGGCTGCTCGCCCGATGCGGTTTCAGCCTCGGTCAGCGCTTCGCTTTTCTCATCAGTCGCGCGCTCGGGACGCTTCTGCTGCACCCGCGCCGCTGTTGAAAATGCCGGTACCTTCTTGCCCATGGCAACATCCTTCAGCCGGCGATATTCCGCAAGCACCTTGGCGCCGTAGCCGGAATCGGTCTCGGAATCGGCAGCCCCTACATACAGTTTCAATCCGGCTTCGACCGAGCCGCCGCGCTTCACGTAGTCTTTCAGGATCAGCGACCCTACCTTGATATTGGCTACGGGATTCAATGCCGCCTTGACGCCGCCCAGATCCTGGAATTTTTCATGATGCAATTTCGACATGACCTGCATCAGACCTTGAGCGCCGACGGGACTTTCGGCAAATGGGTTGAACCGGGATTCGATCGCCATGACAGCCAGGATCAGCAAGGGATCGAGTTTGATTTCCTTCGCCGTCAGATACGCCGACGAAACGAGCATGTTGGTCGCATCGCCTGCGACACGATAGCGCTTGGACAACCAATTGGTAACCCATTGCTGCTGGCGCGAAGTGCCGACGAGCTTGTTTTCTTCTTCGGACATCGGTTTCGCCGTTTGGGCCGGAATTGCCTTGGGTGCCACAGCGGCTTGGCTGATATCGGCCGTCGTTGCAACCGGCTTCGGCGATACCTCCATGAAATTGGCTAACTGCGGAACCGCGACGCTCTGCTGTTGTGCCGCTTCTGTCGATTCTGTCGAAAATGGCGAGAGCGCCTTGAGGTGATCGGCCAGGTCGGGCTTGACGAACATGATGCCAAGCGCGCCAAGCGCGGTGATGCCCGCAAACATCAATGCATGATGCGCGGTAGTTCTGAAGCCGCTGACCGTGTCACGGACAATGACTGCCCATGCGCCGGTTTGGCTGGCTGCTTGCCGCGTAGAGCCGAGTACAGCCCTTGTCAATCGATTAATCATTAGACCTCCTGAGTCATCGCGGCAAATGCAAACACCCAATACAGGCGTATTCTTGTAGATGCTTGTACATACCGCGAACCAGAAATATCGTCTGTCGGCGCATGGCGCGCACGGCAGACGCCGGAGTTGCTTTTTACTGACTGGGCCTCTTTATAGCGGCGAGTCAGTGGCAGGCAACTTTTTTCGGGGGTAAGGCAGACGCCTTTTGAAAACACTCCTTAAAATGTCATGTGGGGCCCCGGTCCCCGTGTGCTGATTTGGCTTGTTTTGCTGCGCCTTCGATATCAAAAAGCTAGCTTCCTCATCAAGTTGCGCGAATTGTAGGAGGCTGTTTATATCAAGTCAATACTATAAAAACGGAATTCAATAACTTTTATGTCTTACTTTTCGCGTTGCACTGCATCAAAAATCAATGAAATCAGGTACTTGCCATCATTACCTGATTAACAATGGTCACATTTGAAAAATATCAAATAATATGAAATATGCCGATTTGCGGGACTTTATTAATCAACTGCAACAGTTAGGTGAGCTTAAGCACATAAAAGTTCCCGTCTCTCCGTATTTGGAAATGACAGAAATATGCGACCGCACTCTGCGGGCCGGCGGGCCGGCGCTTTTATTCGATAAACCGACACAACAGAATATCCCAGTGCTTGGAAATCTTTTCGGCACACCGCGCCGCGTGGCGCTCGGCATGGGTGCAGAAAATGTGAGCGAACTGCGCAGGATCGGACATGTGCTGGCGATGCTGAAGGAACCCGAGCCTCCAAAAGGCTTCAAGGATGTACTGGGCCTGGGCTCGATGGTGAAATCGCTATGGGACATGGCGCCCAAGGAATTGCGCACGGCCCGGTGCCAGGACATTATTTGGGAGGGCAACGATGTCGATCTTGCCAAGCTGCCGATCCAGCATTGCTGGCCGGGCGATATCGCGCCTCTTATTACATGGGGACTGGTCATTACCAAGGGCCCGCACAAGAAGCGTCAGAATCTGGGCATCTACCGCCAGCAAGTCATTGGCCGCAATAAAGTCATCATGCGCTGGTTGGCGCAAAGGGGCGGCGCACTGGATTTCCGCGAGCATTGCATTGCCAATCCCGGCCGGCCCTATCCGATAGCGGTTGCGCTCGGCGCCGACCCCGCCACTATATTGGGTGCGGTGACCCCGGTGCCGGACAGCCTGTCGGAATATCAATTTGCCGGTCTGTTGCGCGGCAGCCGCACCGAGCTGGTGAAAGCCATGGGGAGCGAATTGCGGGTACCGGCTTCCGCCGAGATCGTACTGGAAGGGCATATCTATCCGGATGAGTCGCATCCAAGCGGCTACGAACACGCATTGGAAGGACAAAAGGGCGCTAAAGGCCCTTCTCGTCCGGATAACGGTTACGAAATGGCTCTGGAAGGGCCATTCGGCGATCACACCGGTTATTACAATGAACAGGACTGGTTCCCGGTTTTCACCATCGACCGTATTACGATGCGGCGCGACCCGATCTATCATTCTACATATACCGGGAAACCGCCCGACGAGCCGGCAATCCTGGGCGTGGCCCTCAATGAAGTATTCATTCCGCTTCTGCAGAAACAGTTTGCCGAGATCACCGATTTTTACCTGCCGCCCGAAGGTTGCAGTTACCGCATGGCCGTGGTGCAGATGAAAAAGTCCTATCCGGGGCATGCCAGGCGCGTGATGTTCGGCGTCTGGAGCTTTCTGCGCCAGTTCATGTATACCAAGTTCATCATCGTGGTCGATGAAGATGTCGATATTCGCGACTGGAAAGAAGTGATCTGGGCGATGACTACCCGGGTGGATCCGATGCGCGACACCATGCTGGTAGAGAACACGCCGATCGATTATCTGGATTTCGCGTCGCCGGTCAGCGGTTTGGGCAGCAAGATGGGAATTGATGCCACCAATAAATGGCCGGGTGAAACCAGCCGGGAATGGGGCCGGCCGATTGCCATGACCGAGGAAGTGAAGACGAGGGTAGACCGGATATGGGAAGAGTTGGGATTGTGAGCGCCGAGCGGTTCGCTTGAGCCGGCTGCAAGGCGGCGCAAACGGATACGCTCGACGTGCCGGTTATCGCGGATTTCGCAATTCGGACCCAAATCGCCGGGCCGGCATCCTCCTCTGCATGTCCGGTCATACCGATCTACGGCCAATATACAAGAGCGCGCGCAGTGCTTTTCTGGTAAAATTCCAGATGGCGGGCCCCTGCGCATTGTGGCATGGCCAATCTGGTCAGGTCGGGAACGAAGCAGCCACAGCCATTTCCCATAAGTGCCGTAGACAAGGCTCGCCTCTTTCTTCGCTGCGGCAAGCCGACTTGCAAGTTTGCTGTCTGCCAACTGTGCCTGCCGGATCGCAGGCATTCACGATTCCACCAGATTATCCCGAATGCGCCGCATCACATGCAGGCTTGATTCGATCTCGCCGGCAGACAGGCCTTTCATCATCTTGTGGCTTAATTTTCCGGACAGTTTTTCAATCGTCTTTATTTGTTCTGCCGCCTTGGGCGTCAACACCGAATATTTGCGCCGCTTGTCGTCCGGCGCGGCCAGGCGTTGAATCCAGTCCTTCCGTTCCAGCAAATCCAGCAGACGGACAAGAGTCGGTCCTTCGATGCCGAGTCTGCGCGCTAAGTCGCGTTGAATCAATCCTTCAGGATTGCGGTGTAATTGCATCAACACTTGCCGCATTGATAGATTCAGGCCCAACGGTTTGAGCTGGTGATTCATTTCATGGCGCCAGGCGCGCGAAACTTCTCCAATCGTCTTGCCTAATTCGCGCTGATATTCAACCGGATCGGCATTGTCTTTTAAACGTTTAGTCATTTACATGGCCCGATAAATGCTTGAGAATTAGAATATTATGCTATTCGATAGTATAGCTATCGAATTAATCGAAAGAAAACTGACGCAATCAAGTATTATCTTTCGGCTACGTAACTTTGCCGGCAATTTCCTAAATCATCTGATTATTCAATATGCGCGTAACAAGTAAACAATTTCTGATCGCCGCAATATTATTGGCGGCCGGCGCAGGTATCTATTTCGCCTTGAATAGCAAGTCCGATACAAGCGCCAGGCAACCGCGTAATCCGGTGCAGGTGATCAGAAGCGGGGTGGCCCAGCAGAAATCGATTCCGATCACGGTTTATGCGAATGGCACTGTTACTGCGTTCAATACAGTGGATGTACGTCCCCAGGTCCAGAATATTGTGCGTGCCGTGCATGTCAATGAGGGGCAGGAAGTGCGCGCCGGACAGCTGTTGTTTACGCTCGATCAGCGTAACGACACATCCAATGTCGACAAGGCGCAGGCCCAAGTTGCCCGGGATCGCGCCGATCTGGCCGATGCGGAAAATACGCTGAAGCGGAATCAGGAATTGTTTGCCAAAAAGTTTGTCGCGGAGGCGGTAGTCGATACGGCGCGCAATAAAGTCGACGCGTTGCGCGGCACCTTGAAAGCGGACCAGGCGGCAGCCCAGTCAAGCAATGTCGTGCTCAGCTATAACCAGATTACAGCCAGCATCAGCGGCCGCATCGGTGCAATCACAGTCCATCCGGGAAGCCTGGCGCAGCCTTCGAGCACGCCGATGGTCACGATTTCGCAGATCGATCCGATCGCAGTCGCCTTCGCTGTGCCGGAACGGGAGTTGACGTACATTGTTGCGACCTACCCAAAAGGCGATGCGCCTGTGGTTGCGCAGCTGGCGGGTGGTGGGCAAGTGGAAGGCAAGCTGGTTTTCATCGATAACACGTCCGATACGCAAACCGGCACGATCAGGATGAAGGCCGAATTTCCGAATAAAGACCGCAAGATGTGGCCGGGCACTTTCGTCAATGTCAGTCTGGTGTCGCGCACCCTTTCCAATGCTGTCGTCGTTCCGGCGCAGGCGGTCGTGACCGGGCCCGTCGAAAAATCTGTTTACGTGGTGCAGCCCGACGAGACGGTAAAGATGCAGAAAATCGAGGTTGTGACGATCGATAACGGCCAGGCCGCAGTTTCCGGCATTGCCGCCGGTACCCGTGTTGTGATCGAAGGTACACAAAATCTGCGTCCAGGTGCTAAAGTTAAAGAAATGCAGGCCACGCCGGCAGCCACCGGAAAAAATGGAAAAGGCGGAAAGAAAAGCGCCCCACAATAATCTCGTCCAACATAAAGCACACCGTGAATATTTCGGAATTATGCATTCGGCGCCCGGTGATGACCGTGCTGCTATCCGTGGCCATTGTCGTCGTCGGAGTCTTTGCCTACAACAATCTCCCGATTGCTGCGCTTCCGAGCTATAACACGCCGGTCATCAATGTCACCGGAGTGCTGCCGGGCGCCAGTCCCGAGATCATGGCCGCATCGGTTGCGACGCCGCTGGAAAAACAATTCTCGACGATCTCCGGACTGGCCACCATCAGTTCGACCAATACGCTGGGCAACACGTCAATCACGCTCGAATTCAATCCTGACCGCGATATCGATGCCGCCGCGGTCGACGTGCAAGCGGCGTTGCTGCGGGCACAGCGCAGTTTGCCGACGGAAATGACTTCGCTGCCGGCCTATCGCAAGGTCAATCCGGCGGACGCTCCCGTTTTGCTGGTTGCGCTGACATCGCCATCCATTTCGCTGGCAGAGCTGGACGATTATGCGGAAAATCTGATTTCGCCTTCGCTGTCGACCATCGACGGCGTGGCTCAGGTATCCGTGTACGGTCAGCGGCGTTTTGCAGTGCGGATCAAGGCGAAAACGGATCAATTGGCGGCACGCAATATGACGATGGATGAATTGGCTGCGTCGGTTCGCGCAGCGAATGCCAATGGTCCGGTCGGCGTGCTGGATGGCCCGCGCCAGAGCCTGACTCTGCAGGCAAATGAACAGCTGCGCAACGCGGCAGAGTTCGGCAATCTGGTGATCAGCAGCCGCGACGGGCTGACGACGCGGCTGAAGGATGTCGCCGAGGTCGAAGACAGTGTCGAGTCGACCAAGAGCGGCAGCTGGTCCAATGGAGAGCCGTCCATTCTGTTGGCGGTGCAGCGTCAGCCGAATGCCAATACGGTTGCCGTGGTCGATGCGGTAAAGGCAACATTGCCGCAATTTAAGGCGCAGATGCCGGCCTCGATCGATGTCCACGTATTGAACGATCGCTCGGTGTCCATTCGCGATGCGATCCACGACGTCAAGTTTACATTGGGGCTGACGATCATACTGGTCGTGCTGGTGATCTTCCTGTTCCTGAAACGGCTATCCGCCACGGTCATTCCCGTGCTGTCTTTGCCGATTTCATTGATAGGCTGCTGTGCGCTGATGTATTGGCTCGGATACAGCCTCGACAACATATCGCTGCTGGGCATCACGATCTCGGTCGGACTGGTGGTCGATGACGCGATCGTCATGCTGGAAAATATCGTGCGTCACGTGGAAGAGGGCATGGAACCGCTGGCGGCCGCTCTCAAGGGCTCGCGTGAAGTCGGATTCACGATCATGTCGATCTCGATTTCGCTGGTGGCGGTGTTCATACCGGTCTTTTTCATGCCCGGCGTGATCGGCCTGATGTTCCATGAATTCGCGGCAGTGGTGTCGCTTGCCATCCTGGTCTCGGCCGCGGTTTCGCTGTCCCTTGTGCCGATGCTGTGCAGCCGTTACCTGAAGCACGAAACGCACGAGAATGAAAGCTGGCTGCACCGCTCGTTCGAAAAGGGTTTCAATGCGGTGCTCGGCTCGTACGCGCGCGGGCTCGATTGGTGCCTCAAACACAGCAAGACAATCCTGCTCGGCGCGATCGCAACGTTCTTCGTGACCGCATTATTGTTTGCCACCATCCCAAAGGGCTTTTTCCCAAGCGAAGACATCGGTCAAATCAGTGCCACTGTCGAGGGCCCGCAGGACGCTTCTTATCCGACCATGGTCGCGCTGGTGCAAAATGCCGCGAATATCATTCAACGCGATCCGAATGTCGATAGCGTCGCATCGAGGGTGAGCGGCAGCAACACCGGCTCGTTGTTTATCGGCCTGAAGCCGCGCAGCGAACGCAAGCCGATGGACAACGTGCTGGAACAACTGCGCCGCAAGGTGAGCAACGTGCCCGGAATGTCCGTCTACCTGACGCCCGTACAGAATTTGCGGTTGGGCGGCAGATCCAGTAAAAGCCGTTATCAGTATGTCTTGCAAAGCGTACATGCGGATGAACTGAGCGGCTGGTCCGAACAATTACAGACGAAGATGCGCGCCGATCCGGTGTTTCGCGATGTGACGAGCGACTCGCAGCTGAAGGGCCTGGAGGCAGTCGTCGAAATCAACCGCGATCGTGCCAACGCAGCGGGCGTGCAAATCCAGGATATCCGTACTGCGCTATACAGCGCGTACGGCGACCGGCAGGTATCGACGATTTTTACCAGCAGCAATAGTTATCAGGTCATTCTGCAGGATGCAAATTGGGGACAGCAGGATGAAGCCGACTTGAACAAAATTTACGTCCGCAGCAAAACCGGGGCATTATTGCCGTTGCTCAGCATGGCCACCGTGCAGCGCACTGCCGGCGCGATTTCCGTTAACCATCAAGGCCAATTGCAGGCGATCACTATCTCATTCAATCTCGCGCCCGATGTGCCGCTGGGAGATGCCAGCGCAAAACTGGACCAGATCAAGGCAGACATGCAGATGCCTGCCAGCATCATCACTTCATATGCCGGGGATGCCAAAGTGTTCCAGTCATCGCAAGGCAGTCAAATGACATTGCTCTTGCTGGCCGTCACCGTAATCTACATCCTGCTGGGCGTACTCTATGAAAGCTACATTCATCCGCTCACGATCCTGGCCGGACTGCCGTCGGCCGCTGTCGGCGCATTGCTGACGTTGCGGCTATTCGGTTTTGAACTGACGTTGATCGCCACGATCGGCATCCTGATGCTGATCGGCATCGTGAAGAAAAACGCGATCATGATGATCGATTTTGCGCTCGATGCGCAGCGTACGAAGGGAATGAATCCGGTCGAGGCGATTCGCACCGCGTGTCTGCTGCGCTTCAGGCCGATCATGATGACCACGTTTGCCGCCTTGATGGGCGCGGTGCCGATTGCGCTCGGCCTGGGCGCCGGTGCGGAGTTGCGTCAACCGCTCGGCGTGGCGATCGTCGGCGGCCTGCTGGTGTCGCAAGTGATTACGCTTTTCATCACGCCGGTAATCTATATTTTCCTCGATCGGTTCAGCGGCGCAGGTCCGCTGCAACTGGAATCGGATGTGAGAGCATTTCCGGAACCCGATATACCTAGACGGGCCAAGCACGGTTGAGGATTTCCTGCTGCAGAGCCGGCGCCGCCAGGGTGCCGTACACCCGGCCGCATTCGGCATCGATCCGGCTGGCAATGAATGCCTCGGCCACCGCAGCCGGCGCGTGCTGCAGCATCAGGCTCCCCTGCACCGCAATGACCAGCCGTTGCACGAAACGGCGCGCCAGCATCTCGCGCTGCTCCGGCGGCATCGCCAGATCGTTGCGCAACGCAGCTACCAGATTGCGCAAGCCGGGATGCGCCGCGGCCACATCGTTCAATTGACTCAGCAACAGTAAAAATCCTTCGGCTTCGCGCTCGACTGCGCGCAGCACATCCAGGCACATCACATTGCCCGAGCCTTCCCAGATCGAATTGACCGGCGCTTCCCGATACAGCCGTGCCATCGGGCCGTTTTCGACGTAACCGTTGCCGCCCCATACTTCCATGCATTCGCCGGTGAATTCCAGCGCGCGTTTGCAGATCCAGAATTTTGCGGCGGGCGTCACGATGCGGCGCCATGCGCGCTGCAACGGATCGCCGGGGGTTTCAAACGCGCGCGCCAGGCGCAGCATCAGCAGCGTCGCCGCTTCGCTTTCCAGCGCAAGATCGGACAGGACGTTGCGCATCAGCGGCTGTTCCGCCAGATGCCGTCCGAACGCGGTGCGATGTTTCGCATGATGCGCGGCCTGCACGAACGCTTGGCGCATCAGCCCCGCGCTGCCGATCACGCAATCGAGCCGCGTATGGCTGGCCATTTCGATAATGGTCGGTATGCCGCGTCCTTCGTCCCCGACCATCACACCGCAGGCATCCTGGAATTCGACTTCGCTGCTGGAGTTGGAGCGGTTGCCCAGCTTGTCTTTCAGCCGTTGCACCAGCACTGCATTCTTGCGGCCGTCAGGACGCCAGCGCGGCACGAAGAAGCACGACAGGCCCGCATCGGTACGCGCCAGCACCAGATGCGCATCGCACATCGGCGCGGAGAAAAACCATTTGTGGCCGGTCAATGCGTATTCGGCGCCGCGCCCTTCGCCGTTCAGAGGCCGTGCAACAGTAGTGTTGGTGCGCACGTCGGATCCCCCTTGTTTCTCCGTCATGCCCATGCCGATCAGGATCGAATTCTTTTGCGCAAGCGGCAGATCGCGCGGGTCGTGTTCGCACGAGAACAGCTTTGATTGCAGACTTGCGAATAATGCGGGCTCGTTCTGCAAAACCGGAATCGACGCGAACGTCATCGTGGTCGGGCAAAGCGAGCCCGCTTCTACCTGCGAATGCATGAAATAACCGGCGGCGCGGGCGACATGCGCGCCCGGTCCCGGCTGCATCCATGGCAATGCATGCAATCCTTCCCGCCGCAACAGGCGCAGCAGTTCATGCCAGCTCGGATGAAATTCCACGCAATCGATGCGGTTGCCGAAGCGGTCGTGCGTGACAAGTTCGGGAAGATGATGATTTGCCAGATATCCCAGATGCAATATTTCCCTGCTGCCAAGCTCGGCTCCGGAGCGCGTCAAGTTTGCCTCATGCCAGCCCGCCTGTTCGCGCCGAACGCCGTCCGTCAATGCGATATCGGTCGTGAAAATATTGTAGTCATGAAGTTCCGGTACCTGATTCGTGACTTCGTGCGTCGGCCATTGCATGTCCATGTCCTTGTCTGACGCGTCTCGATATTTGCAAACGCTTATATAAGTTTAAACCTGCGGCAAATTTATCCGATAAATAATTATCGATGCGTTAATTTTCGATTAAAAATCATCAAGTATCAAAGTGAATATTCATCCATTCCCATTCTGTCATCAGGCGGAAAACAATCCGGAAGCGATCTGTTTCAAACCTTCGCCGGGTGTCAGGTAAAATGCTGTTTATATTTAATATCCGGCGCCCATATGTCCTATCAAGTTCTCGCCCGAAAATACCGCCCCAAGAGCTTCGACACGCTCGTCGGGCAAGAGCACGTCGTGCGGGCGCTGACACATGCACTGGAGCAAAAACGGTTGCATCACGCCTATCTGTTCACCGGGACGCGCGGTGTCGGCAAAACCACGCTGTCGCGCATTCTGGCGAAATCGTTCAATTGCCAGGGTCCCGATGGGAACGGCGGCATCACCGCGCAGCCGTGCGGCGTATGCGATGCCTGTACGGCAATCGACGCCGGACGATTCGTCGATTACATTGAAATGGATGCAGCATCGAATCGCGGCGTCGACGAAATGGCGCAATTGCTCGAGCAGGCCGTGTATGCGCCGTCCAATGCGCGTTTCAAGGTTTACATGATCGACGAAGTTCACATGCTGACCAACCATGCGTTCAATTCGATGTTGAAAACGCTGGAAGAACCGCCGGAGCACGTCAAATTCATCCTGGCGACGACCGATCCGCAGAAAATTCCCGTTACGGTATTGTCGCGTTGCCTGCAATTCAACCTGAAGCAAATGCCGCCGGGTCATATCGTCGGACATCTCGAAAACATTCTCGGTCAGGAAAACATTGCATTCGACACGCCTGCCTTGCGGCTGCTCGCGCAAGGCGCACATGGCTCGATGCGCGACGCACTGTCGCTGACGGACCAGGCGATCGCCTATGCGGCCGGCAGGGTCACGCTGGAAGCGGTGCAGGGCATGCTCGGCGCGCTCGATCAATCGTACCTGATCCGGGTGCTCGATGCGCTGGCGATCAAGGACGGCGCCGGTTTGCTGACGATAGCCGACGAGATGGCCACGCGCAGCCTGTCTTACAACGCCGCATTGCAAGACCTCGGCGTACTGCTGCACCGGATTGCGCTGGCGCAGACGGTGCCTTCGGCGGTGCCGGAAGATTTGCCGGAACGTGCCGACGTCATGCGGCTGGCGACGGCATTCGATGCGGAAGAGGTGCAATTGTTTTACCAGATCGCCGTGCACGGACGTAATGAATTGGGCTTGGCGCCGGACGAGTACGCGGGATTTTCGATGACCTTGCTGCGGATGCTTGCTTTCAGGCCCGGCATCGGCGGCGCTGAAAGCAAGCCGGCGCCTGCTGCGGCATTGCCGTCTGCTGTTCCGGCTTCCGCTTCCGCGCCGGCAAGATCGGCTGCGCCTGCGGCGGCCGCCGCCGCGACTATCCCCCGGACGTCGGCCGGGTTGAGCCCTGCGCGCGCTGCGCTTGAGGCGGCGCGCGGCGGAAGCCGGCCGCAGCAGGCGCCGGTTGCGGCAGCGCCGGCGCCATCGAAAAATGCGGCAGAGGCGATCGTGGCTCCCTGGGAGGACTTTAACCCCGAGCCGGCAGAACGCCCGGCATCCGATTCTTCCAGTCCGGCGGCTCAAAAAAAAACTGAGTCCGGCGTAGCGGCCGGACCGGCAGTTGAGCAGATTCGGATAGTGACCATAGAAGAAAACGAGCAACAGCCGATCGACGCGCAGCAAGCGCCGACGCTGCATCCTGTTTCTGCCTTGAATTGGGACGGCAATTGGCCGCAGCTTGCCGCCGCCTTGCCGGTGCGCGGCGTAGTACAGCAACTTGCGCAGCAAAGCGAACTGGTCAAGTGCGGCAACGACGGCGGCAATATTCAATTTCATTTGAAGGTGCCGGTGGAGACATTGTGTTCGGCCGGCAGTATCGATAAGCTGGCCGCCGCATTGTCCGAGCACTTCGGCCAGCCGATACGCGTCAATACCGAGGTCGGCGCGGTGCGGCAGACTGCCAATGCACAGGCGCTGGCCGAGCGTGCCGCGCGCCAGCGTGAAGCAGAGCAGACTATGCAAAGCGATCCGTTCGTGCAGACATTGATGCGCGAATTCGGCGCGACTATCGTGCCCGGATCGATCAAACCGGTTTAATTATTGGCGGGACATCAAGAGTCGATGCAGATATCCGAACAGGTGCAGCGAAACTCCGTTCCCGGCAAATCACAAAGGAGCATGACCATGATGAAGGGCCAACTTGCAGGGCTGATGAAGCAAGCCCAGGCGATGCAGGACAACATGAAAAAGATGCAGGAGCAACTGGCGACGATCGAAGTCGAAGGCCAGTCCGGCGCCGGCATGGTGAAGGTCGTGATGACCTGCAAAAACGATGTCAAGCGCGTATCGATCGATCCGTCGCTGCTGGGCGACGACAAGGATATGCTGGAAGACCTGGTGGCCGCTGCATTCAACGATGCAGTGCGCAAAGCGGAAGCGATGTCGCAGGAAAAGATGGCCGGCATGACCGCCGGCATGCCGCTGCCGCCCGGCTTCAAGCTGCCGTTTTAAATTAAGTGAAATCACCTTCCAGCCTCGAATTCCTGACCGAAGCGTTGCGGCGTCTGCCCGGCGTCGGGCCGAAATCGGCCCAGCGCATGGCTTACCACCTGATGCAGCACGATCGCGAAGGCGCGGCATTGCTTGGACGCGCCATGTCGCAAGCGGTCGAGAAGATACGTCACTGCGCGATGTGCAATACGTTCACCGAGAACGAGGTATGTGAAACCTGCCTCGACCCGGAGCGCGATGCGAGCCTGCTGTGCGTGGTCGAGACGCCCGGCGATCAGTTGATGATCGAGCAGACGCTGACGTACAAGGGCCTGTACTTTGTTTTGATGGGGCGCTTGTCGCCGCTCGACGGCATCGGCCCCAAAGACATCCATCTTGAAAAGCTGATGGCGCGCGCCGCCGACGGCATCGTGGCGGAAGTGGTGCTTGCCACCAATTTCACCAATGAAGGCGAAGCCACGGCTCACTACATCAGCGAAACGCTGAAAGCGCGCGGTTTGAAGGTCAGCCGCCTTGCACGCGGCGTGCCGGTCGGCGGTGAACTGGAATACGTCGACGCGGGCACGATCGCGCGGGCAATGCTGGATCGGCGCGCAACATAGACTTTTACAAGTCCGGTCCCGGTGCAATAATGCAGTTTTCCTCCTGATCACCTCATGCATACGAAAGCATCTGCAGGTCCATTGGCCGGCATCAAGGTACTTGAACTCGGCACGCTGATCGCCGGACCCTTCTGCTCGCGGATGCTGGCCGAATTCGGCGCCGATGTCATCAAGATCGAGTCGCCCGACGGCGGCGATCCGATCCGGCAATGGCGCGTGCTGAAAGACGGCACATCGCTGTGGTGGTCGGTCCAGGCGCGCAACAAGAAAAGCGTGACGCTGAACATGAAAGACCCGCGCGGCCGGCAGATTGCGAAACGGCTCGCATTGGATGCCGACGTCATCATTGAAAATTATCGCCCCGGCGTGCTGGAAAAATGGGACGTCGGTTATGAACAGCTGAAGGCGGAAAACCCGGCCACTATCATGGTGCGGCTGTCCGGCTATGGCCAGACCGGCCCGATGAAAGACTTGCCGGGTTTCGGCGCGATCGGCGAATCGATGGGCGGCATGCGCTATGTGTCCGGTCATCCGGACCGGCCGCCGGTGCGCATCGGCATTTCGATCGGCGATTCGGTCGCGGCGCTGCATGGCGTGATCGGCGCGATGATGGCATTGCGCCATCGCGACGTGACCGGCGGCCGCTGGAACGGCAAGACCGGCGCGCAATGCGTTGCAGGGCAGGGCCAGATGGTGGATGTGGCGTTGTATGAAGCCGTGTTCAACATGATGGAGTCGCTGGTGCCCGAATACGACCATGCCGGTGTCGTGCGCGAGCGCACCGGCGGCGCGCTGCCGGGCATCGTACCGTCCAATACCTACACGACGCGGGACGGCGAGAACATCGTCATCGCAGGCAACGGCGATGCGATTTTCAGGCGTCTGATGCTGGCGATCGGACGCGACGATATGGCCGGCGATCCCGAGCTCGCCCGTAATGACGGCCGCGTGCCGCACACGGACCGGATCGACGGCGCGATTCAGGCATGGTGCAGCACGCAAGACATCGACAGTGCGCTGGCTGCGCTGAAAGCGGCGGATGTGCCGGTCAGCAAGATTTATTCCGTGCGCGACATGATGACCGATCCGCAGTTCCTGGCGCGCGGCATGTTCGAACAGCATGCGTTCAGCGACGGCACGCCGATCAAGCTGCCTGCCGTTACGCCCAAGCTTTCCGAGACGCCCGGCACGACCAGATGGCTCGGTCCGGCGCTGGGCGAGCACAACGATGAAATTCTGCATGCGCTGGGGTATGATGATGCGCAGATCGCGCAGTTAAGACGCGACGGCGTGCTCTAGATCCGTTTTGTAATTGATGTGACTGTGATGTGACCGGCAAGAGCGCATTTTTCGCACGGCAGCTTTGGCTATTGCGAGGATTTGCGCCGGGCCTGGCGCAAATCCATTGCCTGCATCAGTCACGCCAATCAGGCAGCAGACCTCTAAAAAACTCATCCGAGGAGGCAATATGAAAATCAATTGGAAACAATTTGCGATAGCGCTCGGCCTGTTCCTGCTGGGTTATTTCACGTTCAACGGCAAGCTGTTTGCACAGACGCTCGAAAAACAGAAAGTTTCGATCGCTGTCGGCGGCAAAAATCTGCTTTATTACCTGCCGCTGACAATCGCGGAACAATTGGGGTATTTCAAGGATGAGGGGTTGCAGGTCGAGATCAGCGATTTCGCCGGCGGCGCCAAGGCGCTGCAGGCGCTGGTGGGCGGCAGCGCCGATGTGGTATCCGGCGCGTACGAGCATACCATCAACATGCAGGCCAAGGGACAGCCGATTACCGCATTCGTATTGCAGGCGCGCGCACCGCAAATCGTGTTCGGAGCGTCGACCAAGACCATGCCCAACTACAAATCCATCGCGGATTTGAAAGGCAAGAAAATCGGCGTGACCGCACCCGGTTCTTCCACCAACATGATGGCGAATTTCGTACTCGCAAAGGGCGGCCTGAAACCGACGGACGTCTCCTTCATCGGAGTCGGCACCGCAGCCGGCGCATTGTCCGCATTGCGCAGCGGCCAGATCGATGCGATCTCCAATCTCGACCCGGTGATCACCATGCTGCAGCAAAAGAACGAGATCAAGGTGATTGCCGACACACGTACGCTGAAGGACACCGTTGCCGTGTTCGGCGGCCCGATGCCGGCCGCCACTTTGTATGCATCGGATGCCTTCCTGAAAAAAAATCCGAACACTTCGCAGGCGCTGGCCAATGCGATGGTGCGCGCCTTGAAGTGGATTCAGAAGGCCGGTCCTTCCGACATCATCAAGGTGGTGCCGGAAAGTTATCAGCTTGGCGACCGCGCCTTGTATCTCGATGCATTCAGGAACGTGCGTGAAGCGATTTCACCGGATGGTTATTTCCCAGAAGCGGGACCGAAGACGGCATTGAAGGCATTGCAGGCATTCGAACCGGATCTGGCAGGCAAGAGCATCGACCTGTCCAGGACTTACACGAATGAGCTGGTGAAGAAGGCGAACGCGAAATATAAATGACGCCCGCGCTCTGCCTGGACAACATCAGTTGCACCTTTGTCTCGAAGGATGACCGGTCGCAGCGCTACACGGCGGTTGCAGATACGACGTTGTCGATCGGCGCCGGCGAATTCGTGTCCGTGGTCGGACCGACCGGTTGCGGCAAATCGACTTTGCTGAATGTCGGCGCCGGTTTGCTCGAACCGTCATCGGGCAGCGTCAAGGTATTCGGCGAAGAACTCGGCGGCATCAATCGGCGCGCCGGCTACATGTTTCAGGCAGAGGCGCTGATGCCATGGCGCAGTGCGCTGCAGAACGTCATCGCAGGCCTGCAATTTCGCGGCATCGACGATGCGCAGGCACGCAAGCTTGGCGGTGAATGGCTGGCCCGGGTCGGATTGCAGGGATTCGGCGACCGCTATCCGCATCAGTTGTCGGGCGGCATGCGCAAGCGCGTCGCGTTGGCGCAGACACTGATTCTCGATCCCGATATCATCCTGATGGACGAGCCGTTTTCGGCGCTCGATATCCAGACCCGGCAGCTGATGGAAAACGAGGTGCTGGAATTATGGAGCGCGAAGAAGAAAGCGGTGCTCTTCATCACGCATGATCTGGATGAAGCGATTGCAATGTCGGACCGCGTAGTGGTGTTGTCGGCCGGCCCTGCGACCCGTCCGATCGGCGAATTCGTGATTGACCTGCCGCGTCCGCGCGATGTGGCCGAAATCAGGATGGACCCGCGGTTTGTCGAGCTGCATGCGCAGATATGGGCAGTGCTGCGCGACGAGGTGCTGAAGGGATATCAACAACAGAAGGTGCGTGCATAGACCATGAAACAGCCCTCTCCCGCGATGAATGCTCTTGAACCCGCGGACTAGCGATGTGGAACGCCATCAAGCCCAATCACAAGAATCTGCGCATCTGGCAGATATTCGTGCTGATCGTTTTCTTCGCGATCTGGCATCTCGCGACCCGCAATCCGCAGACCGCGTTTTTCTTCGGCGAACCGATCAAGGTGCTTGTCCGCATCTGGCAATGGTTCACCGTCGGCAGCGGCAACCTGGAAGTCGGCTTCGGCGATGCAACCTGGTTCACGTTGCGCTTTCCGGCCGAAATTTATTCGCATCTGCTGGTGACGCTGACCGAAACCCTGCTCGCGTTCGTTATCGGCACCTCGCTCGGGCTCGGCATCGGATTGTGGCTGGCGCTTTCTCCGCTGGCTTCCGAAATCCTGGACCCCTACATCAAGGCCGCCAATTCGATGCCGCGCGTGATCCTGGCGCCGATTTTCGCGATGTGGTTCGGCCTGGGCATCTGGTCCAAGGTCGCCCTTGCAGTCACGCTGGTGTTTTTCATCGTGTTTTTCAACGTCTATCAGGGCGTCCGGGAAGTCAGCCCGATCGTGCTGGCAAACGCAAAAATGCTGGGTGCGAACGGTCGCCAGTTGCTGCGTACGGTTTATCTGCCGTCGGCGACGTCGTGGGTTTTTTCCAGTCTGCATACTTCGGTCGGTCTCGCGTTCGTCGGCGCGATCGTCGGCGAATACCTGGGATCGGCGCGCGGCGTCGGCTACCTGATTTTGCAGGCCGAGGGCACCTTCGACATCAATACCGTGTTCGCGGGGATTCTCGTATTGACCGCTTTTGCACTGGTGCTCGATACCCTGGTCGGCATGATCGAAAAACGCTTGATGAAGTGGCAGCCCAAATCGGGCGAGACGGAAAAAATGTGAATCCGTTGCGGCAAGTCAGCGCAGCGCGTCGATCAGCTTGTCCAGCTTCGCCGAGTCGGCGCAGAACAGGCGAATGCCCTCGGACAGCTTTTCGGTCGCCATCGCGTCCTCATTGAGCATCATGCGGAATGTTTTTTCATCCAGCGTCAATTTTTGCAGATCGGCCGATTGCGCGGCTTCCATGCTCAGCTTGCGGCTGACGGGCGCATCGCTCCCGGCCAGTTTCTGCAACAGCTCCGGGCTGATCGTCAGCAGATCGCAGCCGGCGAGTTCGACGATCTGCGAAGTGTTGCGGAAACTCGCTCCCATCACTTCGGTCTTGTAGTTGAATTTCCTGTAATAGGAATAGATGCGTTTCACCGACTGCACGCCGGGATCGTCCGCGCCGCTGTACTCCTGTCCGGTCGCTTTCCTGTACCAATCGTAGATGCGGCCGACGAAAGGGGATATCAGCTGCGCACCGGCATCGGCGCACGCCGCTGCTTGCGGCAATGCGAACAGCAAGGTCATATTGCAGCGGATGCCTTCCTTTTCAAGCGCTTCCGCGGCGCGAATGCCTTCCCAGGTCGATGCGATCTTGATCAGCACGCGCTCGCGCGGGATGCCGGCGGCCTCGTAGAGACCGATCAGCGTACGGCCTTTTGCAATCGTGCCTTGCGTATCGAACGACAGGCGCGCATCGGTTTCGGTTGAGACGCGGCCGGGGATGATGTCGAGGATTCTCCGGCCGAAAGCGACCAGCAATTGATCGGCGATGTCGGCCATGGATTTGCCGCCGTGGTCGCGCACCGCTTTTTCGAGAAGCGGTTTGTACTCTTCTTTCTGGACTGCCTTCAGGATCAGCGACGGATTGGTGGTTGCATCGCGCGGCGCGAATGCCTTCATGGACTGGAAATCGCCGGTATCGGCGACGATGGTGGTGTATTGCTTGAGCTGTTCGAGTTGATTCATGGCGATGGATATGAATGCGGTTAACGCGTCAGGATAATGGGGTCTATTGTACGCAACCCGCGTGTTTTTCGATTATGCCAGGTCAACGACGGAGCAATTGCCATGCGACATTTCTCAGCGCCTGGCATTTTGCGGCATCTGCAGAAAGGAGTCGAATTGCATGTCCAATTTTTGAAGCGCCTTTTGCGCGCTTTGCATTTTTCTGCGGAATTCCGGCCCGCGCTTCAACGCCAGGCCGACGGCCAGGATGTCGATCACCACAAGGTGCGCCAGGCGTGCCGAAATCGGGGTGTAAGGGTCGGCGTCGAAACGCAAGTCGATCGGCACCAGGACGGTGGCCAATTCCGCCAGCGGCGTGCCGCTCGGCGTCAGAGCGACGACATCGGCGCCGGCCCTGCGCGCGAGTTGAACGCTGCGCAACAGGAGAGGGCTGCTGCCGCGCTGCGAGATGGCGACGACGACATCGCCCTTTTGCAGCAGCGCGGCGGAGATGCTGTGGATGTGGGGATCGGTGTATGCAACCGTCGGGATGCCGGAACGGAAAAACTTGTGCTGCGCATCGGTCGCGACGATGCCGGAAGTGCCTTGGCCGTAGAATTCGATCTTGTTGGCGCGCGCAAGCAGGTCCAGTGTGCGCTGGATCGCATCGGGGTCGAGATTATTGCGCAGATCGAGCAGCGTATTGATGGAACGGCTGCAGATCTTGCTGACAAGGTCGATTGCGAGGTCATCCTGCAGCGGCGACTCGTCCGTGCCGGGCGGCGCCACCGCCAGGCCCTGCGCCAGCTTCAGCTTGAACTCGTGCCAGCCGTCATAACCGATCGCCCGGCAAAAGCGCACCACGGTCGGCTCGGATACCTGCGCGTTTTTCGCCAGAGAAGTAATGTTTTCAGAAATGGTCAGTTCGGGATTTTCCAGTACCGCGAGCGCGACTTTTTTTTCCGACTTCGACAGCGAGTCGAGTTGGGTGCGGATCGAATCGAGCAGCATTGGCGGTCTGCCTTAAACTTCCGGCAGCGCTTCTTCGCGCCATTGCAGCCCGTCGCGTCCGATCAATGCGCTGGCGGCGGCCGGACCCCAGGTGCCGGCTGTATACGGGATCGGCGCGTTTTCTTCCTGCTCCCAGAAATCGATGATCGGTTCCACCCATTCCCATGCCGCTTCCAGTTCATCGCTGCGCATGAACAGCGTCAGCTGACCGCGCAATACATCCATCAGCAGGCGCTCGTAAGCATCCATGCGCGGCGTCTTGAATGTTTCGCGGAAATCCAGTTCCAGATCGACCGGCTTCAGGCGCATGCCGTCGCCCGGCGTTTTTGCCATCAGGTTGAGGTGCAATCCTTCGTCCGGTTGCAAACGGATCACCAGGGAGTTCGGCTGGAAGGTGCCGACCGGCTGCGCGAAAATCGAATGCGGCAGCGACTTGAAACGGACCACGATTTCCGCCAGCTGATCGGCCATGCGTTTGCCGGTACGCAAATAAAACGGCACGCCGGCCCAGCGCCAGGTATCGATCTCGGCTTTGACCGCGACGAAGGTTTCGGTGCGGGATTGCGGATTGGCGTCGGGCTCGTTGCGGTAGCTCGGCACCGCGACGCCGTCGACGTGTCCCGAGCGGTACTGGCCGCGTATTACATTTTGTGCGAGCATGGTCGGCGTAAAGCGTTTCAGCGAGCGCAGCACCTTCAGTTTTTCATCGCGCACCGCATCGGGTGTGACCGACACAGGCGGTTCCATCGCGACGATGCATAGCAATTGCAGCAAATGATTTTGCAGCATGTCGCGCAATGCGCCGGACGTCTCGTAATAACCCATGCGGTTGCCGACGCCGAGTTCTTCGGCGATCGTGATCTGCACGTCGGAAATCCATTCGCGCCGCCACAGCGGTTCGAACAGTACGTTGCCGAAACGCAGCGCCAGCAGATTCTGTACCGCTTCCTTTCCCAGATAATGATCGATCCGGAAAATCTGCGATTCGGAAAACACGCGGCCGACTTCCGCATTGATTCGCTTGGCGCTTTCCAGGTCGCGTCCAAGCGGCTTCTCCAGCACCACGCGCGAATTCGGCGAGGCCAGGCCGCATGCCGCGAGGTTATGGCAGATCGTTGCAAACAGGCTGGGCGGCGTCGCCAGATAGAACACGCGAGTGATATCCGTGCCGGTGCGCACTGCATCTACCAGCGCCTGATAAGTGCCTGCGTCGCTCGCATCCAGCGCGACATACAGGAAGCGCGCGCAAAAGGCATCCCATGAGGCCTGCGTGAGCGATTCGGGCGGAATATGCGGCTTGGCATTTTCGTTGACCGCATTCAGAAAATCCTGCAGGCTCCAGTCGTGCCGTCCTATGCATATTATCCGCGCGGAACGCGGCAAACCCTTGGTGCGGTCCAGCGCATACAGCGCGGGCAGCAGCTTGCGCATCGCCAAATCGCCGCTGCCGCCGAACAACACCATGTCGAAATCGGTAAGTGCCATGAAAAAATTATTTCCGTTGATGATGCAGCAATTGCGTTATTTGACAGACGGCCGAGAAAATTTTCCCCGGACTGACAAGGAGTTG
Organism: Herminiimonas sp.; assembly: GCA_028292665.1. Lineage (GTDB taxonomy): Bacteria > Pseudomonadota > Gammaproteobacteria > Burkholderiales > Burkholderiaceae_D > JAQGLW01. The sequence goes on from JAQGLW010000016.1 coordinate 25,501, forward strand.
GTATCCCTCATCCCGTCGTTCTATTCTACATAGCCGCCTTGACGCGCGCGATCAGCCCGTTGGTCGAGCTGTCGTGCAGCTCCGGATGCGGTGCGCCGGTCAATTCCGACTGAATAGTCTTGGCGAGCACCTTGCCGAGCTCCACGCCCCATTGATCGAAACTGTTGACGTTCCATAATGTACCCTGCACCAGGACTTTGTGCTCATAGAGCGCGATCAGCGCACCCAGCGTTGCCGGCATCAGCGCTTTCATCAGAATGGTGTTGCTCGGACGATTGCCGGGAAATGTCTTGTGCGGCACAAGCGCATCGATGTCCGATTGCGTCATTCCTTCCGCTTGCAGGTCGGCCCGCACTTCATCGGCGGTTTTGCCGCGCATGAAGGCTTCCGACTGCGCGAAGCAGTTGGCGAGCAATGCGGCATGATGTCCTTCCAGGGAGTGATTCGGCTTCACTGCGGCAATGAAATCGACCGGGATCAGATCGGTTCCCTGATGCAGCAGCTGGAAGTAAGCATGCTGGCCGTTGGTGCCGACATCGCCCCAGATAACCGGACAGCTGGCCACCGGCAATGGCGTACCGTCGATCGCAACCTGTTTGCCGTTGCTTTCCATTTCGAGCTGCTGCAGATAGCCCGGGAAGTGGAGCAGGTCCTGGTGATAAGGCGCGATCGATATCGATGTGCTGTTGAAAAAATTGCGATACCACACGCCGACCAATGCCAGGATCACAGGCATGTTTTGCTCGAGTGGCGCCGTGCGGAAGTGCTGGTCCATCGCATGGGCACCCGCCAGAAACTGCCTGAAATGTTCAAAGCCGATCGCCAGCGCAACCGATACGCCGATCGCCGACCAGATCGAATAGCGGCCGCCGACCCAATCCCAGAACGGGAACATGTTTTCCGGATCGATGCCGAATGCCTTCACCCCTTCGGTATTGGTCGATATCGCGACAAAATGCCTGGGCAGGTTGGCCGCCGTGCTGCGGCTCAGAAACCATTTGCGCGCGGATTGCGCGTTCATCATGGTTTCCAGCGTGGTGAAGGTTTTGGAGGCAATGATGAACAGCGTGGTAGCCGGATCGACCTTTTGCAGCAGCGCATCGAGATCGTGGCCGTCGACATTCGACACGAAATGCATCGTCAGGCGCGGATGTGAAAAAGCGCGCAGCGCCTGGCACGCCATTTTCGGTCCCAGATAAGAGCCGCCGATGCCGATGTTGACGACGTCGGTAATCGCCTTGCCGCTGAACCCGGTCCACTGCCCCGAACGGATCCGCTCGGTAAATATTTCCATCCGGTCCAGAACCGCATGCACATCCTTGACGACGTCTTCGCCATCCACTTCCAGCACGGTGCTGCGCGGCGCGCGCAATGCCGTATGCAGCGCAGGCCGTTGTTCTGTGACATTTATTTTTTCGCCTGCGAACATCGCATCGCGCCGCGGTTCGACGCCGCATTCGCGCGCTAGTGCGAACAGCAATGCCATCGTGGCGCCGTCCAGCCGGTTTTTGGAATAGTCCAGCAGCAACCCGGCCGCTTCGGCAGATAACTCGAAAAATCGTTGCGGATTACTTGCAAACAAGCTGCGCAATTGCCAGTTCTTTGCAACATCGTAATGATGCTTGAGCGTCTGGTAGGCTGCGGTAGTGGTCAAGGCAGGACGATGCATGATGGCTGGCATGGGCGGTATTCGTAATTAAGCTAACTATACATTAATTTGAGGTAATTTCACTACAAATTATCCGACTGGCTACTTGTTATTCTTTATAAATGTTTTTCGCAAGAATTTTATAGGTAAATTGACAAAACAGTGTGCAGATTCAATATCTATTGCGTTAGATCAATGAAAAGTAAACGCTCGCGGCCTGCCGGGGATTCGGGTTTTATGTAGTATAATTTCATCCATGTTTTGCAGCAAGGATTTGACCATGTCACTTCATCCTGTTTTGAGCGCGGTGACCGCGCGGATTATCGAGAGAAGCCGGCCTTACCGCCGCACTTACCTGGACCGCCTTGAGACTGCGCATCGGCAAGGGGTGCAGCGCGGCGCCTTGGGCTGTACCAATCTCGCGCACGGTTTTGCCGCCTTTCCCGCCAGCGACAAGCTCATGCTGAAACAGCAAAAAGCGCCTTCGGTTGCGATCGTGTCCGCTTACAACGACATGCTGTCGGCGCATCAGCCGTTCGAGCGGTTCCCGCAGATCATCCGGGATGCGGTTCGCGCTGCCGGCGGCGTTGCCCAGTTTGCGGGCGGCGTGCCGGCCATGTGCGACGGCGTGACTCAGGGGCAGCCGGGCATGGAGCTGTCGCTGTTCTCGCGCGATACCATCGCGATGGCGACCGCGATCGCACTGTCGCACAACATGTTCGATGCAGCCGTGTACCTCGGCGTATGCGACAAGATCGTGCCGGGTTTGCTGATCGGCGCACTGCATTTCGGGCATTTGCCCGCGGTGTTCATCCCCGCCGGGCCGATGACGAGCGGTATGTCCAATCCGGAAAAATCCCGGATCCGGCAACTGTATGCGCAAGGCAAGATCGGCCGCGACGAATTGCTGGAAGCGGAATCGCAGTCCTATCACGGCGCAGGCACCTGCACCTTCTACGGCACGGCCAACAGCAATCAGCTTCTGATGGAAGTAATGGGACTGCATCTGCCGGGCGCAGCCTTCATCACGCCCACTACGCCGCTGCGCGATGCATTGACCGCGGCTGCGGCGCGGCGTGCGGTCGAGATCAGCGGGCAGGGCCGGACCTATACGCCGGTCGGACATGTAGTCGATGAGAAAACGATCGTCAATGCCATCGCCGCACTGCTGGCGACCGGCGGTTCGACCAATCATACGCTGCACCTGGTTGCAATTGCGAAGGCCGCCGGCATCGTGATCGACTGGGACGATTTCAGCAGGCTGTCCGCGGTGGTGCCGATGCTTGCGCGCATCTATCCGAACGGCGACGCCGACGTCAACCATTTTCATGCGGCCGGCGGCAGCGGTTTCGTCATTCGCGAACTGCTCGATGCCGGACTGTTGCATGAGGATGTGACGACGGTGCTTGGAAAAGGGCTGCGCGCGCACTGCGCCGAACCGTTCCTGCGGGGCGAGACCGTGGTGTGGCGACCCGTGCCGCAAATCAGCGGCGATGAAAACGTGCTGCGCACCGCCGCGGCGCCGTTCTCCGCCGACGGCGGATTGAGGCTGCTGACCGGCAACCTCGGACGGGCGGTCATCAAGATTTCGGCAGTCAAACCGCAGTATCGCGTGGTCGAGGCGCCGGCCATTGTTTTCGATTCGCAGGAGGCATTCATGCATGCATTCCGGGCGGGCGAACTGGATCGCGATTTTGTCGCGGTAGTGCGGTTGCAGGGACCGCGCGCCAACGGCATGCCGGAGCTGCACTCGCTGACGCCTGCGCTGGGCAGCCTGCAGGACGCCGGCCGGCACGTCGCGCTGGTCACCGACGGCCGCATGTCGGGTGCGTCCGGCAAGGTGCCCGCCGCAATCCATGTATCGCCGGAAGTGCTGGCCGGCGGTCCGCTGGGCTGCGTACGCACCGGCGACATCATTCGGCTGGATGCGGAAGCGGGCACGTTGCAGGCGCTGGTGCCCGCTTCCGAATGGACGGCGCGCGTCGCGGCGCCGGCCGACTTGTCCTCCAATCAGGTCGGAATGGGCCGCGAACTGTTCGCCATGTTTCGCGCATCGGTCAGTACCGCGGAAGAGGGGGCGGCGACCTTCGGATTGCCGCCGCTGGTAAAGCCGCTTTCCACGGAAATCAACCTGCCCGGCGTCGGCGACGCGGAACCCTTCAACGATGAAGACAATCTGATCAGGCAACCGATATGAGGCCGGCCATGACCCTGCTTGAAATCATGCATGCATCGCCGGTGATTCCCGTCATCGCAATCGACGATATCGACCATGCGGTGCCGCTGGCCAGGGCGCTCATCGCCGGCGGCATCAGCGTGCTCGAAGTGACGCTGCGTACGCGGCACGGCCTGGCTGCGATCCGCGCGATAGCGGAGCAGGTGCCGCAGGCAATTGTCGGCGTCGGCACCTTGACCCAGGCTGACGAGTTCAGCGCGGCGCGCGACGCCGGCGCCGTGTTCGGTGTGTCGCCCGGCCTGACGCCGAGCCTGATGCAGGCAGCCCGATCCAGCGGCTTGCCGCTGTTGCCCGGTGTGATGACGCCGTCTGAAGTGATGGCGGCGCGCGAGGCGGGGTTTCGGCAATTGAAGTTGTTTCCTGCCGTGCCTGCCGGCGGCATCGGCATGCTCGATGCAATTGCAGGTCCGTTGCCGGATGTCATGTTTTGTCCTACCGGCGGCATCTCGCAACAGACAGCGGCGCAATTTCTTGTATGCAAAAACGTCGCCTGTGTCGGCGGTTCCTGGCTGACGCCGAAAGATGCGTTGCAGGCGGGCGATTGGAAACGGATTACAGAACTGGCGCTGGCTGCCAGTGCGCTGCGGAATTAGAGCGGTTTTCGTTCCGCGCTTTGCGATCAGCTCGCAAACAGCTGTTCCATATCGGCAAATCCCTTGATCTCGATCGCATTCATGCTCGGGTCGAAAAAGAACATCGTCGCCTGTTCGCCGACCTGCCCCTGAAACCGGATATAAGGCTCGATTTCGAATTTGGTCCCGGCTTTCTGCAGCCGGTCAGCCAGTTTCTGCCATTCCGCCATCGACAGCACGGCGCCGAAATGCGGAACCGGCACATGTTTGCCGTCCACCTCATTGGAAACGGGGCGGGCGGCGGAAGCCGGCGCAAGATGCGCGACGATCTGATGGCCGTAGAAATCGAAGTCGATCCATTCATCGGAACTGCGCCCCTCGGCGCAACCGAGCACATCGCGGTAAAACGCACGGGCGGCGTTCAGGTCATGGACTGGAAAAGCGAGGTGGAACGGATGAACGGCAGACATGGCGGTCTCCTATCGCAAAAGTTGGTGTAAGGTGATTGCAGTAACAATATAATAGCGCATCCTACCTTCTGAAATTTCCCATGACCCAGGACGAACTCAAACAAGCTGTCGCCCGTGCCGCGATCGACCATGTAGTCGACGGTGAAATCATCGGCGTCGGCACCGGTTCCACCGCAAATTTCTTCATCGATGAACTCGGCAGGATCAAGCACCGCATCAAGGGTGCGGTGGCTTCGTCGGAGGCCACCGCTGCGCGGCTGAGGTCGCACGGCATTGCGGTATTCGATCTCAATGAAGTCGATTCGATGCCGGTCTATATCGACGGCGCCGATGAAATCACGCCGCACGGCGCGATGATCAAGGGCGGCGGCGCGGCCCTGACGCGCGAGAAAATCGTCGCATCGGTAGCGGACAAATTCGTTTGCATTGCCGACGGCTCCAAGCTGGTCGATGTGCTGGGCAGTTTTCCGCTGCCGGTGGAAGTGATTCCGATGGCGCAGGCGGTGGTGGCCCGCAAGCTGGCGGCCTTGGGCGGCGAGCCGCGCCTGCGCCTGAAGGACGGCAAGCCGCTGATCACCGATAACGGTTGCATGATCATCGATGTGATCGGCATGAAAATCACTGATCCCGTGCAACTGGAAGCGTCGATCAACAATATCGTCGGTGTCGTGACGGTCGGCCTGTTCGCCATGCATGGCGCGAATGTGTGCCTGCTGGGAACGGCGGAAGGCGTGAAGACGCTGAAATTCTGACGCAGCGTCCCGCCTGCGTTTATTCCGACGGCGGGACGTAGCCCTGCGCCGCATCGGCGCCTTCGCCGAAGAAATGCTTCTCCATCTGTGCCGCCAGATATTTGCGGGCGCGCGCATCGGCCAGGTTCAGCCGGTTCTCGTTGACCAGCATCGTCTGGTGCTTGAGCCATCCGGCCCATGCCTCTTTCGACACGCTTTCCCAGATTTTCTTGCCGAGCTCGCCGGGATAGGGCGGGAAATCGAGGCCTTCAGCTTCCTTGTTCAATTTGATGCAGTGGACCATGCGGGCCATGTTCATTCTCCAGAATAGGTGGATGCCACAGGCCGAAACAGATCGGCCGATGGCGGACGAGACGTTATAAATTCTTGATCAGCACCAGCGACTTGCGCTGCCAGTTGTACATGTGCTGACGGTCCTTCGGCAAATCATCGATCGACGCGTTGACGAAGCCGCGCTTGAGGAACCAATGCGCGGTGCGCGTTGTCAGCACGAATAGCTTGTTGAAGCCGGCGGCGCGCGCGCGGTTTTCCATATGTTTCAAAAGGCGTTCGCCGTCGCCCTGCGTCTGCACTTCGGGGTTGACCGTCAGGCACGCCATCTCGGCCATTTTTTCCGCAGGGAACGGGTAGAGCGCAGCGCATCCGAAAATAACGCCGTCATGCTCGATGACCGAAAAATATTCTATTTCCCGCTCGATCAGCTCGCGGCCGCGCTTGACCAGCGTGCCGTCGGCTTCCAGCGGTTCGATCAATTTCAAAATGCCGCCGACATCTTCAATCGTCGCGTCGCGCAGGCTTTCCAGGTTTTCGGATGAAATCATGGTGCCGACGCCGTCGTGGGTAAACAATTCGAGCAGCGCCGAACCGTCCATCGCGAACGGGACGATATGCGCGCGCGGCACGCCGCCGTTGCAGGCCTTCATCGCATGCTGCAGATAATAGGCGGAATCGGCGGGCAGGCCGCCGTCTTTCAGGACTGCCCTGGCCTGATGGGACGACAATTCGCGTATCTCGGTGCCGCCCCCATCTTTCATCATCGGCGTTTCGGTGATGAACACCAGTTTGTCGGCACGCAATGCGATCGCGGCCGAGACGGCGACGTCTTCCATCGTCAGATTGAACACTTCGCCGGTCGGCGAGAACCCGAGCGGCGACAGCAGCACCAGGCCGCCCGCGTTCAGGATCGGATGAATGGTTTCATAGGCGATCTTGCGCGTCACGCCGGTCAGTTCCAGGTCGACGCCGTCGATGATGCCGACCGGACGGGCAATGACGAAATTGCCGGAAATGATGCGGATCGCCGCATGCGCCATCGGCGTATTGGGCAAGCCCTGGCTGAATGCGGCTTCGATGTCGAGCCGCAGCTCGCCGGCCGCCTCTTTCGCGCATTCGAGCGCGGCCGCATCGGTGATCCGCACGCCGTTGTGGAAATGGGTTTCGATATTACGCAGGGCAAGCTGTTCTTCGACTTGCGGCCGCGAACCATGCACGATGACAATCTTGATGCCCAGCGCATGCAGCAGCGACAGATCCTGCGCCAGGACCGGCAGCGCGCCGGACATCACCAGCTCGCCGGGGAAGGCGACCACGAAGGTTTTGCCGCGGAAGGCATGGATGTACGGCGCGACCGAACGCAGCCATTGGACGAACTGAATGGTGTTTTCCATGAGGCGCATTATAATTCGCTCCGCCATGTCTGCACCTGATCATTCAAAAAAAACCACGCCCGACACCCGTAACCGGGCTGCAAAGCCTGTTGCGCCTGCCGTTCGCAATCCGCTGCCGGCTATCGTATTTCCGGAAGAATTGCCGGTCTCGGGCAGGCGCGGCGACATTGCCGACGCATTGCGCGCCCACCAGGTCATTATCGTTTCCGGCGAAACCGGCTCCGGCAAGACCACGCAGTTGCCGAAGATCTGCCTGGAACTGGGCCGCGGCCGGGCCGGCCTGATCGGCCATACGCAGCCGCGCCGGATCGCCGCATCGTCGACCGCCAAGCGGATTGCGCAGGAACTTGGCTCGGCGCTCGGCGAACACGTCGGCTTCAAGGTGCGATTCACCGATACCTTGTCCGACGGCGCGTGGATCAAGCTGATGACCGACGGCATCCTGCTGGCCGAAACGCAGACCGATCCGTTGTTGAAACAATACGACACGATCATCATCGACGAGGCGCACGAGCGCAGCCTGAACATCGACTTCCTGCTCGGTTATCTGAAACAGCTGCTGCCGCGGCGGCCGGACCTGAAGGTGATCATCACGTCGGCCACGATCGATGCCGACCGTTTCGCGAAGCATTTCGGCACCGAAGCGAAACCGGCGCCGGTGATCGAGGTATCGGGACGCTTGTATCCGGTGGAAATCCGGTACCGTCCGGTCGACTCGGCAGACAACAGCGCGGTCAAATCCGGCGCCGCGCCGACCATTGCGCAAAAGGAAAGAGGGCAGCGCGACCTGATGGATGCGGTGGCCGATGCAGTCGATGAATTGTGCCGCATCGGTTCCGGCGACGTCCTGGTGTTTTTGCCGGGCGAGCGTGAAATCCGCGACGCGGCCGAGACGCTGCGCAAGCATCATCCGCCGCATGTCGAGATTCTGCCGTTGTTCGCCCGCCTGTCGGCGCAGGAGCAGGAACGGGTTTTCAAAACGTCCAATGCGCGGCGCATCGTGCTGGCGACCAACGTGGCGGAAACATCGCTGACCGTGCCCGGTATCCGCTATGTGGTCGATGCCGGACTGGCGCGCTTCAAGCGCTACAGTTATCGCAACAAGGTCGAGCAGCTGCAGATCGAGCCGATCGCGCAGTCCGCGGCTAACCAGCGCGCCGGACGATGCGGCCGGGTGGCGGCCGGCGTCTGCATCCGGCTGTACGACGAACAGGATTATTCATTGCGGCCGAAATTCACCGAGCCGGAAATTATGCGTTCGTCGCTCGCGTCGGTGATATTGCGAATGAAATCGCTGCGCCTGGCCGATGTCGAAACCTTTCCGTTCATCGAGCCGCCGCCGGGGCGCGCGATTGCCGACGGCTACCAGCTGTTGCAGGAACTGGGCGCGGTAGACGACGCCAACCAGTTGACGGCGCTTGGCAGGGAACTGGCGAAACTGCCGCTCGATCCGCGCGTCGGCCGCATGATTCTCGCCGCGCGCGATAACGTGTGCCTGACCGAAGTCCTGATCATCGCCGCTGCATTGTCGGTGCAGGACCCGCGCGATCGCCCGATGGATGCGCAGGGCGCTGCCGACAATGCGCACAAGAAATTCGCCGATGAAAAATCGGAATTCCAGAGTTATCTGAAAATCTGGAAATGGTTTGAAGAGGCGATCGAACATAAAAAAACAAACCGGCAGCTGCAGGAAAACTGCCGCGCCAATTTCCTGTCGCAATTGCGGCTGCGCGAATGGCGCGACGTTCATTCGCAATTGCTGACCATCGTGCGCGAACAGGGCTGGCGCCTGAACGACGCACCGGCAACCTATGAGCAATTGCATACCGCATTGCTGACCGGGCTGCTGGGCAATATCGGTTTCAAGGCCGACGACGAACCGCATTACCTAGGTGCGCGCGGCATCAAGTTTTACATATGGCCCGGTTCGCATCTCGTGAAGAAAGCCGGCAAGTGGGTGATGGCGGCCGAGCTGGTCGATACCACGCGGCTCTATGCGCGCTGCATCGCGCAGATTCAACCGGAGTGGCTGGAACGCGTCGGCGGCCATCTGCTGAAAAAATCCTGGGGAGAGCCGCGCTGGGAGAAGCGCAATGCGCAAGTGTCGGCCTATGAGCGCGCGACCTTGTACGGGCTGGTTGTCTACAGCCAGCGCCGCGCCAATTACGGCTTGATCAATCCGAAGGAAGCGCGCGAGATATTCATTCGGGATGCGCTGGTCGGGGGCGAGTTCGAGACGCGGGCGCCGTTCTTCGCGCATAACCAGAAGCTGATCCGCGAGATCGAGAATCTCGAACACAAGTCGCGCCGGCTCGACGTGCTGGTCGACGAGGAATTGATTGCCGCCTTTTACGACAAGCTGATCCCGGAAGGCATTCACAACGGCATCGCGTTCGAGAAATGGCACAAGGACGCCGCGGCAAAAAATCCGAAGCTGCTTTACCTGAATCGCGACGACCTGATGCGGCACGAAGCCGCCGGCATCACGACCGAGCTGTTTCCGAAAACGATGACGGTGGCCGGCGTCGATATGGGCTTGTCGTATCATTTCGAACCCGGCACCCCGCGCGACGGCGTTACGCTGACCGTGCCGCTGTATGCATTGAACCAGGTTTCGGCCGACCGTAGCGAATGGCTGGTGCCGGGCATGCTGAAGGAAAAAGTCCATCTGCTGCTGAAGTCGCTGCCCCAAAAGCTGCGACGCCACTGCGTGCCGCTGCCGGATTATGCGGCCGGGTTTTCCGATCGCGTCCATGAACGGAATGCATTCGGCAAAGGCAGTCTGCTCGATGCGGTGCTTGCCGATGTCCGCGAACAAACCGGCATCGCGGCCAGGACCGGCGATTTCAAGCTGGAGACGCTGCCCGCCCATCATTCGATGAATTTCAAGATTGTCGACGAACACGGACGGCAGCTGGAAATGAGCCGCAACCTCGCCGGACTGCAGGCCGAATTCGGCGGCCAGGCGCGGGAAAGTTTTCAGCGGCTGGCCGAGCAAACCGTCATTGCGAACGACGAGAAGGTTTTTGCAATTCCCCGCCGTTCCGACTCTGCGTCGAGCCCGGACCAGGCCGGCCTGCGGCCGGCGTCATCGAGCGCCGCCGGCAATCTCACCGAACATCAAAACCTTACCGCCTGGTCCTTCGGCGAACTTCCTGAATTGCTGGAAATCCAGCAAGGCAGGCAAACCCTGATCGGCTTTCCCGCGCTGGTGGACAAGGGTGCGCATTGCGATCTCGAAGTGTTCGACGATCCTGCCGAAGCGGCCCGCATCCATCGTATCGGCTTGCGCCGCCTGCTCGCGCTGCAATTGAAGGAACAGCTCAAGTATCTCGAAAAGAATATCCCCGGCCTGCAACAGATGGGCATGCAATTCATGCCGCTCGGTTCGCAGGAAGAGTTGCGCGACCAGATCATCGAGGCCGGGCTGGAACGCGCCGGCCTGCAGGAGCCGCTGCCGAAAAATGCCGCCGAATTCAATGCGCGGAAAGACGAAGGCAAATCGCGGCTCAACTTGCTCGTCAATGAAATCGCACGACTGGCCGGACAAATACTGGCCGAATATCACGGGTTGCCGAAAAAACTGCAAGGCGCCAAGGCCCATCCGCAGGCAGCGTCCGATATGCAGTCGCAGTTGCAGGCGTTGATCGGCAAACGTTTTATCGCCGACAACGATTATGCGCAGCTGACGCATTTTCCGCGTTACCTGAAAGCGATCGGCGTCCGGCTGGAAAAGCTGCGCGCCGATCCTGCGCGCGATACGCGGTCAATGGCGGAATGGGTGCAGGCGGCCGCGCCATGGCAGCGTTCGCAGAAAGACCGGCATGGCGGAAAAAACGGCGATCCGAAGATGAATGAATTCCGCTGGCTGCTGGAGGAATTGCGGGTGTCGCTGTTTGCGCAGGAACTGCGCACGCCGATGCCGGTGTCGGTCAAGCGTTTGCAGAAAGTATGGGAATCGATGCAGCGGTGATGCCGGTATTGCCTCGATGCCAATATGGAAAGAGAATCCGATCGACGGCCCGGCGGGGCTGTGGAAGCATGTGATGAGCGACGCCGCGCGCGAAGCGTTTCTGATGTATTTTGACCATTACACGCGTCGCGGCGGCGGTCGGCCGGACATTTTCGCGTAAAATCTGGCGCTATCGACCGAAATGCGGCCGATCCCGATCCGCGCTCACTACAACACTACGCACACATGACCATCAAATCCGACAAATGGATCCGCCGCATGGCGCAGGAAACCGGCATGATCGAACCGTTCGAGCCCGGCCAGGTTCGCACGGCCAACGGCCACAAGATCGTTTCCTACGGCACGTCGTCTTACGGCTACGATATCCGCTGCGCTGACGAATTCAAGATTTTCACCAACATCAACAGCACCATCGTCGATCCCAAGAACTTCGATGAAAATTCTTTCGTCGATATCAAAAGCGATGTCTGCATCATCCCGCCGAACTCATTCGCACTGGCCCGCACCATCGAATATTTCCGCATTCCGCGCAGCGTGCTGACGATCTGCCTCGGGAAATCGACCTATGCCCGCTGCGGCATCATCGTCAACGTCACGCCGTTCGAACCGGAGTGGGAAGGCTACGTGACGCTGGAGTTTTCCAACACCACGCCGCTGCCCGCGAAGATTTATGCGGGCGAGGGATGTGCGCAAGTGCTGTTTTTCGAGAGCGACGAGATTTGCGAAACGTCGTACAAGGATCGGGGCGGGAAGTATCAGGGGCAACGCGGGGTGACGTTGCCGAAAACGTGACGCTGTGCATCGTTCCACAGGATTCGCCGCAGTGCAGTATTTGTAAATTCAAACGGCAGCTCTTATCGAAGGCGCTCGAAAATGCCCTTAAATAGCCTGGCGGTCACCGTGCGAACTTTAGTGGATGGCGATATTCCAGCTCTGGAACCCATACTAAGGCAGCATGTGAGAGATCGATATACCGGCGAAATCGTGGAGTCCGAAGTCCAATTGATCAAAGACTATATGCGAAGGGCTCCAGATAATGCAGGGAGAATCCGGCACTACTTGGTGGCATGCGATGATACCGGGCAGGTCGTTGGCTGTATGGCGGTATCGCATCCGGATGTGGAGATGACAAACCATTTCGCTACTAATGCCGGCGAATCAGTTGAGTTATTGAATGCCTTTGTAAGTGAGGAACATTTCCGAGGAAAGGGCGTAGGTAGAGCGCTTTTTGAAGCGGTTTGCGCATATGGGAAGGATTGCGGCGCTCGATACTTATTAGTGAATAGCGGCCCGCGTTATCCTGAAAGCTGGGGATTTTATGATCGCGTTTGCGATAGTGAGCATGGATTCATTCAACATAAGTACGGTGAGGGCAGGCATGCAAAAACCTGGAAAAAGAAACTTTCATGAAAGCGCATGACATTCAATTGCAGGCCGACGCTTTTGCGCCGCAGTCGGATTAAATGAAGCCCGCCGGCAAGTCGATCAACAGGGGCAGGATTGCACCCGTTATCTCCATGCCGGATGACTAGGAACATATGAGCTCTACAGCTGCAACGATTGCTGAGAAACTGGGCATATCAGACGCGCTGCTGATTTCTCGCGGTCTTCGCCGGTTTTCGGAGACCGACTGTCTGGTGACAGCGGAAATTGGAAAAGACGGGAGAGAACATCTTCTCGTGTCTGCCGCTGCTAAAGCATGGCGCAACCTCAAAGATGCAGCGCTTGCCGAAAATATTGATGTCTTCATTGTGTCCGGCTTTCGAAGTATCAGTCGGCAAGCCGACATCATTCGCTGCAAACTGGATGCAGGTATGAAGATCGAGGAAATACTCACCGTTTGTGCTCCACCCGGCTTTAGCGAACACCACACGGGCCGTGCCGTGGACGTTTCTACTCCGGATAGCCCAATGCTTGAGACGGCCTTTGATCAGACTCCAGCGTATGACTGGTTGACCCGGCATGCGAACAGCTTCGGCTTCTTTTTGTCCTATCCAATAGGCAATTCACTTGGCTACCAATATGAACCTTGGCATTGGTGCTTCGATGAGGCCCGATTTGCCGATGGCTCCGGACCGCTCTAAGTTGGCTACCGTGCATCGTGACTGTTCCTGCCCTGTTGCTACTCATGGGAGATGTTGTCCGTAGCGCCGAAACGCTGGTGCGCGACGTGCCTGTTAAAATCCGCGACCGTGTCGTTCAGATGCATTGCTGCCAGAGCACGGACAGCGGCCTGCGCCCCGCGTCTCGCCATCGCCATGCTGCGCGGTTCGAGCAGCTTTGTACCATTCCGTGCCATGTACGACGCAGATGCTACTGATCGATTCGACTTCTAATGCTATCTCACGCAATCGACAAAATACCCGCGCTTGCCATCCACGTCCTTTGTCACCAGGCCGTGAACGTCGGTCTCGAATCCGGGAAATTTTTCATTGAAATCGCGGGCGAACTTCAGGTAGTCGACGATCGTCCTGTTGAAGCGCTCGCCCGGAATCAATAACGGAATGCCGGGCGGGTAGGGCGTCAGCAGAATCGACGTCACGCGTCCCTCCAGCTGATCGATCGGCACGCGGTCGATCTCGCGATGCGCCATCCTGGCGAACGCATCCGACGGTTTCATCGCCGGCTGCATGTCGGACAGGTACATCTCGGTCGTCAGGCGCGCGACGTCATATGCCTTGTAGAAATCGTGAATCTGGTGGCACAGATCGCGCAGGCCGATCCGTTCGTAACGCAGGTTGGCCGCGGCGAATTCGGGCAGGATGCGCCAGATCGGCTGGTTCTTGTCGTAATCGTCCTTGAACTGCTGCAGCGCGGTCAGCAGCGTGTTCCAGCGGCCCTTGGTGATGCCGATGGTGAACATGATGAAGAATGAATACAAGCCGGCTTTCTCGACGATCACGCCATGCTCGGCCAGATACTTGGTCACGATCGATGCCGGGATGCCGGTGTCGCCGAATTTGCCGTCGAGCGACAGCCCCGGCGTGATGATCGTGGCCTTGATCGGGTCGAGCATGTTGAAGCCCGGCGCCAGGTTGCCGAAGCCGTGCCAGTTGTCCTCGGCGCGGATCATCCAGTCTTCGCGCGAACCGATGCCGTCCTCGGAAAAATTATCCGGTCCCCATACCTGGAACCACCAGTCCTTGCCCCATTCCTGGTCGATCTTGCGCATCGCGCGGCGGAAATCGAGCGCTTCCAGAATGCTTTCCTCGACCAGCGCAGTGCCGCCCGGCGGTTCCATCATCGCCGCGGCGACGTCGCACGATGCGATGATCGCGTACTGCGGCGAGGTCGACGTATGCATCAGGTAGGCTTCGTTGAATGCGTCCTGATCGAGCTTCACGGTTTCCGATTCGCGCACCAGGATTTGCGATGCCTGCGACAGGCCGGCCAGCAGCTTGTGCGTCGATTGCGTCGAGAAAATCATCGACTCCTTGGCACGCGGCCTGTCCTTGCCGATCGCATGCATGTTCTTGTAGAACTCGTGGAACGTCGCATGCGGCAGCCATGCTTCATCGAAATGCAGCGTGTCGATTTCGCCGTCGAGCATCTGTTTCAGGGTTTCGACGTTGTACAGCACGCCGTCGTAAGTCGACTGCGTGATGGTCAGAATGCGCGGCTTCTTGTTGACCGCTTCGCGTGCAAACGGATTGGCTTCGATTTTCTTGCGGATATTCTCCATCGAGAATTCTTCCAGCGGAATCGGGCCGATGATGCCGAGGTGATTGCGGGTCGGCATCAGGAACACCGGGATCGCACCGGTCATGATGATCGAATGCAGGATCGATTTATGGCAGTTGCGGTCGACCACGACGATGTCGCCGGGAGCGACGGTCGAATGCCATACCATCTTGTTCGACGTCGACGTGCCGTTGGTGACGAAGTAGCAATGGTCGGCATTGAAGATGCGCGCCGCATTGCGCTCGGAAGCGGCGACCGGGCCGGTATGGTCGAGCAGCTGGCCCAGCTCCTCGACCGCGTTGCAGACGTCGGCGCGCAGCATGTTCTCGCCGAAGAACTGGTGGAACATCTGGCCGATCGGCGATTTCAGGAAGGCGACGCCGCCTGAATGTCCGGGACAATGCCATGAGTACGAACCGTCCTGCGCATAATGCACCAGCGCGCGGAAGAACGGCGGCGACAGGCCGTCGAGATACGACTTGGCTTCGCGGATGATGTGGCGCGCGACGAATTCCGGCGTGTCTTCGAACATGTGGATGAAGCCATGCAGCTCGCGCAGGATATCGTTGGGAATATGGCGCGAGGTCCGCGTTTCGCCGTACAGATAAATCGGGATGTCGGCATTCTTGTAGCGGATTTCCTCGACGAAAGCGCGCAGCGATTTCAATGCCTGGTCGGTTTCCTCAAACGAGCCTGCGCCGAATTCTTCATCGTCGATCGACAGGATGAATGCGGATGCGCGCGATTGCTGCTGTGCAAATTGTGACAGGTCGCCGTAGCTGGTTACGCCCAGCACTTCCATGCCTTCTTTTTCCATTGCATCGGCCAGCGCACGGATGCCGAGGCCGGACGTGTTCTCGGAACGGAAGTCTTCGTCGATGATGACGATGGGGAAGCGGAATTTCATGAGGTCTCTCCTGAGAGCGGATTAGAGCCTGGGCCAGTCGTGGCAACAACCGCTTGCGCGCCTAAAAATTCAAAAGACGAATTTTCGCAGATATGGGGATGGCGTGGGGAAAAACCAGATGATATAGGTTTTTGAATCAGCCATCATTCTGGCGAAAATTCGGATCGGGTATCCAAAAAACTGCGGGTTTTCTGGTGGCGGTGAATTATAAACGGTTCATTCCGGGCAGGCTGTGGCCGCGCAGGCGTATTGAAGGGCTGGTAACTGGCCTTGGGCCATTCAGGACGAACCTTGGTCACTCGAATGGCAACCGGGTTATCAAATATGCAGCCAGGCCAGAACGCCCAGCGCCATTCCGACCACAGCAACACCGTACACGCCGAATTGCAGCCATTTCTTGCGCGTCAGCAAGGCGATTGCGGCCAGTGCAATCGCGACCTGTTCCACTGTCGTCGCCAGCGCCCAGCGGTGATGCACATGCATCGATTCTTCCGATCTCTTGTCCCAATCGAGCGAAGCAGCTTCCAGCTTTTCGGCGTCTTTCCTGATGACTTCCTTTTCCGTCTTGTAACGCTCCACTTCGGATTTGTATTTTTCAGGATTGGTGCCCGGCAGCGTCATCGCCAGTTCGGCCAGATTCTGCTTGTTGGATTTGGCCTGATAATAATTCCACTGGTTGGACGCCTCGGTCTTCTTGATCGCGGCATTGTTCTTGAACATCGCCGCATCGTTTTGCGTGGCGCCGCCGAGATAGCCGAACAATGCGCCGACCGTGGCCAGGATCGCTGTGGTTACCGCGATCCTGCTTGAAAAATCGTCGCCGCCGCGCGCCGCATGCTCAAGCTCATGGTCATGCGGGCCATGTACGTGAAAACCGTGTTCTGACATATCCCAACCTTTCTGATTTGCCGAGCGGAGTGCGCTTCGTTCAACCCTGTCCGGCAATAGTGTCGATTCGTTCATAAGTGACGAACGCGAAGTCAAATCCGTTCTGGGCGGAATGATACCCTTCTCTCGCGACTTCTTTCCATTGCCGTGGATCTATTTGTGGAAAAAAAGTATCGCAATCGAATGTCTTCCCGATTTCGGTGATGACGAGCCGGCTGACATGCGGCAGCGCTTCCGCATAAATTTGCGCGCCGCCGATGATAAAGGCTTCGCCGTCGCCCGCCAGCGCGGCTGCCGCTTCCAGCGATGTCGCCGTGTCGACGCCGTCATGCCGCCAGCCGGGATTGCGCGTGACGACGATGTTGCGCCGGTTCGGCAGCGGCCGGCCGATCGAGTCGAACGTCTTGCGTCCCATGATGATCGGATGGCCCGACGTCGTGCGCTTGAAATGCGCCAGATCCTCCGGCAGCCGCCAGGGCAGAGTGTTGTCGATACCGATGCCGCGCTGGCTGTCGGTGGCGACGATGATGGTCAGTTGAGGTGGCATTGGACAAATGTCATGTTTTGACTATTACATTGCCGCATTATACGGAGGTTAGAGCAGCAAATGAGCATATTGAGATTTAGAGCGGTTTTCATATTAGTGTATGGGCGCTGCGGGCCGCTTTGGAGCGCATGGCGGCGTTGTTCGTCGCTTGTGTGGCTGGCCACACTGCGCTCCTCGCGCCTTGCCCTGCACTCCAAACCAACCCGCATCACCCGCACACTGATACGAAAACCGCTCTAAGGTGCGGCGAACGGGCCTGTTGATTTTCCGTTAAGTTCAATGAGGACGAACTTGATTCCTCTGGCACTTCACGAAAACACGGCGGGAAGCGGCAGTCCAGCGGAAATTCAGTCGGCTGGATTGAGCCGGAGATGGGTACCCTCACTCCAAGGGTATACATCGATTTTTTGGACGCACTTGCTTTTCCCGAGGCCTAAACGACTGATTCGTCTATATCGTTCACTCTGATAGAGAATCCGTTTGAGTGGAATGAATTTCGGAAACCTGGCTTGCGACCTCAGGTAAAAGGAATCGCTTCATCATCAGCCGTGGCACCTCGCTCGCCGGCACCGGCCGCGAAATCAAATAGCCTTGCACTTCGTTGCAGGAGAGTTCCTGCAGGATGCGAAGTTGCTCCGTGGTCTCTACCCCTTCCGCGACAACAGTCAGTTCAAGCACATGCGCCATCGACAGAATGGCCATGAACAACGCCTCGCCTTTTCTGTTGCTTCCAAGCTGGGCAGTAAAAGCCCGGTCTACTTTCAACACATCCAGGTCGAGGCGCTGCAGTTGCGACAAGGATGAGTATCCTGTCCCAAAGTCGTCTACCAGCAATGCCACGCCGAGTGCTTCCAATGCGGCCAGTTCCTTGGTTACTTCAATGTTCTCCCCTATCACACACGACTCGGTTATTTCGATTTCAATAAGAGAAGGGGCAATGTCATGACGCTCCATGCAGGACTGGAATAATGCGCTCAACTGGCCCTTGTTAAACTGGCGCGAGGAAACGTTCACTGAAACAGGCACCACCGGCAAACCTTGTGCCTTCCATGCCGCAATCTGCGCGCACGCCATTTTGATAACCAGTTCACCCAATGGAACAATCAAACCAGTCTCTTCGGCTA
>JAQGLW010000017.1 GCA_028292665.1 Herminiimonas sp.
GCGCGGCGTCTGGGCGTTGCTGCCATAGCGCGCCACCATCGCATCAATCAGGCGCGTGAAATCCGATATGAAAGCGAGATCGTCCGGCGCATGCCACATCCGGCGGAATATTTTTTGATACGCGGCGGCAAGCGCCGGATCATGTACTGCCGCATCAGGAAAGAAAGCTTCGGTGCCGGTCATTGCGCGCAGTGTCTGCGGCTCGATGTACAGCATCTGGTAAGTCCAGCCGGCTGCGCTTTCCGCCTGGCCGGTGTGCAGTTCATCGGGATTGAGCATCACCATCGCCCCGGCCGCCGCCAGATGCTCGGCGCCCCGGTAGCGAAATCGTTCGACGCCGGCCTCGATCGCGCCAAGCGAATAGCCGTCATGCGCATGCGGCGCGAACGCATGATCGATCAGCCGCGCCGAATACAGCTCAACCCCCGGCAGATGGGGACTGGCCTTGAAGGTGACGAATTCGGATGGATGATCGAACATGGTGACTTGCGTTATCTTAACAAGGTTTGCGCCGCAAGCCAGCCGGGCGGCAAACCGGAAGTTCTTTATTCGGGACCGATACGGCACGAGATGAATGCGGATAGCGAATGGGTCATTGCTCGCGCAGCGCCCGCCGGTACTGGATCGCTTCAGCCACATGAGGCTGTGCTATCGTGCCGGCGCTGTCCAGGTCGGCGATGGTGCGCGCGACTTTCAGCACGCGATGGTAGGCGCGCGCCGACCAGTTCAGACGCGCCATCGCCGTGCGCAATAACTGTTCGCCCGCGGCATCCGGCCGGCAATGCAAGTCGATTTCGGCCGTCGCCAGGCTGTTGTTCGGCTTGTCCTGACGCTTCAATTGCGCGGAAAATGCCCGTTCCACGCGCATGGCGACCGTATCGGACGGCTCGCCGTCCGCCTGCTTGAGCAAGTCGTCATGCGGCAGCGCGCCGACCTGGATTTGCATGTCGATGCGGTCGAGCAGCGGTCCCGAAATCCGGTCCTGATAACGCGCCACGATGTCCGGCGTGCAGCGGCACTTGTTCGACGGATGGCCGAGATAGCCGCACGGACAAGGATTCATCGCCGCCACCAGCTGGAAGCGGGCGGGAAAATCGGCTTGCCGCGCCGCGCGCGAAATCGTGATCTGGCCGGACTCGAGCGGTTCGCGCAATACTTCCAGCACCTTGCGGTCGAATTCCGGCAACTCATCGAGGAACAGCACGCCGCGATGCGCCAGCGAAATTTCGCCCGGGCGCGGTGTGCTTCCGCCGCCTACCAGCGCCACGCCGGACGCGGTATGATGCGGCGCGCGGTACGGGCGCACCTTCCAGCGCGCAGCGGTGAATCCGCTGGTGAGCGATTGCACGGCAGCCGACTCCAGCGCTTCTTCATCGGTCATCGGCGGCAGGATTCCCGGGAAGCGCGCCGCCAGCATAGATTTTCCGGTGCCCGGCGGGCCGATCATCAACACGCTGTGACCGCCGGCCGCCGCGACTTCGAGCGCCCGTTTGGCGCGGGTCTGCCCTTTGACATCGGCAAAATCGAGATAGCGCGGACGAACCGCATCGGTTTGCGCGGCATGGCGGCTCAACCTGGCATCGCTGTCGGCAGCGGCGAAATGAGCGCACACATGCAGAAGCGAATCGGCCGGGAAGATCGACGCGTCCTTGACCAGCGCCGCTTCGTCCGCATTGGCGCGCGGCAAAATGAAGGAGCGTTGCGTGCCGGATGCGCCGCCGTCCCGATGCATCGCGAAAGTCATCGCCAGTGCGCCGCGGATCGGGCGTAATTCGCCTGATAACGACAGCTCGCCCGCGTATTCATATTTATCGAGCTCGTCGGCCGGCATCTGGCCGGAAGCAGCGAGGATGCCGAGCGCGATCGGCAAATCAAAACGTCCCGATTCTTTCGGCAAATCGGCGGGCGCCAGGTTCACGGTGATGCGTCGCGCCGGAAATTCGAAGCGCGCATTCTGCAATGCGGCGCGCACCCGGTCCTTCGATTCCTTGACCTCGGTTTCCGGCAAGCCGACGATGGTGAAGGACGGCAAACCATTCGCCAGGTGCACTTCGACGGTGACTTCCGGTGCGTGCATGCCGGCCAATGCCCGGCTTTTCAATACGGCCAGGGTCATCGGGCTATTTTTTTAACCGTGCTTCGAGTTCGGCCACTTGCGCTTCGAGCGCTTCCAGCCTGGCGCGGGTTCTGGCCAGGACCTGCGTCTGCACGTCGAATTCTTCGCGCGTCACCAGATCCAGCTTGGAAAAGCCCTGGCTCATCATTGACTTCACGTTTTTTTCGATGTCTTTTGCGGGCGAGTTCGCGAGTACCTGATTGATGCGGGCTTGCAAATCGTCAAGGAAATTATGTTTGTCCATCGTCGTCCTGTTAATGTGAGTGGTGCAGCGCTTTTTTGGTGCATGCCGTATTGGTGCGCGCCAGTATGGTGCGCAATTCATGCGCAATATTGGGAATAGTGGGGTTAACCAACGGTTAAACGGTAAAAATGATAGCGCAAATTTGCCGGAAAAGGCTGGCACGCGTCCTGCTAATGTAGCTCAAGCAATAATAAGAGTAATTATTCGCCTTGCCAACAAACTCGCCTTGCCAACAAACCTATGGGGAAATCGCCATGAAAAAACTGATTCTTTCCGCTGCTGTCTTCGCCGCCTTTGCGACGTCCGCTTCTGCCCAACAAGCGGCTGAGCCTGCCGCACCGGCTTCGCCGCATACTTTTACCGGCAATCTGGCAGTAGTAACAGATTATCGTTTTCGTGGCATGTCGCAAACCTTCCGCCAGCCGGCAGTGCAAGGCGGTTTTGATTATTCGCACAGCAGCGGCTTCTATGTCGGCAACTGGAACTCGAACGTCAGCGGCAATTCCTATCAAAACGGCGGCAGTCTGGAAATGGATTTTTACGGCGGCTACAAATTCGAACCGGTCAAGGATGTCACGCTGGATGTCGGCGCTCTCTATTATTACTACCCGGGCTCCACGATCGGCACCACCGGCGTCAAATACAATAACGGCGAAGTGTATTTGGGCGGCAGCTACAAATGGTTCTCCGCCAAATACAGCTACGGCGTGACCGATTTCTTCGGCTTGAATCCGACCACGGCAGCTGTCTATGCCGGTACTGCATTGACTGCGAAGGGCAATTCCCGCGGATCGGGCTATCTTGACCTGAATGCGAACTTCGATATCGCCGAAAAGACTACACTGTCGCTGCATGTCGGTCGCCAGAACGTCAAGAATTACGGCGCCCTGAATTACACCGACTACAAGATCGGTGTTGCCCGTGACTTCGGGTTTGCAACGATTGGCCTGGCAGCGGTTACCACCAACGGCGACAAGAATTATTGGAAAGTAGCCAATAGCGCAGGCGATACAAAACAGATGGGTACTTCCACGCTGGTGCTGTCCGCTTCCAAAACCTTCTAATTACGCAAGAGGTTCACATGAAAATGATTACTGCGATCATCAAGCCGTTCAAACTGGATGAAGTGCGCGAAGCCTTGTCCGCCATCGGCGTGCAAGGCATTACCGTGACGGAGGTCAAGGGCTTCGGACGGCAAAAAGGCCATACCGAGTTGTATCGGGGCGCAGAATATGTGGTCGATTTCCTGCCCAAGACCAAAATTGAAGCAGCTGTCGATGAAGCAATTGTCGACCGCGCCATCGAAGCGATCGAGACGGCGGCCCGTACCGGAAAGATCGGCGACGGCAAGATTTTCGTCTACGATTTACAGCAAGTCGTGCGTATCCGTACCGGTGAAACCGGCAAAGAAGCACTCTAAGGGGATTCATATGAAAAAACAATTTGCAAGCATTCTGGCCGCAAGCATGCTGCTGTTCGCAGTAGGCTTCTCTCAGTCTGCATTGGCCGCTGATGCACCATCGGCATCGGCAAAGACGGAAGTTGCTGCCGTTCTTGCTCCGTCGGCACCGACGGCAACCCCGGCGCCTGCTGATGCGGCAGGCGCAGCAGCGGCTGCACCCGCTGCTGCAGCGCCAGCCGCTGCGCCTGCTGCGCCGGCAGCTGCGGCACCGTCACCCAACAAGGGCGATACCGCCTGGATGATGGTGGCAACCGCACTTGTCATCCTGATGACCATTCCGGGCCTGGCATTGTTCTACGGCGGCCTGGTTCGCTCGAAAAACATGCTGTCGGTCCTGATGCAGGTCTTCATGATTTTTGCGGTCATTGTTGTGTTGTGGTGCATTTACGGCTACTCGCTCGCCTTTACTGAAGGTGGCAACTTCATCGGCTCGTTCGATCGATTGTTCCTGAAAGGAATCTGGGATCCGGCCAAGGCAACGTTCGCGACAGCAGCAACCTTCAGCAAAGGCGTCGTGATTCCGGAATTCGTGTTCGTGGTGTTCCAGGCGACTTTTGCCGCGATTACCTGCGGACTGATCATCGGTGCATTTGCCGAGCGTGCAAAGTTTGCCGCCGTGCTGCTTTTCATCGTACTGTGGTTCACTTTCTCCTACCTGCCGATCGCTCACATGGTGTGGTTCTGGCCTGGTCCGGACGGCATCAAGGATGCTGCAACGCTGGCGTCCGAGACTGCCAAGGGTGGCTGGTTGTGGCAAAAAGGTGCGCTCGATTTCGCGGGCGGTACCGTGGTCCACATCAACGCCGCTGTCGCAGGTCTTGTCGGTGCGTATGTGATCGGCAAGCGCGTCGGCTACGGCAAGGAATCGATGGCGCCGCACTCGCTGACAATGACCATGATCGGCGCATCGCTGCTGTGGGTGGGCTGGTTCGGTTTCAACGCAGGTTCGGCACTGGAAGCCGGTGATGTCGCTGCGCTGGCTTTCCTCAACACGCTGCTGGCTACCGCTGCCGCCACGTTGTCATGGGTATTCGGCGAGTGGATGGCCAAAGGCAAACCGTCGATGCTCGGTGGCGCTTCCGGCGCTGTTGCCGGCCTGGTGGCAATTACGCCGGCTTGCGGTTTCGTCGGTCCGATGGGCGCATTGGTGATCGGCCTGCTCGCCGGTATCATCTGCCTGTGGGGTGTCAACGGCCTCAAGCGCCTGCTGGGTGCGGATGACTCGCTCGATGTGTTCGGCGTACATGGCGTGGGCGGTGTTCTGGGCGCGTTGCTGACGGGTGTGTTTGCCGCACCGTCACTCGGCGGCCAAGGGATCTTTGATTATGTCGCCAACAAGATGTCGCCCGATTACTCGATCACCGGTCAAGTATGGATTCAGTTCCAGGGTGTGTTGACCACGATAATCTGGTCCGGCGTCGTTTCGCTGATTGCCTATAAACTGGTTGATCTGGTCATTGGCATGCGCGTACCGGAAGAAGAAGAGCGCGAAGGCCTCGATATCACCAGCCACGGCGAAACGGCATATCACGCCTGATCAGCTATTCGTCCATCAAGGCCCGCACCGGCGGGCCTGACAAAGCGCCTCTCTCCAGAGGCGCTTTTTTTTCGTGCGGGGCTTTAAAAGCGGGTTCTTGCCCTAATGTAAAAGCTCAGGATTGTCGGCTATTTTGCCGCATCGCCGACGCAAAACGGGGATTCCCGTTAGAATCTGCGTCAATTATCGATGTATGCTCAGTAAAGAAGGTTTGATATGGTTCCTCATCTTGTTACGGCTCTGAACGGGCCGCTGCTCGACCTCGAAAAGAAAATTCTCGCGGCTACACCGGCCATCGAGCGCTGGTTCCGGCTGGAATGGCAGGAACATACGCCGCCGTTCTATTGTTCCGTCGATCTGCGCAACGCCGGCTTCAAGCTGGCGCCGGTCGACACCAACCTGTTTCCCGGCGGGTTCAACAATCTGTCGCCCGAGATGTTGCCGCTGGCGGTGCAGGCGGCGATGGCTGCGATTGAAAAATATTGCCCGGATGCAAAAAATCTGTTGTTGATCCCAGAACGCCACACGCGCAATACGTTCTATCTGCAAAACGTCGCACGCCTGACGCAGATTTTCCGCCAGACCGGGCTCAACGTGCGGCTCGGTTCGCTGTCCGAAGATGTCAAGGAACCGACGTCGATCGAACTGCCGGACGGTTCCTCGATCACGCTCGAGCCGCTGGAGCACATAAACAACGGCCGCCGTCTCGGCCTGAAGAACTTCGATCCATGCACGATTTTATTGAACAACGATCTGTCATCCGGCATTCCGCCGATCCTGGAAGGCTTGCACGAACAGAATGTGTTGCCGCCGCTGCATGCAGGCTGGGCGGTGCGCCGTAAAACCAATCACTTCGCCGCCTACGATGAAGTGGTCAAGAAGTTTGCCAAATTGATCGATGTCGATCCGTGGATGCTCAATCCGTATTTCGGCAAGTGCGGCGAAATCAATTTCCACGAACGCACCGGCGAAGATTGCCTGGCGAGCAATGTCGATACGCTGCTTGCCAAGATACGCAAGAAATACAAGGAATACGGCATCAAGGAAACGCCGTTCGTGATCGTCAAGGCCGATGCCGGCACCTACGGCATGGGTATCATGACGGTACGCGACGCCAGCGAGGTAAAAGACCTCAACCGCAAACAGCGCAACAAGATGTCGGTCGTCAAGGAAGGGCTGGAAGTCAGCGACGTGATCATCCAGGAAGGCGTGCACACCTTTGAGCACATCAACGATGCGGTCGCCGAACCGGTGGTATACATGATCGACCGCTATGTGATCGGCGGCTTTTACCGGGTGCATTCGGAGCGCGGCGTCGATGAAAATCTGAATTCGCCGGGCGCACATTTCGTGCCGCTTGCATTTGCGCAGCAACACGCACTGCCGGACCTGCAGGCAAAGCCCGGCACTGCCGCACCGAACCGGTTTTACATGTACGGCGTGGTGGCGCGTCTGGCGCTGCTGGCCGCTTCGCTTGAGCTTGAGAAAACAGACCCCAATCCGGAAGTATACTGATCATTGCGGGACGGAGTCGAGCGGCGGCCAAGCCATCCTTGAGGCGGCATTCTGCCCTCGACACTTTAAACCTGTGGGACAAAGTTGAGCTTAGCGATAAGCTGTCCCCAACATTTCAAAAACATGAAGATCGCCTTTCTCGCCGACCCGCTCGACACCTTCAAAACCTATAAGGACACGACCTATTCAATGATCGTGGAAGCGGGCCGACGCGGTCACGAGATCCATGCGTTCGAACATCGGCATATCGCATTTGAAGGCGGCACTGTCGTCGCCGATGCCGCGCCGGTCACGCTGACCGGCAATGCGGATGGCTGGTATCGCGCCGGGCCTCGGGTTGCGCAGCCTCTGACGGCATTTGACGCGATCGTCGAGCGCTCGGACCCGCCGTTCAACATGGAGTACATCTACGCGACGTACCTGCTTGAGCTGGCGCAGACGAAGGGAGCGCGTGTTTTCAACCGGCCCGATGCCGTGCGCAGCCATAATGAAAAACTGGCGATTGCGCAGTTTCCGCAATTTATCCCGCCGACGCTGGTGACCAGCGATGCGGAGCGGGTGCGCGCATTCCACCGCGAGCACCGGGACATCATCCTGAAACCGCTCGACGGCATGGGCGGTGTCGGTATTTTCCGCGTCAGGGAAGACGGCCTGAATCTCGGCTCCATCATCGAAACGCTCACGCATAACGGCAGCCGAACCATCATGGTCCAGCGCTTTATTCCTGAAATCGCTCTCGGCGACAAGCGCATTTTGCTGATCGGCGGCGAGGTCGTGCCCTTTTGCCTGGCGCGCATTCCGCAGGCAGGCGAAGTGCGGGGCAATCTGGCCGCCGGCGGCCTTGGCGTAGCGCAGCCGATCTCGGCGCGCGACCGGGAAATCGGCGAAGCGCTTGCGCCGATTCTGTTTAAACGCGGCTTGTTGCTGGTAGGATTGGATGTTATCGGCGATTATTTGACGGAAATAAACGTGACCAGTCCGACCTGTTTCCAGGAAATCGAGCAGCAGACAGGTTTCAAGGTTGCCGAAATGTTTGTCAGCGCGCTTGAAAAAGCGGTTTGATTGCATTTCCCTGCCAGAACGCGCGCAATCCCGGTTGAATTTTTGACTATTGACTATTCCCTGTTGTAGACCGAAAACATGGTTGGTATTCTGCTTTTGACGCACGCTCCGCTCGGCCACGCCTTCATCGAGGCGGCGACCCATGTATTTCGCGGGCGTCCCGAACGGATCGAAGCGATTGACGTCTGGGCCGATCAGGACCCGGCGGAAGTCAGGGCGCTTGCACAGGCGGCGATCGCCCGCGTCGATGACGGTTCCGGCGTGCTGGTCATCACCGATGTCATGGGCGGCACGCCGTCGAATTGCACGCTGCAGCTGTGTCAGCCCGGGCATGTCGAAGTGATCGCCGGTATCAGTTTGCCGATGCTGCTGCGCGCGATCACCTACCGCAATGACACGGTGGATGTGGTGGTCGAAATGGCGCTGGCGGGCGGTCAAAGCGGCGCAGTCAAGGTCGATAACAGGGTTCGCCTTTCTCCCAACTAACCAAAAACACAAAAATGATTCAACGGGATGTCGAAATAATCAACAAACTCGGTCTGCATGCGCGCGCATCCGCCAAATTGACGCAATTGGCGGCAAAATTTCAAAGTGAAGTCTGGATGACGCGCAACAAGCGGCGCGTCAATGCGAAATCGATCATGGGCGTGATGATGCTGGCCGCCGGCAAAGGCGCCATCGTGACGCTAGAAATCAATGGCCCGGACGAAAAAGACTGTTTTGACGCGCTGTTGCTTTTGATTCAAACTAAATTCGGCGAAGGCGAATGATCTACTCATCCTCTTACACAAGCTGAAATCCGATGGCATCGTTCACGCTACACGGCATACCGGTTTCGCGCGGCATTGCAATCGGCCGCGCGCATCTGCTCGCGCCGGCGGCGCTCGATGTCAAACATTACCTGATAGCGGAAGAGCAGATCGAAGCGGAAGTGCAGCGTCTGCAGAATGCGATCGTCACCGTCCATCAAGAGTTGCAGGTCATCCGGAAAGGCCTGCTGCCGGATGCGCCGTCCGAACTCGGCGCATTTCTCGATGTGCATGCACTGATCCTGTCGGACCCGATGATTTCCGACCTGCCGCTCAATATCATTCGTACCCGCCATTACAACGCGGAGTGGGCACTGGTAACGCAGATCGATGAATTGTCGGCTCAGTTCGACGAAATCGAAGATGCATATCTGCGCGAACGCAAGAACGATATTCAGCAGGTCGGCGAACGGGTATTGAAAGTATTGACCGGCAGCGCCACCGCACTTTCCAGGCTGAACGGCGTGGAAGAATCGACTGCGCACGTGATCGTTGTCGCGCACGATATTTCACCGGCCGACATGCTGCAGTTCAGGGACTGCGCATTCGGCGGATTCGTCACCGATCTGGGCGGACAGAATTCGCATACGGCGATCGTCGCGCGCAGTCTCGATATCCCGGCTGCCGTCGGCATGTACAACGCATCGGCGCTGATTGCGCAAGATGACTGGATCATCATCGACGGCGACGCGGGCGTCGTGATCGTCGATCCGACACCGGTCGTGCTGGAACAATACCGCGAGCGGCAGGCGCATTTGATGCGCGAACGCAAAAAACTCGGCAAGCTCAGGAAGACGCCGGCCGTCACGCGCGACGGCACGGAAATCGCATTGCTTGCCAATATCGAATTGCCGGATGATTGCGGCGCTGCGCTGGAGGCCGGAGCAGTGGGCGTCGGATTGTTCCGTTCCGAGTTCCTGTTCATGGGGCGCACCGGCTACGCCAATCGACTGCCGTCCGAGGACGAACAGTTCGAGTCGTATCGCAAGGCGGTTGTCGCAATGAAAGGCCGCCCGGTTACGATCCGCACGCTGGATATCGGGGCCGACAAGCCGCTGGATGCTGCTGAAGAAACCGCACTGAATCCGGCGCTCGGTCTGCGCGCCATCCGCTATTGCCTGGCCGAACCGCAAATGTTCCTGGCGCAGCTGCGCGCGATATTGCGGGCATCGGCATACGGCCCGATCAAGTTGCTGATTCCGATGCTCGCGCATGCGTTCGAGATCGATCAGACCTTGATGATGGTCGAGCAGGCCAAGACGCAACTGCGCGAGGCCCATAAGAAATTCGATCCGCTGATCCCGATCGGCGCGATGATCGAGATACCGGCAGCGGCATTGACGCTGCCGATGTTCGTCAAGCGCATGGATTTTCTGTCGGTCGGCACCAACGACCTGATTCAGTACACGCTGGCGATCGACCGCGTCGATCATGAAGTGGCACACCTGTACAATCCGCTGCATCCGGCGATTCTGTATCTGCTGTCGAGCACGATTGCCGTCGGCGCCAAGGCCGGCGTCCCGGTGTCGGTCTGCGGCGAAATGGCAGGCGATACAAAATTGACACGACTGTTGCTCGGCATGGGATTGCGCGAATTTTCGATGCATCCGGCGCAGCTTCTTGCAGTCAAACAGGAAGTTCTGAACAGCGATATCGCCGCCCTCATGCCGCAAATGAAAAAAATCATGCGTACCTTTGAACCGGTGGCAATTGCCAACGCAGTCGAGCAATTGCGGCTGATGTGATGCGCCGGGCGGTTATTTTTGAAAGTCCGCACTGCATAAGATTCGGCAGAGCCATGAACATGGCGGTTGCCGGCCTTGAGCCGCTCGGGGCGAACGGTGTTTGACGGCGGTGCCCGACTTCGCTATTCTTGCAGTACTGCGCCGATTTGAACGGTTGTACTCCAACCTCAGCTTGCGGGCGCATGGGTTCTGCCCGCATAAATACGGCTAAAGCGAGCTTGAATGCAAGCCCCGAACCTGGCCCGACAAGCTGCCCGCTTTCGGGCTTTTTGATTTTATGAATTGCAGGACAGAGTTATCCCGGCCCCCTTGGTGGGAATTCAGTCCTCGACCAGACCAGACAGAGAGTATGTCCATCGGAATCGTTTCCCCCCAATCGATGCATTTTCCCGCGCCGTTGCCATTGCAAGGCGGCACGTCGATTGCCGACTACACGCTGATGTATGAAACCTACGGCGTGCTGAATGCCGATCATTCGAATGCGGTGCTGGTATGCCATGCATTGAATGCGTCGCATCATGTCGCCGGCGTGTATGAAGAAGCGGACGGAACAAAAAACGTCGGCTGGTGGGACAACATGATAGGTCCCGGAAAGCCGGTCGACACCGACAGGTTTTTCGTCATCGGCGTCAACAACCTCGGTTCCTGCTTCGGTTCCACCGGACCGATGCATATCAATTCCGCAAGCGGCAAGCCCTATGGCGCGGCTTTCCCGGTCGTCACTGTCGAGGATTGGGTCCATGCGCAGGCGCGGCTGGCCGATGCGCTCGGCATCGGACAATTCGCGGCGGTCATGGGCGGCTCGCTGGGCGGCATGCAGGCGATGGCCTGGAGCATGCTGTATCCGGAGCGCATACGCCATAGCGTAGTGATCGCATCCACGCCGAAACTGTCGGCGCAAAACATCGCTTTCAACGATGTCGCGCGCCAGGCGATCCTGACCGATCCGGATTATCACGGCGGCGATTATTATGCGCACGGCGTGGTGCCCAGGAGAGGGCTGCGCGTGGCGCGCATGGTCGGCCACATCACTTATCTGTCGGACGATGACATGGCCGAAAAATTCGGCCGCACGCTGCGCAACGGCGACTACCAGTTCGGTTTCGGCATCGATTTCGAAATCGAGTCGTACCTGCGCTATCAGGGTGACAAGTTCTCCGAATATTTCGATGCCAATACCTACCTGCTGATTACCAAGGCGCTCGATTATTTCGATCCGGCGCGCACATTCGGCGGCGATTTGACGAAAGCGCTGGCCAATACGCAAGCCGAATTCCTGCTAGTGTCATTTTCGACCGACTGGCGTTTTGCGCCGGAGCGCAGCCGCGAGATCGTGCAGGCGCTGGTCAACAACAAGCGCAAGGTCGCCTATGCCGAAATCGATGCGCCGCACGGACATGATGCATTCCTGCTCGAAGATCCGCGTTATATCAACGTGGTGCGCGCCTATTACGACAATGTCTGGAAAGAGATTGAAGCCGGCAAATTTGACAACAAGGCACGCGCATGAATTTTCATGAACTCAGTTGCCTGCGCGCCGATCTGGCTTTTATCGCGCATTGGGTCAGCGCCGGATCGCATGTGCTGGATCTGGGCTGCGGCGACGGCGTCATGCTCGATTATTTGCAGTCCGATAAAAAATGCGTCGGCTACGGCGTCGAGATCGACGATGCCAAGATTCCGGCATGCGTCGAACGCGGCGTGTCGGTGATTCAGCAGGATCTGGAAGCCGGCCTGGCGATTTTCGCCGACAATGCGTTCGACACGGTGCTGTGCCTGTCGGCGCTGCAGATGATGAAAAATGTCGAAGGTATTTTGCGGGATATTACCCGTGTCGGGCGCGAAGCGATCGTGTCGTTTCCGAATTTCGCATACTGGCCGCATCGCGTTTCGTTGCTCCGGGGCCGCATGCCGGTGTCGAAAACTCTGCCATACGAATGGTATGACACGCCCAATCTGCGTTGCGCAACGATCAAGGATTTTGAGGAACTTGCGAACGAGGTCGGGCTCGAAGTAATCGAATGCGTCGCCTTGAAAGAGGATGGAAAGCCGGTTGCATTACTGCCGAACTGGCGCGGCAGCCTGGCCGTGTTTCGCCTTCGTAAAAAATAACCTCTCGTATTGTTGGCACGTCTATGACCGAAGCCGCACGACCCGCCGCCGAACCGGCCGCCAAAGCAGGCTGGCGGCATTATTTCAACCGGCAGATGCTGATTTGCGTGTCGCTCGGTTTTTCGTCCGGCCTGCCGCTGTTCATTCTCTACAACCTGCTTTCCGCCTGGCTGAAGTCGGAAGGGGTGGACCTGCGAGCCATCGGATTGTTCGCGCTGGTCGGATTTCCCTATACCTGGAAATTCGTCTGGTCGCCGCTGATGGACCGTTTTCACTTTCCCGCCCTGGGCCGCCGGCGCGGCTGGATGCTGGTTACGCAACTCGGCTTGCTGGCATTGGTCGGCAGCATGGGTCTTTATTCGCCAAAAACGGATTTGACCACGATTGTTTTCCTGTGCGGCGCGGTTGCATTTCTGTCGGCCAGCCAGGATATCGTGATCGATGCATATCGGCGCGAAATGCTGACCGATCAGCAACAGGGTTCCGGTACCGCACTGTTCGTCAATGCCTACAAGCTTTCGACGCTGGTGCCGGGATCGCTGTCGCTGATACTGTCCGACATCATGAGCTGGCATGGCGTGTTTGTCGTGACGGCGCTGTTCATGCTGCCCGGGATCGCGACAACGCTGATCATCGACGAACCGAAGATCTACGGCAATCCGCCTAAAAACCTGCGCGAAGCGGTCGTGTTGCCGTTCCGCGAATTCATTTCCCGCAGCGGCTGGTCGCATGCATTGATGATTTTGCTGTTCATCTTCCTGTACAAGCTGGGCGATTCGATGGCGACGGCGCTGGCGACGCCGTTCTATATTGACTTGGGATTTACCCGCACGCAGATCGGCCTGGTTGCAAAAAATGCGGGGCTTTGGGCCAGTCTGGCGGGCGGCATTCTCGGAGCGGTGTGGCTTGAAAAAACCGGCGTCAATCGGGGATTGTGGATTTTCGGCGTGCTGCAGGCGCTGGCGATCCTCGGGTTTGCCATATTGGCGAAAACAGGATTGAACACATGGATGCTGGGCGCAGCAATCGGCATGGAAGCATTTGCGGTCGGTCTCGGCACGGCCGCGTTCACCGCCTACATCGCCGCCACGACCGATCCGCGCTATACCGCAACCCAGTTTGCGCTATTCACCAGCCTGGCCGCGGTACCGCGCACGTTTTTCAATGCCGGTACCGGATATATCGTGGCGCAGACCGGCTGGTTCACTTTTTTCCTTTTGTGCTTCGCACTGGCTTTGCCCGGTATGATGCTGTTGCCGAAAATCGCGCCGTGGAACGGGAAAAAATGGTAACGGGACGGCGCGAAAGCGCCGTATCTGCCCACACTCCGGCAAATGTCTCCGGGCTTGCGCGTCAAGCCGCGTATTCGATCGTCAACGGCGCATGGTCGGAGAATCGCTCATCCTTGTAAATCGATACCGCATGCGCCCTGGTCGCGATGCCGGACGTGGCGATATGGTAGTCGATGCGCCAACCCACATTCTTGGCCCAGGCCTGGCCGCGGTTGCTCCACCAGGTGTATTGATCCGAACGGGTGTCGACCTGGCGGAATACATCGACCAGTGCAAGTTCGTCGAATATGCGCGAAAGCCACGCCCGTTCCTGCGGCAGGAAGCCGGAGTTCTTTTGATTGCTTTTCCAGTTTTTCAGGTCGATTTCCTTGTGCGCGATATTCCAGTCGCCGCAGATGACGATTTCGCGTCCGCATGCAGTCAGTTCCAGCAGATGCGGCAGGAACACTTCCATGAAGCGGAATTTCGCCAGTTGCCGTTCTTCGCTTGACGATCCGGACGGGCAATAGACCGAGATCACGCTGAGATTGCCGAAATCGCATTGTACGTAGCGTCCTTCGGCATCGAATTCCTCGTTGCCGAAGCCGAGCCGGATCGCATCCGGTTTGGTTTTGCAATAGATCCCCGCGCCGGAATAGCCCTTTTTTTCGGCATAGTGGAAATAGCCGTTATAGCCGTCGGGCGCCAGAAATTGCGGCGTCATGTCGGGCGCCTGCGCCTTGAGTTCCTGTACGCAGACGAAATCGGCATTCTGTTTTGCCATCCATTCGAAAAAGCCTTTTCTGGCTGCGGAGCGGATGCCGTTCAAGTTGGCGGAAATGATCTTCATCGGGAACATGGAAGGAATTGTAAGTGCGATAGGATAACCGATCCGGTCATCAGCGGCGGCGGTGCCGGAGCAGCAATTTTAGTGATGAAGGCGCTATATCGATATAAAATGCCGACTATCAAGTCAGGAACGATAAGCTTGATTATCAGGCAAACGGTTCGTCCTGAGTTTTGTCTCCTTCATACGATACGGCCTTATCTTGAATAATTTACGTCAGCAATTCATTGCGTTTTCAGTTTCCGCCGGTGTGCTGCGCTTCGGGGAATTCGTGACCAAGGCGGGGCGTAATTCGCCTTATTTTTTCAATGCCGGCTCATTCAACGATGGCGCGACGCTCGGGCGGATTGCCGATTTTTACGCGCAAACGCTGCTCGATTCCGGCATTGAGTTCGACATGTTGTTCGGGCCGGCTTACAAAGGCATCACGCTCGCATCCGCCACCGCGGTTGCGCTGGCCGGCAAGGGGCGCAATGTGCCGTTTGCGTTCAACCGGAAGGAAGCCAAGGATCACGGCGAGGGCGGGACCATGGTCGGCGCCGCGCTGCAGGGGCGTGTTGTGATTATCGATGACGTCATCACCGCCGGCACCTCGGTGCGCGAGTCGGTCGACATGATCCGTGCAGCCGGGGCGACGCCTTGCGCGGTATTGATTGCGCTGGACCGCATGGAGCGTTCCGGCAAGGACGGTGAATTATCGGCGCAGTCCGCGGTGCAGGAAGTCAGCCGGAATTATTGCATGCCGGTGATTTCGATTGCCAATCTGGCTGATTTGCTTGGTTATATTTCCGGCGCGGGAGCGGATGCGCAACTGGCGCAGCATAAGGATGCGGTCGCCGCTTATCGGCAACGTTATGGCGTAATGTAGTCCATCATGAAATTCATCTGGGAGGATGCAATGAAAAACAAGACGGGAATTTTGTTTTATCTCCTTGCGTTGGCGCCGCTGACCGTGCATGCCCAGAAGATTTTCATGTGCAAGGATGCGTCCGGCCGGACCCTTACCTCCGACCGCCCGATTCCCGAATGCGCCGACCGCGCGGTACGCGAATTCGACAAAAACGGCATCGTGCGGCACGACATCGCAGCGCCGCTGACCGCCGAGCAAAAGCGCCAGAAGCAACTGGAAGAAGAAAAGCGCAAGGCCGACGAGGCCGCTGCTGCAGAGCAAAAACAGAACGATCGCGCGATCGTTGCGCGCTATCGCAATGAAGAAGATATTGCGATAGCGCGCAAGCGCACCGTCGATCTGGTGCAGGAGCAGATAAAGCGGGAAGCAATCACGCTTGCCGCCGCGGAAAAGCGGCGTAAAGACCTGCAAGCCGAAGCAGAGCTTCCCAAAAACAAGAAGGCTGCGCCGCCCGGGTTGCAGCGCAATCTGGACGAGGCCGATCAGGCTGTCAGGGATCAAAAGAAAAAGATACAGGATTACGAGGCTGAAGCCGCGCAAATCAATGGCAAGTTCGATGCAACGCTCAAACG
>JAQGLW010000020.1 GCA_028292665.1 Herminiimonas sp.
GAGACCGTCAGGAAGCTGCTCGCCGCGCCGCATCAGGTCATCGTGCAAGCCGGCGCCGGCCGCGCCGCCAGCGTCACCGACGATGCCTACCAGGCCGCCGGCGCCCGCATCGGCACCGCCGCCGAAGCACTCGGCGCCGACCTGGTGCTCAAGGTGCGCGCCCCGAGCGCCGCAGAACGCGCCCTGATGCAACCCGGCGCCGTGCTCGTCGGCATGCTCAATCCGTACGACGCCGACAACATCGCCGCCATGGCCGCCCACGGCCTGACCGCCTTCGCCCTCGAAGCCGCGCCCCGCATCACCCGCGCCCAATCGATGGACGTGCTGTCGTCGCAAGCCAACATCGCCGGCTACAAGGCCGTGCTGCTGGCGGCCGATACCTATCAGCGCTTCATGCCGATGCTCATGACCGCCGCCGGCACCGTCAAGGCCGCCCGCCTGCTCGTCATGGGAGTCGGCGTCGCCGGCCTGCAAGCCATTGCCACCGCCAAGCGGCTGGGCGCCGTGATCGAAGCCTCCGACGTGCGCCCGCCGGTCAAGGAACAGGTCGAATCGCTCGGCGCCAAATTCATCGACGTGCCGTTGCTGACCGACGAAGAAAAGGAAATCGCCCAGGGCGCCGGCGGCTATGCCCGGCCGATGCCGGCCGACTGGATGCGGCGCCAGGCCGAACTGGTGCACGAGCGCGCCAAACTGGCCGACATCATCATCACCACCGCCCTGATTCCGGGCCGCAAGGCGCCCACCCTCATCAGCGAAGACACCGTCCAGGCCATGAAGCCCGGCTCGGTCATCGTCGACATGGCGGTCGAACAGGGCGGC
This sequence comes from Herminiimonas sp., assembly GCA_028292665.1. Lineage (GTDB taxonomy): Bacteria > Pseudomonadota > Gammaproteobacteria > Burkholderiales > Burkholderiaceae_D > JAQGLW01. The sequence continues at coordinate 823 of JAQGLW010000020.1, forward strand.
AACTGCCCGTTGTCCGAACTCGGCAAAACGGTGACCAAATACGGCGTGCACATCATCGGCGAGCCGAACCTGGCCGCGCTGGTGGCGGCCGACGCCTCCGCGCTGTATGCGCGCAACCTGCTCGACTTCCTCAAGCTCATCGTCGACAAGGAAGGCGCGCTGGCGATCCCGCCCGACGATGAAATCGTCGCCGCCACGCTGCTGTGCCGCGACGGCGCCGTGCTGCGCAAGCAAGGAGCGTAAATGCAACGCATCATGCTGCGCGCCAAGCTGCACCGCGTCACCGTCACCGAATGCGTGCTCAATTACGAAGGGTCGTGCGGCATCGACGAAAACCTGCTGGACGCGGCCGATATCCGGGTCAATGAAAAAATCGACATTTACAACATCAACAACGGCGAACGGTTCTCGACGTACGCGATTGCCGGCCGGCGCGGCAGCGGCGCGATTTCGCTCAATGGCGCGGCCGCCCGGCTGGCGCAGCTGGGGGATTTGCTGATCATCTGCACCTATGGACCGATGAGCGATGAAGAAAGCGCGGCCTACCGGCCGAAGATTGCCTTTGTCGATGCAAACAACCAGCTCACCGCACTGAAAAAATAACAGGAGTCATCATGGAAGTCAGCCATACCATTACCAATCTGATCATCTTCGTGCTCGCCATTTACGTCGGCTACCACGTGGTGTGGACCGTCACGCCGGCGCTGCATACGCCGCTGATGGCGGTGACCAATGCGATTTCCGCCATCATCATCGTCGGCGCCATGCTCGCCGCCGGGCTGACCGACGGCCTGCTGGCGCAAGTCATGGGCACGCTGGCCGTGGCGCTGGCGGCGGTCAATGTGTTCGGCGGCTTCCTGGTGACGCAGCGGATGCTGGAAATGTTCAGGAAGAAAGAGCCGAAAGCCTTGTCCAAAACTGCCGGCGAGGGAGCACGCTCATGAGCATGAATTTCGTCAGCATGAACCTGGTGACGATGCTGTATCTGATCGCCTCGGTATGCTTCATCCAGGCCCTGAAAGGCTTGTCCCATCCGTCGACGGCGCGGCGCGGCAATGCGTTCGGCATGAGCGGCATGGCCATTGCCGCCGTCACCACCGTCGTGCTGATCGTCAAACTCAAGTCGCAAGCCGGCGCCGGCCCCGGCATCGGGCTGTGGCTGGCGGCGGCGGGCGTGCTCGTCGGCGGCAGCATCGGCGCGGTGCTGGCGCGCAAAATCGAAATGACCCGGATGCCGGAACTGGTGGCGGCGATGCACTCGCTGATCGGTCTGGCGGCGGTCTGCATCGCGGTGGCGGCGGTGGCCGAACCGTGGGCCTTCAATATCGTCGGGCCGGGCGAAGCGATTCCGCTGGGCAACCGGCTGGAATTATTCATCGGCACCTTTGTCGGGGCGATCACCTTCTCGGGGTCGGTCATCGCGTTCGGCAAGCTGTCGGGCAAATACAAGTTCCGGCTGTTCCAGGGAGCGCCGGTCAGTTTCCGGGGCCAGCATTTCGTCAATCTGGTGCTGGCGGTGGCGATGCTCGGGTTCGGCATCCTGTTTTGCCTGACGCAGGCCTGGCTGCCGTTCGTGCTGATGGCGGCGCTGGCCTTTGCGCTCGGGGTGTTGATCATCATCCCGATCGGCGGCGCCGACATGCCGGTGGTGGTGTCGATGTTGAACAGTTATTCGGGCTGGGCGGCGGCCGGGATCGGCTTCTCGCTCAACAACGCGATGCTGATCATCGCCGGGTCGCTGGTGGGGTCCTCCGGTGCGATTCTGTCGTACATCATGTGCAAGGCGATGAACCGGTCGTTCTTCAATGTGCTGCTGGGCGGGTTCGGCGGCGATGCGGCGGCGGCGGGCGGCGACGCGCAGGTGCAGCGGCCGGTCAAATCCGGTTCGGCCGACGATGCGGCGTTCCTGATGAGCAATGCCGAAACCGTCATCATCGTGCCGGGGTACGGGCTGGCGGTGGCGCGGGCGCAGCATGCGCTGAAGGAATTGACCGAGAAGCTCACGCACAAGGGGGTGACGGTGAAATATGCGATCCATCCGGTGGCCGGGCGCATGCCGGGGCACATGAACGTGTTGCTGGCGGAAGCGGAAGTGCCGTACGACCAGGTGTTCGAGATGGAGGACATCAACAGCGAATTCGGGCAGGCCGACGTGGTGCTGGTGCTGGGGGCCAACGATGTGGTGAATCCGGCGGCGAAGGATCCGAAATCGCCGATTGCGGGCATGCCGATTCTGGAAGCGTACAAGGCCAAGACGGTGATTGTGAACAAGCGGTCGATGGCGGCCGGGTATGCGGGGCTGGACAATGAACTGTTTTACATGGACAAGACGATGATGGTGTTCGGCGATGCGAAGAAAGTGATCGAGGAGATGGTCAAGGCGGTCGAGTGAGGGTGTGATGGCGGCCCTTGCATGGGCCGCAGTAAAAGCAAAAGCCGCAGGCGCGACAAGCGCATGCGGCTTTTTTATCTGCGGCCGAACATCATCTGCTCGGCCAGCATCCGCTTGGCAGGCTTGAACGCATCGACGATTCCGAGCGAAAGTCCAAGCAAGGTCTGGGTCACTGCGCCTTCCGGCGCGCCGGCGAATACGCGCGCCATGGCATCGGTCAGATGAATGGTCAGGCTGCGGTCGGACCGGCGGCTTCGCGCGAATCGCTCCAGCATCCCGGGCGAAGCCTGTTGCGCCAGCAGCCGTGCCAGTACCGCAGCATCGCGCAAGCCGAGATTGAGGCCCTGACCTGCCACCGGATGCAGGGTTTGCGCTGCGTTGCCGATGGCGACCGTTCTCGCCGATAGCGCCGGACGCGCATTCAGCCCCAGAAGATAGGCGCTGCGCTGCGTGACGCTGATGAAGCGGCCCAGACGCGAACCGAATGCCTGTTGCAGTTGGTCCAGAAAAGCCGCGTCCGGCAACATGATCAGTTTTTCGGCAGTGATCGGCCTCGTACACCATACCAGCGCATAACCGTCATCCTGCGGCAATAACGCCAACGGGCCCTCATCGGTGAACCGTTCGAATGCACGGTGTGCGATCGGTGCGGTGGAGACTACCTGTGCGACGATCGCGGTCTGATCGTAGTCGCGGCGCAATGACTTTGCCGTCTGCCCGGAGAACACGCCGCCTTCGGCCTGTACCGCGATATCCGCAGTGAATTGGCGGCCATCGGCAAGCCGCAATTCAACCGCATCCTTTTGTTCGCTGGCGGAAGCCAAGTGTGCCGGACGGAATTGCGTGATGCCTGTTTGACTGCTGGCGGCGGCAAGCGCCGCCGCCAGCGCGCCGTAACGGGTGACGTAGCCAAGCGCAGGCAATGCGTAATCCTTGCAGTCGATCAGCGTGCGGCCGAAATGGCCTCGGCGCGATACATGAATCTGCGCAATCGGATTGGCGGCTGCCGGCCACGCGCCGACTTCTTCGAGAATCTGCCGGCTGCCATAGGACAGTGCGATCGAGCGCGGATCTTTTGCGGTCTGATCGATTGTCTTGCCGTCGATCAGCGCAATGCGGTTCGGCTCGGTTCCGTGCCTGACCAGCAGCGCCGCAAGCGCCATGCCGACAGGCCCGGCGCCGCAGATGGCGATATCGAAGTCGGTTGTCATCGCAAGGAAATCATTGTTTCATCGTTGCTTCGATATCGGCCACTGTTTTAGGTGCGGCGCTCGTGATGATCTCGCAGCCGTTTGCCGTCACCAGCGCATCGTCTTCAATGCGGATGCCGATGTGCCAGAACTGTTCCGGCACGCCTTCGGCCGGCCGCACGTAGATGCCGGGCTCGACGGTCAGTGCCATCCCCGGCTGCAGCGTGCGCCACGGCTTTTCTTCACCGGCCGGCGCCGGATCGCGATATTCGCCGACATCATGCACATCCATCCCGATCCAATGGCCGGTGCGATGCATGTAGAACTGGCGGTAATCGCCTTTGCCGATCACGTCGTCCAGCGTGCCGACTTTCTTCCTGTCGAGCAAACCGGTGTCCAGCATGCCTTGGGCCAGCACCCGGACCGCCGCATCATGGCCGTCGGTAAAACGCTTGCCCGGCCTGATTTCGGCAATCGCCGCCGCCTGCGCGGCGAGAACGATTTCATACAGGGTTTTTTGCGGACCGGAGAACCTGCCGTTGGCCGGGTAGGTGCGGGTAATATCGGATGCATAGCCGTCCAGTTCGCAACCGGCGTCGATCAGAACCAGATCGCCATCCCGCAGTACCGCGTCGCCGGCGCGGTAATGCAGCACGCAGGCATTGGCGCCGGTCGCAACGATCGACGTGTAGGCGGGAAATTGCGAACCGTTTTTGCGGAACTCGTGCAGCAGTTCGGCCTCGATCTGATATTCATGCAAACCGGGACGCGAGACACGCATCGCGCGGGCATGGGCTTCGCCGGAAATCGCGGCGGCGCGTTTCATGATCGCGATTTCGTCGGCATCCTTGATCAGACGCATTTCGTTCAACAATACATGCACATCGTATGCGCCGGCAGGAGCGGTAATGCCCGCGCGTGCCTGGGCTCGCACGGCTTGCAGCCAAGTCTGCATTTGCGCATCGAGTTGCGCATCACTGCCGAGCGCGTAAAAAATCGCCGGTGCGTTCGCCATCAATTTTGGCATTTCAACATCCAGCTCATCGATCGCGAACGCGGCATCGAAGCCGAATTTTTCGCGCGCGGCTTCGGGGCCGTACCGATAGCCGTCCCAAATCTCGCGCTCGATATTTTTGTCGCGGCAAAAAAGAATCGACCGGTTGGTCTTGCCGGCGATCAGCACGACCACCGCTTCCGGTTCGGTAAAGCCGGACAGATAATAAAAATAGCTGTCGTGACGGTACGGATAATCGGCATCACTGTTGCGCATCACTTCGGGTGCGGTCGGGATGACGGCGACGCCGCCGCCCTTGGCATTCATCAGGGCGATCAGCGCTGCGCGTCGGGTTGCATACGGTTTCATCAGCGGATTCCTTGGGTTAGAGGTGCATTCAGTTGCGCCAGTCGTTCCGCAGTGCCGACATCGGTCCAGTCGCCGCGGTACACTTCGCCGCCGACCTGGCCGCGCGCTGCATATTCGCGCAAAATCGGTGCGAGCCTGGCCGATTCGCCCGGCGTCACTCCATCGAACATCTGCGGCCGATAGACGCCGATGCCGGAGAACGTATAGCGCGGGTCGCCGTCGTTTGCGATTGAAAAATTGTTCAGCGCAAAGTCGCCTTGCAGGTTATGCACAGGATTCTTGACAAGATACAGCCAAGCCGCATCGCGTTTATCGACCGGATGCGGATTGCCCCATACGTCGTTGTCTTCCAGCGTGTCTTTCACCTGCCTGAAATCGAAGTGCGGACAATAGATGTCGGCCGCAAGCGCCAGAAACGGCGCATCGCCGAGCAGATGGCGCGCCTTGGCGATGCCGCCTGCGGTTTCCAGCGCGGTTCCTTCGGACGAATAAGCAATGCGGGCGCCGAACTGCGTGCCGTCGCCCAGCGCATCCTCGATCATTTGACCCAGGTGGGCATGATTGATGACCAGATCGGTAATTCCGGCGCGCACCAGGTTCAGGATGTGCCAGACGATCAACGGGCGGCCGCGTATTTTCAGCAGCGGCTTGGGGCAGGAATCGGTCAGCGGACGCATTCTTTCGCCGCGGCCGGCGGCAAAAATCATGGCTTTCATTTTCGGCACTCTATTTATTCGACAACAGACGGGTCCTGCAGGTCGCGGATCGCTCCTGCATCAGAACGTATAACCGACTTGCGGCGCTTTTTCCTCCAGTGCGTCCAGCAGGCGCACCAGCGGCATCAACTCCTTATAGCGCCTGGCGGCATTGCGCGTGTATTCCATCACGAGCGGCAGGTCTTTCAGATAGGCATCCTTGCCGTCGCGATGATAGAGCCGCGCGAAAATGCCCAGAACCTTCAAGTGGCGCTGCACTCCCATGAATTCAAAATCCCGGTAGAACGCGTCGATATCCGGATTGACCGGCAATCCGGCCCGCCTGGCGCCTTCCCAGTAGCGGATCGCCCAGTCCAGCACCATCTCTTCGTCCCACTGGATATACGCGTCGCGCAGCAGGGAAACCAGGTCGTAGGTTATCGGTCCGTATACCGCGTCCTGAAAGTCGAGTATGCCCGGATTGCCTTTGCCGAGCACCATCAGGTTGCGCGAATGATAGTCGCGGTGTACGAATACCTGCGGCTGGGCAAGGTTATTGGCGAGCAGCACGTCGAATACTTTATTCAACTCCAGTGTCTGCGCCTCGGTCATCGCGGCGCCCAGATGCTTGTCGATATACCATTCCGGAAACAGCATCAGTTCGCGCAACAGCAGCGCACGATCGTATTCAGGCAGCACATCGGGCCGGCTCTGTACCTGGATCAGCACCAATGCATCGATTGCATCCAGATAAAGCTTGTTCGCAGTGTCGTTGTTAAGCTCCTGCAAATAAGTGGTCGATCCCAGATCGGACAGCAACAGGAATCCGCGTTCGGCATCCTGAGCCAGGATGTGCGGCACGGATACGCCGGTCTGACCGAATACCTCGGCCACATGGATGAATGGACGCACATCCTCCTGCGGCGGCGGCGCGTCCATCGCGATATATGTGGCGCCATCGACGCCGTCGACCCGGAAATATCGCCGGAAACTGGCATCGGAAGACGCCGGCCGGAGCGAATCGGGCCGGATGGACGGAGAGGGCAGGGCGGCAAGCCATTGCTGTAATTGTGTCAGACGAATATCGGTAGTGGTTGGCAAAGACATGGAACGGCCCAGGTAATCCGGTTGAGAGGCGGTGAGTTCCCATATAATAAGGGATTCAATTCAAAAAAACGCCTTCCTATGGTATCCAATTTTTCCTTTTCATGATCCGGCCTCTACCATTTCTTCATTCCAGGCGTTTGTTTCGTATATTGACGGTAGCCGTTACGGCGGTGTCGCTGCCGACATTTGTCTCCGCGCAAACCAATGCGAACCGGAGCAAAACGGACGACAAGGATGCGCCGACGACGCTGGGTGCGGAGCGGATGACCGGCCGTCCCGATCGGGATGTGATTCTCGAGAAAGATGCCGAAATCACCCGGGGGCAAACCACGCTCAATGCCGACCGGGCGACTTACAACATTGTCGAAGATGAAGTGGAAGCCACCGGGCATGTGCGGATGAAGCGCTTCGGCGACCGGTATACCGGCGACGAACTGAAATTGAAAATGGATACCGGGCAAGGTTATGTGTCCAATCCCACCTACAAGCTGGAACTCAACAATGCGCAAGGGAAAGCCGATCGGATCGATTTTGAATCGCAGGACCAGGCGCGGGTGACGGAAGGCACATACAGTACTTGTGAAGGCCCGGATCCCGATTGGTACATCAAATCGCGCACGCTCAATCTCGATACCGGCAGGGATATCGGCTCGACATCGAAGGCCATCATCTATTTCAAAGGTGTGCCGATTCTCGGTACGCCGTACATGTCCTTTCCGTTGTCGGATGCGCGCAAGTCGGGCTTCCTGCCGCCCACGATCGGCACCACCAACCGTGGCGGTCTCGAAATTTCGGTGCCGTATTATTTCAACATCGCGCCGAATCGCGATTTGACCCTGTATCCGAAAATCATTTCCCAGCGCGGTTTGCAGCTTGGCGCCGAGGGCCGCTACCTGGGGGAAAGCTATGCCGGCGACACCAAGGTCGAAAGCCTGCTGCATGATCGATTGACCGGCACCAACCGTTATGCGATTTCATCGACGCATACGCAGACCTTCGCCCCGGGGCTGACATTTTCATCGAATCTCAATGCGGCCTCGGACGATAATTATCCGAACGATTTTCCGAGCACGATCACGACTGCGTCGCAGCGCCTGTTATCGCGCGACATGAGCCTGAGCTACTCCGGATCGTACTGGAGTACGTCGGTGCACGCGTCGAACTATCAGGTGCTGCAGGATCCGGCCGCGCCGATCGCACTTCCCTATGCTCGCTTGCCGCAACTGACGTTGCAGGCGGGACGCCAGAACGTCAACGGATTTGACTGGTCGGCTTATTCGGAATTTACCCGGTTCTGGCATCCGGATCTGGTGCGCGGCGATCGCTTTGTCGTGAATCCGCGGATTTCCTATCCGATTATACGGCCCGGCTATTTTGTAACGCCGAGCCTGTCCCTGAATGCAACGACTTACAGTCTTGCCAATACGGCGCCGGGAGCATCGTCTAACTTTACAAGAGTGCTGCCGACGATGTCGGTCGACAGCGGATTGGTCTTCGAACGCGATACGACTTTTTTGGGCAAGCCGGCAACACAGACGCTGGAACCGCACCTTTTTTACGTTTATACTCCGTTTCGCGACCAAAGCCAGTTTCCGAATTTCGATACCAGTTTGGCGGACTTCAATTTCTCGCAAATTTTTAGTGAAAACCGCTACAGCGGATATGATCGCATCAGCGATGCCAATCAACTGACCGCTGCGGTGGTTTCACGCTATATCGAAGAGTCGGGCGTGGAGCGCATGCGTTTTGCGCTGGCTCAGCGCTTCAACTTTACCCAGCCGCGCGTTGCATTAAGCCCCACCAGTGAAGTAAGCCGTTCCGACTTGCTGGCATCCGCTTCGGGGCAAGTGACGTCGACCTTGAGCACTGACGTCAACATGCAATACAGTCAAAGCTCGCGCAGCCTGGTTCGCGCCAACTACGGCGTGCGCTGGCAACCCGAGCCCAAGCACGTGCTTAATCTGGCGTATCGGCGCGACGTGCGCGAGGAACTTGCCGTTGCCGACAGGATCAAGCAATTCGAGGTTTCAGGACAATGGCCGGTCGCAAGTCGCTGGTATGCTGTCGGACGTGTAAATTATTCGATACCCGACAGTAAAGTTGCGGAAGGGTTGCTCGGCATGGAGTACAAGGCGGATTGCTGGATATTCCGGATAGTCGCCCAGCGTACGCCGACTGCGGCCGGCGTGGCGACATCTTCGCTATTTTTCCAGCTTGAATTAAACGGTTTATCCAAACTGGGTTCCAATCCGTTGAACGCACTGAGAAGCAGCGTGCCTGGTTATCAGATGGTTAATCGGCCTTGACCATACCCTTGACGATGCAACCGTAACAACGTAACCGTAACAACGTAACCTTTAACGAATCACGCTAACTCATGACTACTTTTCACGCTATGCGCAATCTCTGCAATCCAATCCGGCGCAACAAGCTTGCGCTTGCCCTTGCCCTGCTGTGTGTAACGGTCAGTGCGATGCCCGGCGCCTGGGCGCAAGCCGCGACAAGCGGAGTCCAGTCCGCAGCGCCGCCCGGCGATCAAAAGCGGGTACGCGTGGTCGATACCATCGTTGCCGTCGTCAACAGTGAAGTGATTACCTCCCAGGAATTGGAAGAGCGGATGGTCACGATCGAGCGCCGGATGAAAAATCAAGGCATCGCAGTCCCGCCGCGAGCCGAACTCCAGAAGCAAGTGCTGGAGCGCCTGATCGTCGACCGCGCACAAATGCAGCTGGCGAAAGAAACAGGCATTCGGGTCGATGACATCATGCTCGATCGCGCCGTTGCCCGCATTGCCGAACAAAACAAGATGTCGCTGCAGGATTTTCGCAACCGGCTGGAACATGAAGGCACGCCGTTCGCCCGCTTTCGCGAGGAAATCCGCGAAGAAATCACCATGCAGCGCTTGCGCGAACGCGAAGTCGACAACAAGATCCAGATCACCGAATCGGAAGTCGATAATTTTATTGCAGCCAGTGCCGGTACCGCGCAAGACGCACCGCAGGAGTTGAATCTCGCGCAAATCCTGGTGCGTATCCCGGAAAACGCAACGGCCGATCAGATCGCGCAACGCCGGCAACGGGCGGAAGAAGCATGGCAGCAACTGAAGACAGGCAGCGATTTTGCCAAAGTCGCGGCGACTTATTCCGATGCAAGCGACGGCCTGCAGGGCGGCGATCTCGGCTGGCGTACCCAGGAGCGGCTGCCGCAGCTGTTCATCGATGCAACCGCCGGCCTGAAACCCGGTGAAGTATCTGCTATAGTCAAGAGCGCCAACGGTTTTCACATTCTGAAGCTGGTCGGCAAGCGCAGTCCCAGCCTGGTAAGAACCGGTGCAGCCGCGCCCGCAGTGCAACAGACGCATGCGCGCCATATCCTGATCAAGGTCAATCAGGTCGTTTCGTCGACTGAAGCGCGGCGCAAGCTGGTCGAGCTGAAAGAGCGCCTCGACAACAATGCGGCAAAATTCGAGGATCTCGCCAAATTGTATTCGAACGATTTGTCGGCATCCAAGGGCGGCGATCTCGGCTGGATCTATCCCGGCGATACGGTGCCGGAATTCGAGCGTGCAATGAATGCACTGCAGCCGGGTCAGATCAGTGAACCGATCGAATCGCCGTTCGGCTATCACCTGATCCAGGTGCTGGAACGCAAGACCGACGACGTATCGCAAGAGCGCCAGCGACTGCTGGCGCGCCAGACCATCCGCGAACGCAAGCTGGAAGAGGCGACCGAGGATTGGCTGCGCCAGCTGCGCGATCGCGCGTATGTCGAATACCGGTTCGACGACAATGCCTCGCGCTGATTGCCATTGCCTTGAATGCACAGCATAAACGTCCCGCGATCGCGATCACCTGCGGCGAGCCGGCGGGAATAGGCCCCGAGATCGCGCTGAAGGCGGCGTGGGAATTGCGCGCGCTCGTCAACTGCGTGCTGATCGGAGATGCCGCCTTGTTGTCGATGACCGCGAATGCGATCGATCCTGCCATCAGGCTCGTCGCCTTGTCGCTGCAGGCGGTGCGCAACGACGGCATGCCCGGTTTTCCGCCCGATCGGATAGCAGTCGTCGATTGCCAGCTTGCCGTACCCGTCGTGCCGGGACAACTGGATGCCCGCAACGGCCGCTATGTTCTGCAGACACTGGATATCGCGATTGAAGGCGCGCTGCAACGATGGTTCGATGCGATCGTAACCGCGCCGCTGCAAAAGAGCACGATCAACGATGCCGGCGTGCCATTCACCGGCCACACCGAATATCTGGCCGACAAAACCGGCACACCGCAGGTCGTGATGATGCTGGCCGGCGGCGAATCGCCTCATCCATTGCGCGTGGCGCTGGCGACCACCCATCTGGCGCTGAAAGATGTACCGGCGGCGATTACATTCGACAGCCTGTCGCGCACGATCGATATCCTGCATCGCGATCTGCAGCGCAAGTTCGGCCTGGCCAGACCGCGCATTCTGGCGACCGGATTGAATCCGCATGCGGGCGAGGGCGGCTATCTCGGACGCGAAGAAATCGATGTGATCGCGCCGGCGCTCGCCGCCGCGCAAGCCGCAGGCATCGACATCAGCGGTCCTTATCCGGCCGACACGCTATTCCAGCCGAAGTATCTGGACAACGCCGATTGCGTACTCGCGATGTATCACGACCAGGGATTGCCGGTACTGAAACACGCAAGCTTTGGCCGCGGCGTCAATATCACGCTCGGCTTGCCGATCATTCGCACGTCGGTCGATCACGGCACGGCGCTCGATCTGGCCGCTGCCGGCCTGGGTCATGCCGATCACGGCAGCATGATCCAGGCTATCAAGGTGGCGGAACAAATGGCCCGGGCCGTTTCCGGTGCGCCGTCCGCATTGCGGTCATGAACTACGCTACGCAGGGCCTGAACCGCTAATCCGATGAAACACATTCCCCGCAAGCGCTTCGGCCAGAATTTCCTGACCGATCAATCGGTGCTGTACGATATCATCCGCGCAATCGACCCGGAGCCCGGCGATACGATGGTGGAGATCGGTCCGGGTTTGGGCGCGATGACGCGGCTGCTGCTGGAATCGCTGAAGCAACTGCATGTAGTCGAACTCGATCGCGACCTGGTTGCGCATTTAAAAAAGAGCTTCGATCCGGCTCGGCTGATCGTGCATCCGGGCGATGCGCTGCAATTCGATTTTGCATCGATTCCGGTTGCGCCCGACCGGAAGCTGCGCGTCGTCGGCAATCTGCCGTACAACATTTCCAGTCCGCTGCTGTTCCATCTGACGCAGATCGCGCCGCACGTGCAGGATCAGCATTTCATGCTGCAAAAGGAAGTGGTCGAACGCATGGTCGCCGAGCCGGGCGGCAAAACGTACGGGCGCTTGTCGGTGATGCTGCAATGGCGTTATCACATGGAGCTGATGTTCATCGTGCCGCCCACCGCATTCGACCCGCCGCCGCGCGTCGAGTCGGCGATTGTGCGGATGATTCCGATTGCACAGCCGCTCGCCTGCGATCAGGCGAAACTGGGACAGGTCGTGCTGAAAGCGTTTTCGCAGCGGCGCAAGGTGCTGCGCAATTGCGTCGCCGGCATGTTTACCGAAAATGAATTGATCGATGCGGGAGTCAATCCGCAGGCACGGCCGGAAGCGGTGCCGCTGGAGCAGTTCGTTGCGCTGGCGAATCGCCTGACGTCCGACTAGATCTGCCGCACAAACGAACCGGTTCGATTCGCGGCGATTTCCATAATCAGGAATCTTTTCGTTCTATCAATTCGACCTTGTACCCGTCCGGGTCCTGCACGAAGGCAATCACGCTAGTACCGCCTTTTACAGGCCCGGCTTCGCGCGTGACGTTGCCGCCCGCTTGTTTCACCGCCTCGCACGCCTTGGCCGCGTCGTCGACCGAAATTGCTATATGGCCGTACGCCGTGCCCATTTCGTATTTTTCCACGCCGTAGTTGTAGGTCAGTTCCAGTTCCGCGTGATCCGGATTCTTGCCGTAACCGACAAACGCGAGCGTGTATTTGTATTCGGGGTTTTCAGTAGTGCGCAGCAGTTTCATGCCGAGCACCTTGGTGTAAAAATCGATCGAGCGTTGCAGGTTGCCGACCCGCAGCATGGTGTGAAGGATGCGCATATCAAGCCTTTGCAGATATTTATCGGAAAACCAGATTTTATGCGCATCCGGAATTCCTTGCCGGACCAGACCGCAGACGAGCGGTCGGCCGTCAGAATATCGGCAAGGTTTCCGGACCTCGTTCACGCAAGGCTTTTTTCGCGGCTTCGAATTCGGGAAAAACCGATTGCACGGTAGCCCAGAAGCGCGGGCTGTGGTTCATCTCGCGCAGATGCGCCAGTTCGTGCGCGATCACGTAATCGATTTGCGGCAGCGCGAAATGCATCAGCCGCCAATTGAGGCGGATCTTGCCGTCGGCGGTGCAGGAGCCCCATTGCGTCATTGCCGAAGACAGCGCGAACGACTGGTAGCTGACGCCGAGCTTCTCGGCATATACCGGCAGGCGTTCGGCAAAAAGCCGCTTTGCTTCAACCTGCAGCCATCCCTGCACACGATCTTTCAACTGCTGTTCGGCCGCATCGGCCGGCAGGCATACGGTCAACTCGCGGGTCGTCGCGTCGTAGTTGATGCCGGCGGCCTGCGTCGAGACGATGCGCAGCGTGATATCGGCGCCCAGATAAGGCAGCGCGGCGCCATCGCGCCATTGCATTTGCGGTTGCAGGCGCGCGGAACGTTCGTGCCGTTCATTGAGCTTGGCAAAAATCCAGCGCTGCTTTTCACGGATCGCACTTTCAATTTCACCGAGCGTGACCCACTTCGGCGCCGTCACGCGCAATCCGTCGTCGCCGATCAGAAAACCGATCGAGCGGCGCTTGGAACGCAGCAGCGTGTAATCGAGGACATGTTCCTTCAGATGAACCCGGCGTTTACCATGAGGCAGGGCCGCAGGCGGCGCCGACGCGCCGGGGAGCGGCAGAAGCGGTTGCTGAATGCCGGGCCCCTGTTTCGGCGCGGGACTGTCGATTGTCGGCAGCGATGCGAAATCGCCGGGAAAAAAATCCAACTGCAACGCGAGCTGTTGCGGATCAGGGGAGGTATTGCGAAGCAGCTTCTTCAAGGGAGTGGCAGTCGGCTATTTTTTCGAATATGCATCGGGTGAAATCACCCGCATTTCGGATTCTATCCAATTTTCAACCTGTTGCATCAATTCAACTGCAGTTAACCCTTCCGGCGATATCGGTTTGCCGATCGATACGGTGATCGTTCCCGGCTTCTTGATGAACGAATTTTTGGGCCAGTATTCGCCGGCGTTCATCGCAATCGGCACCACCGGCGTATTGGTTTCGACTGCGAGCCGCGAGCCGCCGCCTTTATATCTGCCTTTTTCGCCGACCGGGATGCGCGTACCTTCGGGAAACATGATGACCCATTGCCCGTCGGCCAGGCGTCTTCTGCCGTGAACAACCACTTGAGCAAACGCATCCTTGCCTTTGTTGCGGTCAATCGGAATCATGCGCAGCAGGGCGATGCCCCAGCCGAAAAACGGAATGTAGGTGATTTCTTTCTTGAATACGTATACCAGCGGACGCGGCATGAAGTACAGGTAGAAAATCGTCTCCCATGCCGACTGATGCTTCGATAATAAAATGACGGGCGCATCCGGTAAATTCTCATAGCCCCTGACTTGATAGCGGATGCCGCATACGGTTTTGGCTGCCCAGATGACGAACATGTTCCAGCGCGAGGTCCAGTAATACCGTTTGTTGTAAGGCAGCGGCGCAAACAGGAAGCACATCGGCGCCCAGATCACGGTCGCAACAATCATCAACAGCGCAAACAACAGTGAACGCAGAAACAACGTAATGCGCAACATTTAATCTCCAGCAGTGGGTAAGGCAGGCGGCGGTTGAAAGCCTGTAAACAAAGATCGGGAACTCATCGGTTTTTTTAAATGCCGCGACGACGAATGCATCGTCGATCCTGTTTCGACAGTTCCGCTATTATCGGCAAAAAAATGCCTTTGCTTAAGCATTTTTTCGCTTCAGATCCTTCAGCAGTCCCGGTTCTTCGGGTTGGGCTTGATTTCGAGCCGTATCCAGCAGACGATCGACCACTGTTGCCAGGTTCGGGTAAATCGCGGTGCCCGGCGGCAGGCCGCCTTTCGCGCGGGTTTTTTCTCCTTTGCCGGTCAACACCAGATACGGCACGCATCCCAATACAAAGCCGGCCTGCAAGTCGCGCAATGAGTCGCCGATGACAGGCACGCCTTTCAAGGGCACATTGAACCGCTGCCCGATCGCATGCACCATGCCGGGCTTCGGTTTGCGGCAATCGCAGTTATCGTCCGCGGCATGCGGACAAAAGAATATCGCATCGACATGGGCGCCGACCGATTGCGCCGAAGTATGCAGCTTCTGATGTATCGCGTTAAGCGTCAGTATGTCGAACAGTCCGCGTGCGATGCCCGATTGATTGGTTGATACAACCACGCGGTAGCCGGCCTGATTCAGCCGCGCAATCGCTTCCAGCGAACCCGGAATCGGAATCCATTCGTCGGTCGATTTGATGAACGCGTCGGAATCGTGATTGATGACGCCGTCGCGGTCTAATATGATCAGTTTCATTGTCCAGGTGTCAGGCTGCCAGTTTGGATATATCGGCTACCCGGTTCATCATGCCGTGCAGATTGGACAGCAGCGCAATCCGGTTGTTGCGCAACTGTTCGTCTTCCGCCATCACCATCACGTCGGTAAAGAAAGCATCGACGCTCTGGCGCAAATGGGCAAGCGCCTTGAGCGTGCCGGCGAAGTCGCCTTGGGCGAACGCCGCATCGACTTGCGGCTTCAATAATGTCATCGCGGAATACAAGCCTTCTTCAGCGGCTTCCCGCAGCAATCCGGTTTGCACGTTGCCGGCTTTGCCGTCGGTCTTTTTCAGGATATTGGTAATGCGCTTGTTGGCGGCGGCCAGCGACTCCGCTTCCGGCAATGCGGCAAACGCCTGTACTGCATTCAGGCGTTCGATAATGTTGTCGAGCCGGTCCGGATTCTGGGCCGCCACCGCTTCGATTTCATTCGGGGCATAACCGCGCTCGCGCAACAAGCCGCGCAGGCGATCGAGCAGAAATACTGCGACTTCGGCAGCCGGATCCTTGAATCCGGCATTGCCCGCAAACAGTTTGACGGTATCCGCCAGCAAATTGCCGATCGACAATGGCAGGCGCTTCTCGATCAGCATTCGCAATATGCCCAGCGCGTGACGCCGCAATGCGAACGGGTCCTTGTCTCCGGTCGGTTGCAGGCCGATGCCCCAGATGCCGACCAGCGTCTCCAATTTATCGGCCAGCGCAACCGCAGTCCCGGTGCCGGTCGCAGGCAATGCGTCACCGGCAAAGCGCGGTTGATAATGCTCGGAAATCGCTTGTGCGACTTCTTCATGCTCGCCGTCGTGGCGTGCATAATAAGTGCCCATGATGCCTTGCAGTTCGGGAAATTCGCCGACCATATCGGTGAGCAAATCCGTTTTTGCCAGTAACGCGCCGCGCTCGGCCAGCGCCGGATCGATGCCCAGTGCGAAGGCGATCTTCGCGGCCAGCGTCTTGACGCGCTCGGTGCGTTGCGCCTGGGTGCCGAGTTTGTTGTGATAGACGACGTTGGCGAGGCCCGGCAGCCGGTCCGCCAGTTTCTTTTTCTTGTCCTGTTCGAAAAAGAATTTTGCATCCGACAGCCGCGGCCGCACCACGCGTTCGTTGCCCTGAATAATATTCTGCGGATTGTCGGTCGCCAGATTGGACACGATTAAAAACCGCGACCGCAGTCGACCGTCTGCGTCGGTCAGAGCAAAATATTTCTGATTGGTCTGCATCGTGAGAATCAGGCATTCCTGCGGCACCGACAGGAATTCGCTTTCGAAATTGCATTCATAAACCACCGGCCATTCGACCAGCGCGGTAACTTCGTCGAGCAGCGATTCCGGCATCAGTATTTTGTCGGCGCCCGCCTTGGCGAGCAACGCGCTGCGGATTTTTTCCTTGCGTGCGGCGACTCCGGCAATGACTTTACCCTGCTCTTCAAGCGCGGATGCATAGCTATCCGCATCGGCGATCGATAATTCGCGTTGCGACAGGAAGCGATGGCCGAGCGTGTTTCTGTCCGCCGCCAAACCGAGAATGTCGATCGGTACGACATCGGTCCCATGCAATGCGATCAGCTTGTGAACCGGCCGCACGAACTGAACCGTCGATCCGTCCGGACGCTGATAGCTCATCAATTTCGGAATCGGCAGCTTGGCGATGGTCTCTTCCAATACCGTTCGCAGCAGCATGCTCAACTTCAAGCCTTCACTGGAATAGGTATGAAAAAAACTCTCGGACTTGCCGTCCGCCGCGCGTTCCAGGTCATTCACCGTCAGTTCTGATACTCCGGACGCATTCGCCAGCGCCGCGAGTTTTTTGAGCAACGGTGCGGTCGGCTTGCCTTCCGCATCCAGCGCCACCGACACCGGCAAGACCTTTTCGCGGATCGATTTGTCGGGCGAAACGGCGCGCACCCTGCTGATCGATACCGCAAGGCGGCGCGGCGTGGCATAAGCAGTCGCGACCGAATCGGCTTCGAGAAAGTCGCGGGATTTCAAGCCGTTCGCAATGCCGGCGGCGAACGCGTCGCCCAACCTGGCGAGCGCTTTCGGCGGAAGTTCTTCGGTGAGCAGTTCGACTAATAGTGTTCGATTCATTTTATGCAGTCATTCCCGCGCAGGCGGGAATCCAATGGCTTTACGGTTGTTTGACGACGCTGGAATGACAGTCTAAGCGACTGCCCTCGCATCTCCGTCGATGGAGCCGCCCGAACGGGCGCACATCGGAAATCCCAGTTTCTCGCGCGACTCGAAATACGCCTGCGCGACCGCGCGCGACAGATTGCGGATGCGGCCGATGTACGCTGCGCGCTCGGTGACCGAAATCGCACCGCGCGCGTCGAGCAGGTTGAACGTATGCGCGGCTTTCAGAATCATTTCGTAGGCCGGCAATGCCAGCGGTATTTCCAGCAGCCGCCTGGCTTCCGCTTCGTAATTGCCGAACAGCGAGAACAGGAATTCGGTATTCGAGTGCTCGAAGTTGTAGGTCGATTGCTCGACTTCATTCTGATGAAATACGTCGCCGTAAGTCAGCTTCCTTTTAACGCCGTGTTCTTCCGCTTCGGTCCACACCAGGTCGTAGACATTTTCGACGCCTTGCAGATACATCGCCAGACGCTCGATGCCATACGTGATTTCACCCAGCACCGGTTTGCAGTCGAGTCCGCCGACTTGCTGGAAATAAGTGAACTGCGTGACTTCCATCCCGTTCAGCCATACTTCCCAACCCAGGCCCCATGCGCCGAGCGTCGGATTTTCCCAGTCGTCTTCGACGAAGCGGACATCGTTCTGCTTCAGGTTCAGTCCCAGCGCTTCGAGCGAACCGAGATACAAATCGAGTATGTTTTCCGGCGCCGGTTTCAATACCACCTGGTATTGATAGTAGTGCTGCATCCGGTTCGGATTTTCGCCGTAGCGGCCGTCTTTCGGACGGCGCGACGGTTGCACATAGGCGGCGCGCCATGGCTCCGGGCCGATTGCGCGCAGGAAGGTCGCGGTATGCGACGTGCCGGCGCCGACTTCCATATCGTAGGGCTGGAGCAGCGCGCAGCCTTGCGCATCCCAATACTCCTGAAGCTTAAGAATGACTTGTTGAAATGTGAGCATGTTGTGGTCGCACTCTGTATCGGCAGAGGATTACGGTAAGGGCAAGGAAATTCGCTAAAACCTTGGATTTTAGCGGGTTTTAACGGCGGCAGGCGACTTCATGCGGTTTTTGGGCCGGCAATCGGCCGCCAGTCCGGGTCAGCGGCCCCTGCTACAGACAAATTCAATGAAGATGCAGGCTCATGCAGCCGCACCGGGTTTTTTTCGAACCCGGAACCAGGCGCCGCCGAGTATCAAAAAAGCCAGCGCGACGATCAGCGTATTTCCATAAAGAATATAGGGCGTCCATCCGGTGTAACCCTGTACCGTTGCGGTCAGCACGCCTTGCGTGAATGGCGGCAGTTGCGCAACCACCATGCCCTTCGGGTCAATCACGGCGGTGGTCCCGGTGTTGGTCGCGCGCAGCATCGGACGGCCGGTTTCCAGCGCGCGCATTTGCGAAATTTGCAGGTGCTGCGGCAATGCGATCGAATCGCCGAACCATCCGATGTTCGACATATTCAACAGGATCGTCGGTTGCGGGTCGCCTGAAAAATAAGCGGCCGCCAACTGGTCTGCGATTTCTTCGCCGAACAAATCCTCGTAACAGATGTTGGGCAAGATCCATTGATCCTTCACCGCGAACGGCGGCTGCAATGCCGAACCGCGGGTGAAATCACCGAGCGGAATGCGCATCATGTCGACGAACCAGCGTGCGCCGGTCGGGATGAATTCGCCGAACGGCACCAGGTGATGTTTGTCGTAGCGATACGGTTTCGCCGCGGTCGGACCGATGCCGATCACGCTGTTCGCATATTGCCGCGGTCCGTCGCTGATCGGGATGCCGAGCGCAATGTGGCTGTTCGACTGCCGGGCGAATGCCGACAGGCGCTCCAGATAATCCGGCGGCAATTGATGCGCCAGCAGCGGCAATGCGGTTTCAGGCGTCGCGATCAAGTCTGCCGGCGCTGCGAGAATCATGTCGTGGTAAAGCGTGAGCGTCGCATTGATCTGGTCGCCGGCAAATTTCATTTCCTGCGGCACATTGCCTTGCAGCAGGCGCACTGAAATCGGTCGGCCGTTGACTGTGGTCCAATCGACCGTCTTCAGAACGGCGCCGGCGGCAATGATCAGCACGGCAAGCGCGAACGCAAACCTGTTCGATCGCAGCAGCACGAGACTGCCTGCGATCAGCGCCGCCAGCCAGGCTATCCCGTAGACGCCGACAATCGGTGCAAAGCCGGCCAATGGACTGCCGGTATGCGCATAACCGGATACCACCCATGGAAAGCCGGTCAACACCCAGCCGCGCAGCCATTCCGACAACATCCATAGCGCGGGAAAAATGACCAGCAATAAAACGGAGGCCGACCCGCCGCCGGGATTTTTCGCGGCCGCAACGCGGCGCTGCATCAACCAGGCGCCGCAGCCCATCGCCAGCGCGGAAAATCCACCCAATACCAATCCCAGCAAGGCAACCGCGAGCGCCGCCATCCAGGAGGGCATGCCGCCATAGCGATGCATGCTGATGTAGAGCCAGTAGACGCCGCATACCGACCAGCCGAAGCCGTAAGCCCATCCGATCAGCATGCTGCGTTTGATCGAAGATTGCTGCGATACCAGCCGGAACAGGAATGCCAGCGTAGCGATTTGCAGCGGCCAATAGCCGAACGGCGCGAAGGCGAATACGGTGAGCGCGCCGGCGAGCAGTGCGAGCAGCGGAGAGAAGCGGTTTATCAATAGAGCAAGAGGAGGGATATTCATGCAGTCGGTATTTTACTTGCAAGATTCCCGTACGGCATGGATGAATTGGTCGGATGCGTGAAATGGCGGCTGTGACCTGTCCTGCGGCAAATTTCGCATGCCGGATGGAGAACAGGGAAACCCGACAGAACGAATTTTATCTGCTGACGAAGCGTCGGGTTGCGCGATGCTCCATCCAACCTGCTTCCAGGATCGACGGAAGTCCCGGGAAACTGTCAATCGATCTCTTTATCCGGCACGTTCTGCAGCTTTTCCACCAGCAGCACATGCACTTGGCGCGCATCGGCGCGCAGCACTTCAAAGCGCAGGCCGTCGATGTCGAATATCTCGCCTTTGCGCGGCATGCGGCCGAGGTGATTGGCAACCAGGCCGCCGATGGTGTCGACATCCTCATCGGAAAAATCGGTGCCCAGCGCTTCATTGAATTGTTCGATTTCGGTCAGCGCCTTGATGCGCCAGCGATTGCCGTGCGGGCCGTCCTTGACCGGCAGGATGTTGTCTTCCTCTTCATCGAAATCGTATTCGTCTTCGATATCGCCGACGATTTGTTCGAGCACGTCTTCAATCGTGATAATGCCCGCCACGCCGCCATATTCATCGACGACAATCGCAATGTGGTTGCGGTTGGCACGAAAATCCCGCAGCAGCACATTGAGCCGTTTCGACTCCGGAATGAATACCGCGGGACGCAGCATGCCGCGCACATCGAATGAATCTTCTGCGTAATACCGCAGCAAATCCTTGGCCAGCAAAACGCCGACCACTTTGTCGCGCTCGCCTTCGACCGCCGGAAAGCGCGAATGCGCGGTCTCCAGCACCAGCGGCATCCATTCTTCAATCGGCTTGCTGATGTCGATCACGTCCAATTGCGAACGCGGGATCATGATGTCGCGTGCCGACAGATCCGATACCTGGAATACGCCTTCGATCATCGACAGCGCATCGGCATCGATCAGGTTGCGTTCATGTGCGTCGTGGAGAATTTCAAGCAGTTCGCCGCGGTTTTCCGGCTCGGGAGAAATCAGGGCGGTCAGACGTTCAAACAATGAACGATGGGGTTTGGCGTCAGAGTTTCTGGCGCTGCTGGGTTGATCTTGCATATGGCTAATAGCCGTGGTGTCGACGTTGTTTCGATGTGATATAGCATACAGCAAATGGGCCGCAATTCCCAAGGGCGGGCGTTCCGGACTGCTCGATCCGGGCGCACGCCGCCTGCCTATATTGTGCAATCGGCCACGGAAATCCGGATTGCGGATTGTCAATATCAGCGGTCGGCATACGGATCAGGCAGCCCCAACGCGGCCAGGATGCCGATTTCGAGCTGTTCCATTTCAGCGGCGTCGATATCGTTCTCATGATCGTAGCCCTGTGCGTGCAGTACTCCATGCACGACCAGATGGGCGGTATGCGATTCGACTGGTATTTTCTGCTCCGACGCTTCGCGCTGCAGCACGTCGGTGCACAGAATGATATCGGCCAGCGTCGCATCGGACTCCTGATCCTCGCTGTAGGCGAAGGTCAGCACATTGGTCGCATAATCCTTGCCGCGATACTCGCGGTTCAATGTCCGGCCTTCGCCGGCATCGACAAAGCGGATTGTCAACTCGGCCGGTGCGAACAGCGCTGCTTGCGCCCAGCGCCGGACTGAGGTGCGCGGAATCGCTTCTTTCAACCGGGGATCGGCGTATTGCACCGACAATGACAGCTTATTTTTTGACGGCATCTTTGATGGATGCCGCAATGTCATTGCTGGCGAATTCATAGGCATCAACAATGCGAGCCACCAGCGGATGGCGCACCACGTCGGCGCTGGTGAAGTGGGTGAATGCAATGCCGCGGACTTTTTCGAGCACCTTGACCGCATCGACCAGACCGCTCTTCTGGTTGCGCTGCAGATCAATCTGGGTCACGTCGCCCGTCACCACCGCCTTGCTGCCGAAGCCGATGCGCGTAAGAAACATTTTCATCTGCTCGGGCGTCGTATTTTGCGCTTCATCGAGGATGATGAATGCATGATTCAGCGTGCGGCCGCGCATGTAAGCCAGCGGTGCGATTTCAATTGCCTGCTTCTCGAACATTTTCTGCGTCCGGTCGAAACCGAGCAAGTCATACAGCGCGTCGTACAGCGGCCGCAGGTACGGATCGACCTTCTGCGCCAGATCGCCGGGCAGGAAGCCGAGTCTTTCGCCGGCCTCGACCGCCGGGCGCGTCAGCACGATCCGTTTGACTGCGTCGCGTTCCAGCGCATCGACTGCGCAGGCGACGGCCAGATAAGTCTTGCCGGTGCCGGCCGGACCGACGCCGAACGTGACATCGTGTTCCAGAATCGATTTGATGTAATGGTTTTGATGGGGAGTGCGGCCGCGCAGATCGCTGCGGCGGGTTTTCAGCACCGGACTTTCCGTTGCTTCATCGATCACTTTTTTCGCAAGGATGGCGGCGGTTTCGCCGCCATGGGCGAATCCGGCCTGTTGCTCGACCAGCGCGAGCTGGACGTCTTCAATCGATATGATCTTGTCGGCAGCCGCATAGAACTTGTCGAGCATTTCGACCGCGCGTGCGGCATTGGCGCCGCTGACGATGAACTTTTCACCGCGTCTGAAAATCGTCACATCGAGCGCGGAGGATATCTGGCGCAGATTTTCATCCATCGGTCCGCACAGGTTGGCAAGCCGGATATTGTCCAGCGGCTGCGGAATGAAATTGAGCGGTTGAACGGGAGATCTGGTTTTCAAATGATTGTTTACCTATTATGTGACGACAATTTCGCCGCGCAATGAATATGCGTAGGTATGCGTAATGCGGACATCGATCATCCGGCCGATCAGCGGCGCATCGCTCGCACTGCCATCGAAATTCACGACACGGTTGTTTTCGCTGCGTCCCTGCAATTCGTTCGGGTCTTTTTTGGATGGCCCTTCAACCAGAATGCGTTGCACGGTGCCGACCATTTCCTGGCTGTATCTTTTTGTATTTTCAATAATCACCGCCTGTAATCGCTGCAGGCGCTTGAGCTTGATTTCATGCGGCGTATCGTCCTCCAGGTTGGCCGCCGGCGTGCCGGGGCGCCGGCTGAAGATGAAACTGAAACTGTTGTCGTAACCGATGTCGTCGATCAACTTCATCATCGCTTCGAAATCCGCATCGGTTTCGCCGGGGAAACCGACTATGAAGTCGGAGGAAATTGCAATATTCGGCCGCACTTCCCGCAAGCGCCGGATGATCGATTTGTATTCGAGAGAAGTATAACCGCGCTTCATCGCCGCCAGAATCCGGTCGGAACCATGCTGTGCCGGCAAGTATAAATGGTCGACCAGTTTCGGCACCTTGGCATAGACATCGATCAAGCGCTGCGTGAACTCTTTCGGATGGCTGGTAACGAAGCGGATACGCTCGATACCGTCGATTTCCGCAATGTACTCGATCAGCAATGCAAAATCCGCGGTCTCGCCGTCGGTCATCGCGCCGCGATAAGCATTGACGTTCTGTCCCAGCAGCGTGATTTCCCTGACGCCTTGCGCAGCCAGTCCGGCGACTTCGGTCAGCACATCGTCGAAGCGGCGCGACACTTCTTCGCCGCGGGTATAAGGCACGACGCAGTAACTGCAATACTTGCTGCAGCCTTCCATGATCGATACGAAAGCGGTCGCGCCGTCGACTTTGGCCGGCGGCAGATGATCGAACTTTTCAATTTCCGGAAAGCTGATGTCGACTTGCGGGCGGCCGGTCGCGCGCCGGCTCTTGAGCAAGTCCGGCAGCCGATGCAATGTCTGCGGGCCGAACACCAGATCCACGTACGGCGCACGCTTGACGATCGCATCGCCTTCCTGCGATGCGACACAACCGCCGACTCCGATGACGAGATCCGGTTTGGCAAGCTTCAGCTCGCGCAATCGCCCCAGGTCGGAAAACACTTTTTCCTGCGCTTTCTCGCGCACCGAACAGGTATTGAGCAAAACGACGTCGGCGTCTTCCGGCGTATCGGTCTTGATGAAGCCGTCGGATGCGTTCAGTACGTCGGCCATCTTGTCCGAGTCGTACTCGTTCATCTGGCAGCCGAACGTTTTAATGAATAATTTTTTCTGCATTGAATTACTGCTGCTGGTTGGCCCATTGATTTTCCGGGCGCTTGTTCGGCGGCATTGCCTGCGCCTCTTCCGGACTTAAAATCCAGACGCGATCGACATCGCCCTGGTTATTTTCGGTGTAATTGACGACAAACTCGCGGCCGCGCAATGTAACGGGCATGTCGATCGTATTGCGTTCGTTCTTGATCCACGCGCCGGGGGACAGGTTGCGCACCTTGCCGTCGATCGTGATCGTCGGGTAATCGGCGGTGGACATCGTGCCGCGCTTGGCGATCGGCGGAAACGGACGTTCGAACGCCTGGACCGATAAAGCGGCGGTGGTCAAAAGCAGGCAGATCAGCAGGCGTTGCGTCCACATATCAGATGTCGTCCGGTTGGAAAAGAACTGGGGGTTTCGATTAAAACATTGAAGAATCAGCAGTTTATCGTAATTTTGCGATCGGCAGAAAAATGCCGCGGCAGTCGGTGCCCAAAACCATTCCGTTCAGAATCGATAACTGGCACGTACGATAGCAAAATTGACGCCGTCGTTAGGTTTTTTGATGCCGCCGTTCGAGAAATGCTGGATTTTCAAGCCGAGCTCCAGATTATTCCTGAACACATATCCAGCGCCGAGGAGAGTGCCGAATTCAATATTGGTGGATAGCCGACGATCATTATTATTGTAAAGGTCGGATAGATAGTAGAGGCCTATTCCAGCTTCGCCATAAAAGCCCAGGGTAGTATCTTTTTGGAGACGAAACACAGGAGTGATTCCTAATGCGGTAATGTTTTGCGCAGCTCCCTGCCTGTTTTGAAACCGATTGCCATGCCATTCCGCCAGGCTTAAATCCCAGTAACCGCCAACATGAGTGCCGTTTGATTTCCACCATTGGCTGTCCCAGTTCCACTGCGCGCCGGCTCTGACAAATTGGGTTCTGTTGCCGCTTCCCAGTTCCAAAGAAACGGAGTCGATAGCGAAACTTTCAGAAGTGAGGCCCGCAAACAAGCAACCGATAATGAAAGTTTTCCATTGCAAGTTCCCTGGAATCATATTCGGGCTTTCCAATTGCCATTATTTTTTATTTATCCCGGCTGCTTTATCCTGCATGTAGTCAGGACGCCATTTGCAATTTGCAATTGACCGTTGCATCGACATGCCCATCCGATTGCCGGCCAATTCGCCATGTCTGAACGCCGACGGCGTTACACGTCATATCACACGACACGTGGAATTTATATCGCTTTTTACGGTTAAGCGGTTTGATTAAATGCTCGTTTCTATTGAATTTTCTATTGAATACTTGCGCGCCCTCGCTTGCCGTGTTTCGCCAAGGCCCGCCGGAATTGTCGCGCTTGTCCATGCGGCCATCTCGTTACAAGCGCATCGCGCTAAAACGTCGGCAAGTGCTGTAGCGTGCGCCCCGGGTGATTGTCCGGATCAAGCGTTTCAATTCCTCTGGCGCCGTCCGCATAGACCACAGTCTTAAGATGCGGGCCCATTACGGTCCCGCCCGGCACAGGGAACGCCATGCAAACGTCATCCCCGGCGCGGAGAGCGTCCACCACCGAAATGACGTCGTCCTCTTCCGGCTCGAATGACCAGGCAGGCGGACGTATCTCGCCGCCTTTTATCTTGCCCCAACGCACTCTTTCAACTCGCTCGCCGGTAGCACCGAAGTGAACGGCTTCTATCACGTAAAATGCCATGCCTGCCTCGCTCGTCAGTCCGATCAAAAGCCCATGCCGAAGCCTACGCCGGCGCCGCCCCGATGTCCCCAACCGCCGATGCCGATCCCGATGCCGATGCCTGAAGTGCTCGACCCCGGAGAGATTGGAACGCCGTCCATATCTGTCATGGCCTCCGTGGCCCGTACACCTTCGCTGTCATAGCCCGGCGTCGCACATCCCGAGAGTATTGCGATTAGAGCAGTGGAAAAGAAATGGCGTTTCATGACGGCCTCGCAAGTTGTTTGTGGATACTTAGATACGGTCATCTCTTTGCGGTTCATTCGTTCTTGCGTTCTTCTCTCGTTGCATCTGCACTGTGAAAACGGGTTTCAAACTGTCCGGATCGTTCTGCAAGCACCAGCCGGTTTTTATCCATATTGCTTGAGTGACATAAACGTCGGCCGATCGCTGTATCGGCTATGCATAACATCAGCGCGCCCGCAATCAAAGCTGCCACTGTTGCGGGTCTGTTGATGTTTCACAACTGAATGCCATTAGACAATGGCTGTGCCGAGATGGTCATGCTACAGTTCCCTCAACCTTAGGAGGTGCATATGGCACTCGAACGACTCGGCAGGTATGAAATCGATGTTTCAGCAATTCAACTGGCCGACACCGGACAGTGGTTGCCATACTTGGAAATCTTCAGCGTCCCCGGCAAACCGGAGAAAATCAAGAATGTATTTCCGAAACAGCGCGTTTCCGGCGATGCCGTGTTCGCTGCCGCGACTGCGGCGAAGCTTGAAGCGCGCAGAATTGCCATATCGATGATCGGCTGGGGACGGTTTGAACCGTGTCATGTGTCATGAATCGGCCTTCGCCCGGCGTGTTTTTTCATGACGGAAGAATACAGGGCACCGGCGATCGGGCTGCGCCGATGCACTGAAAGAGCGGCACACGCTGCGTAGATAGCAGACGGTGCATTGATCATCTATCCGTCTTGGCAGGGTCGGTCGTAACAATGATCCACACCGGGTGATCAAGCACGTTTGGCGGTGCTATCCAGTTTAAATAGAGCTGATCAAGCCTGGGAGCAGGATCGAAACGCCAGGCAAATGATTTGTCGCCCACGAGAAATTTCACAGTCTCGTAATCTTTCACGTTCACAAGTCTGGTATCGGGTGCAATAACGACCGTGCGAACGGCCGTTGCAGGCGGCGCAGGATTGCCGTAAAGATCAGGACGAATCGTTGTAGTACATGAAAGCAGTGCTGCGCCAATCAATGCCAGTGCCGCATCGATCAGCACAAATGATTTCATTTTCATGATGTGTCCGATGAAAAGACAGAACACCGTGTGGCATGCGCGCCCCGAAACAAATGCGTGGCCGGCGCAGATTATTCGGCAACAATATAAATCAGTGCGAGACAGGCTAATATGGCAAGGACCAAGCCGGACATGTCGAATTTGACCCGTATAGGTGCTATAGGTTTAAGTGGTGCCATTGCGGGGTCTCGAACCACCGGACCTCCTGCATACAAGGCAGGTGCTCTACCAGCTGAGCTACAACGGCATGGACTCAACAGTATTCCCCTTGGTAATCGACGTCTTGCGTTGGCACAAATCTTGTGCGCAAGAGCGATGCTTGTCAGAAAAATGAACCGATGCGCCAGCCGACATTTCCGGTTAATGCTGCCCGAAACGGAAACGCCTGGCAGGTTTTGAAAAGCCATCCCTGAGCGGCGATTTCTTCAGAAGAGTGATGTAATTGATGTGATGTGTAATTGCATCATGTTCTCCAAGTCGTCTCGACCTGCGTTTGCCACGAAAAGTCGGGGATTTTTTTATGTCCTTTGATCCGCATTAAATATCTTTTGGCCACGCAGCCTAGTCTTTAATTGGGAGCCATCCCTCCAAGGTCTCTCGGAAAGATCTAAATTTCTTTCCCCCTCGGAGACACTCCCCTACGCCGTTTGAGGGCAAACGCTCCCCTCGAATGCGCGAGGCCCGCACTACGGAATACGGAAGCAGTGCGGGCTTTTCTTTGCTTCCTTTTCCTCGGGTTACATTCTTATCTGCAGTGTTGGTGTTGGCAGGCATCGGAGTGCCCCAAATGGGATCAGAAAGTGCCTCGTGAAATATCCCGGTATTTGCAGATGCAAACAGATAAAGCCGGATGATATTAGACAAAAAACCCCGCATCAGCACTAGGGCGGAGGCGGGGTTTTGCGTGTTGCCGGACTTCTTGAAACATGTTCATGGTGGGATAGGTGGACTTGGATGATGCATTGAAACTGTTATAAACAGTGTGTTTTCATTTTATATAAGTAAAATATGCCCCTAAAAATGCCCCCATAAATTTTTCCATGTTTTAATTTATTTCTATTTGGCGAGTTCTCCCTGCTACCTGTGCTATTTTCCCCTCCTAAATTCTAAATTGACACTGCTACCATGGTGAGCGTTAAGGGGCTCCGAAGCCAAGGGTCGTGGGTTCGATCTCCGCCAGCCGCGCCATTAAATCAAAGACTTACCAAGTTGCTGTGGAAGTACCCATAAAGCTTCCGTTTGGAAGATTTATGGATAATTCGGGCATTAAGGCCGGCCTCTGAGTTGCAACCCTTCCACCTCGGCCGCGAGTCGCTTTTGAGGGGCCCGTATCAGAGGCTCTCCTTCCGATGAACGTTGAAGCCGCGTGAAGCAAGCTGTCGAACGATCTTTTTCCGGCTCGGATATTCTCCGGACCTTTCGAGGGCTCGAGCGACGTCCAGCGCGGCGTTGAATGAAGGCTTTCCTTCTCTGAGCGCGCTTTTTGCTGGCCGCTCTGCGGGCTTCCAAGCACCTTGCCGACACTTCCCTGCATAGTTCGGGGAAGCGCCTACGCAGGAACCGCCGGTCGACCGAAAAGGCCCTGGCGAGCTCACATACGCTCACGCCGACGTTGCCTCGGCCCTTGGCCGTTTCCTCAAGAATACGTTTGTTCCGGTCCCAGTCGTGTTTGAATCCCGTCCTTTTCTTTTGCCGGGCCGTCTGCAGAACGTTCTCTGCAGAAAACAGTTCCCAAGCGCATTCTTCCCCTAGGACGAGGTGTTCGACCGGAATATTAAAGACGTCCGAAATATCGGCCAAGCTTTGAAGAGACGGCAGGGTTTTTTTGCTGTTCCCATTGCACTACAGTGGATTTTGCTCGATGTATTTTTCTAGCGAAATCTGCTGCTACCCCGGAACATCGGACTCGCACTCCTACGGTGATCATGCGGGCAAAGACCTTGCCGACGGCAAACGGAGTCGATATGGGAGAGCGGTTCAATAGGTTGAAACGCACGTTGCGACCCACTCCTCGTAGTCGCCCGTAGCTGCCGTTCTAGGCTTTGGGCGAGCGCATTCCTCTCCGAGCCATGCATAGCAGTAAGCGCAAAATCCGGCATGCAAGGCAGCGGCTGCGCCAGTCCAAGCTAAAACGGCTGGGCTAGGATGGGATTGAGGTATAAAATAACTGTATAAAAACACAGTATGCCCGCCGGCTGCGATTATTGTATATACGTGTGCATTACTATATATTGCATTTATATTTAATAATGCAGTACACGAAATCCCATGCCACGCGGACGCCCAAAGAAAAAAACGGCTGTAATCACCCTTCGGGTCGATCCGAAGGTTAAGGCCGCTGCGGAGTCGGCGGCCGAACGCGATCACCGAAGTCTCACCAGCTTCATAGAAGTGTTGATTCTGGAACACTGCGACGCACTCGATCAAAAATCGTCTATGACTAGCGAAAAGGTATCTACGCCATGAAGAAAACAGCGCCAAAGGCCAAGAAGACAAGTAAAGCGAGCGCTCCTCCTCCCCGACCGCGGGAAGCGCAAGAGATTTGTTTTTACCGTGCCAACGAAAAGCCCTATGGGCCGTTCAGCAACCTATACCGGAGACCCGTCGTATTTGAAGGGATCGAATATCCAACTTCAGAGCATGCCTACCAAGCGGGCAAGGCAAGAAAAGAGGCAGTTCGCGATTGGATCCTAAGTGCGCCTAGCCCGTCGTTGGCGGCAATGGCAGCCCATGGCCTGTACGTTTGGGACGTGGTGCCGAACTGGGCAGAGGTCAAGTTCGATCGCATGCGCAGAGTGCTGCATGCGAAATTCACTCAGCACGATGATCTGCGAGACTTACTCCTCTCGACGGGCGACGCCCGTTTAGTAGAGGCGGGCACGATGGACAACGCGGTCAACCGCCTATGGGGAGAAGTAAATGGTAAAGGGCAAAATATGCTTGGCGTTATGCTGATGGAGCTTCGGGACCAGCTGAGGCAGCAAGCGACGCCAACCAAACCAGGGCGCGCCAAACAATCAAAGAGAGCCGAATCGGAAAAAAACGTCGTCCTTGAGCTTGCGTGAAAGGCCGCACATTACACGTATGACGCAGACCTACTACGACGTTGAGTTAACCAAACTGGCGAGCACGTATAGAGAAGCTCTGTCCGCTGACGTCGAAAAACTGAAGCTTGCCATCTCCGGGGCAAGCGAGTCGAGCATCATTGGAGTTGGGTCCGGCGGCTCCTATACCGTGGCGTCCCTCCTTTGTAATCTTCACGAAGCATACACCGGGCGGGTGTCCCGCCCCTCTACGCCCCTTGAGTTGATATGTAACCCGACGTTGGCATCGTCAAGTCCGGTCTTCCTAATATCAGCAGAGGGTAAAAATCCCGATATCGTTGAGGCGCTGCAAAGGGCTAGGCTGCACAGCTCCCGAACAGTTCATGTGCTGACCAACCGGGCCAACAGCCGGCTTATGGAATGCGTCCAGAGTCTCACGGACATCACGCCATATATCTTCGAGCTGGCCAACAAAGACGGCTATTTGGCCACGAACAGTCTGTTACTTGACGCCGTGCTAATTGCGAGGGCGTATGGAGAATTAGACAGGGCGACCGAGAACCTTCCCGACACAGTAGACGGGTTGAAGATAGGGGAGCATTCCATCGCGGAGTGGCTGGACGGTGCAAGCAGTTTCGTACGCCAAGCTGCGCCGCGTAAGGGAATCATTGTTGTCTATTCCCCGCTTTTACGCCCGGTAGCGGCTGACTTGGAATCAAAATTGTCAGAGGCTGCTTTAATGTACTGCCAGTTCGCGGATCTCCGGTCCTTCGCGCACGGTAGGCATTTGTGGTTAGCGGAGCGCCCGGATGACTGCTCGATATTGGCAATAACGGAGCCCGGACTCGAGCAACTGTGGGACCGCATGCGCGGCTTACTGCCAACGCACGTTCCCACGTACACCATGGCACTGGGGGGGGCTGCGCCCAAAGACCTGCTTGCAGGATTGCTGGCTCAAATGCAACTGGTATCAATGATCGCCTCAGAACTCCGTAAAGACCCGGGAAAGCCGGACGTTCCAGAATTTGGAAGAGCGGTTTATTACGTCGATCTACCCGAGGTGATACCAACTCCCCGGGAAATTGAAGACCACAGCGAGCGCTCGAAGTCAGAAGCTTTGGGCGCAAGATGGCCACTGATTAGCGCGAACGGTGTGATGCGTCGTGCCTTAGAAAATTTCAAAGCCGGATTTCAAAACAGGGAATTTCGCGCCATTGTTTTTGACTATGACGGAACGCTGTGCAGCTCCCAGCGTAACGACGGCCCACCGTCCGAGGCCGTCTTAGAACACATAAAACGTTTAGCATCTTCTGGCGTAGCAGTGGGAATCGCCTCTGGCCGCGGAGGCTCCATACAGGAGCACCTGCAGACGGCGCTAGACGAAGCGTACTGGCCGCTGATTCGGCTGGGCCTATATAACGGCGGCTGGATTGGCCACGTAGGTCCTCCGACGCCGACGCCAGGAGACACAAGCGAATTCCTTAGCCACGTCCGCCGGATTGTCGGTCGCCTGCAGGCCTTGGGTGTGCCGATTGAACAAATCAGAGCCACGCATCCATACCAAGTCAGCGTAAGATTTAAAGAGGGAGTGCACGCGGAAAACATGTGGTTCGTGATCGCGGACGCGTTGCGACAAGCCGGATTGGACCCTTCAACGGTGGTACGAAGCAAGCACTCTGTGGATATCCTCGGAAAAGGGGTAAGTAAGTCACACCTAGTGGCAAGGATCGTTCAAGAATCTAAAATTGACCCGTACGAGGTGGTGTCGATGGGTGACCAGGGCGCGTGGCCAGGAAATGATGCCTCCCTCCTCGAACACAGATTTTCGTTGAGTGTCGATACCCCTTCTCGTCGAATTGACAGAGGCTGGAAGCTCGCACCTCAAAATAAGCGAGACGTCGACGCGACGCTTTGGTACCTAGACCGAATCGACGTTTCCTCGCGCGGCACATTTAGCTTTCGTCTCGACCAGTTCGATTCTGGTGGTGCAACATGAGAGACCAAAACGCACAGCATTTATTAGCCACGGTAATGGGGTGGGAGGACCAAGAGGCGGTCACGTCAAGAGTCCCACATCTAATGCTTCTCGCAGATTATAAATACGACCAATACCAGAGGTTCGCACCGGGAAAGAGGTTCGTTGAAAGCCTTGCCCTTTGGCTAAACCAATTTGACCGCGAAGACCGCCAAGCCGCACTCGAATTTGTCGAGAAGCAGTTGGTTTATTTTTCCGACCAAGAGCTGTCTCACTTAGTTCAGCTCGCCTACCCCGATGTGATTGTTCAAGAGTGCCTGCGCCTCGTCGCGGAAGAGCACGACATTGCAAGTTACCGCGTTGGAGAAATTTCTAGACACCCTCGCTTCAAGGAGCTGCAGCTAAAGTCTCTGTTTTTAGGCCTGAGCGACGGAGCCCGAACGAACGACCTACGGCGGGCCAGTGCCGGGGCGATCAACAACGAGCAGATTTGGCAAGCCTACGAACTCGGCGATGCCAAGGCGGAAGACATGCTAAACGAGCTGCGCACAGCACTAAACAATGAACTAGGGCCGCCGCTGTCCCCGGCTACCAACGACGAGATTTGGGCCGCTTATGACAGCGGTGACAAGGCAGCTGCGAACAAACTTTTGGACAACCTACGGCCTCTAGATGCGTCCCAACCGAAGCCAAATCAAGACGCGAAATTCAACCTGATTTGGCTATTGGACGACTTTTCTGGAAGCGGCAATACATATATTCGTTTCGATAGTAAAAAGGGAAAATTCAAAGGAAAAATAAAGAAAATATATGAGCGACTGCATCAAGGCGACCTAATTGATCCGTCGCATTACGAGGTCTTTTTACTGCTTTACGTCGCAACACGTCAAGCGATCGACCACATCGAGTATTGGTCAGAGCGATTTACTTCGGAAAATGGCTACAAGCCATTGCAGCTTCGCGTCTTGTGTCCCATTGAGCCCGACGTGGCCGTTACATACCCTTCAGCCGGGGCGTTGAACCCGATATTTACCAAGAAAGGGTATTACGACCCACAGGCGTCTGACAAACACATTGAGGTCGGCGGGACGCCCGACGCGCAGTTGGGATTTGCAGGCTGTGCGCTACCTGTTGTGTTGTCGCACAATACGCCTAATAATTCGGTCTATCTTCTCTGGGGGCCGGAGACATTCGAGTTTTTTGGCCTGTTCCCTCGTATTAGCCGGCATAAGGAGCTTTAATGGCCTACCGCGCTAATCCATTCTTAGAGCGCATGTCGGAGCGCACGACCTCCGACCAAGACTTCGTACGTCTGTTCTCGCCGAAGATTCTTGAACAACTGCAGGAAGATGCATTTGAAGGCGCAGTACACCTCTTTACGAGTCCACCTGGCGGTGGAAAAACCACACTGCTGCGAGCCTTAACCCCAACGGCCCTCCGAGCGTTCTGGAACAACAGAACGGTTCCGGACATGAACGAGTCATATAGGCGACTGGCCGCACGAGGCATCTTTCACGATCAAGAGGGCCCGCAGCTGCTTGGCGTTTTTCTCTCTTGCGCATCCGGGTACGCTGACTTACCGCCCGGCGCGTCGATGGCGCAGGAAGGGTTATTTCGAGCACTGTTTGATTGCCGAGTTGTCCTGCGTTCTCTGAGGAGCCTAGCGTCTTTACTGGGGTTCGGCACGACGGATCAACTAGTTTCGGTGAAGCTCGAATATGCTGAATCAGCGAAAGACCTCAAATCTATACCGCTACTTGAATCGGTCCCTGAATTAATTCGCTGGGCAGAAGAACAAGAGCGGAAAGTCTACGCGCGGCTCGACGCGATAATTAACAAAGACGCCGGCGAGATGCCGGTGCACGTTCGTTTTGAAAGCGTACTTTGGCTCCAAGCGGTGCGGTTTATTAGGGACGGTCGAGCCGTGGCGCCAACGCGTCTGTTAATGGTGGATGACCTGCACGCGCTTCGAAAAAAGCAGCGCGAACTGCTAATGAGGGAGCTGGTTGAATTAAGACCCCTAATACCGGTGTGGCTTGCCGAGCGGAGTATCGCACTTGGTGACACTCTGATATCCCAGGGTGCCCGTGAGGGGCGAGACCTCCGTCATTGTTCGTTGGAGGGGCTGTGGTCTACTCCTCGAGGGCAGCATCAGTTCTGCACGTTTGCCCAAAACATCTTGGACAGAAGGCTGGACGTGCAGCACGTCATACCAGGGGGCGCATTCGCTCAGTACCTTCGGGACCAGTTCACAACTGACGAGCTCCGAGACCATATCGCCAAGGGCGTTGACACGTTTAGAGCGGAAATGCAGCGGCACCAGAGCAACCCACGCTATAGCGAGTGGATGGCTAGAGCGGAGCGAGGTTTAACCACCTCCGAATTTGAATCGTTGCGGGACTTGTATGTGACAAGAATCTTGGTGGCGCGTGACGAATCTAAGCGGCAACTTACGCTGGAACTTGCTCCGCTATCTTCGGACGAGCTGGACGAACGCGACAGCTCGCAGGTGCAAAGCGCCGCCGAAATTTTCGCCAATGAGGACATTCAGGTTCCATACTATTTTGGTGTAGACCGTCTATGCGCAATGGGGTCGTCCAACGTTGAAGAAGTTCTGTTTTTGGCTGCATCGCTTTATGAGGGAATGAAAGCCAAGCAGATATTGCGTAAGCAACCTGACCCGCAGTTGTCGCCGCAAGACCAGGAGAGGCGAATTAAGGAAGCCGCGAAGAGGAAACGGGACTTCATTCACAAGAACCACACCGAAGGGTCGCGCGCGCAGAGACTGTTGGACGCAATTGGCGTATTCTGCCGAGGAAAAACTTTCCAACCAAACGCGCCATACGCGCCCGGTGTAACGGGCGTGCGCCTAGGCCAAGCCGAATTAAATAAACTTGCGCCAGACTCTAAGCCGCAATCGGAGTTGGCGCCGACGCTCCAGCGGGTTCTCTCCGAGTGTGTTGCAGAAAATTTGCTGGTCGCGCGTCCGAGCCAAGCTAGCGTGGGACGTGAAGGAGGTACGGTTTTTTACCTGAACCGCATACTCTGCGCACATTATGGCCTTCCACTGCAATACGGCGGTTGGCAAGAAACGTCCGTCGACAAGCTTATTGAGTGGATGGAGCGTGGGCTCCAGCCAAGCCGCCAACGTCGACTGGAGGGATAACCATGCTCTGGGACCAGTATGTATTTCGACGAGGCGCAGACGTAGAGGACATGTGGGATAGCATGTTCCGAGTCCGTCGTGAAGCTAAACGGCCCGTTAGACTACTTTACATCGCTGGGCGCGGATTCGACATGCGCGCGCAAGGCGTTATGTCGAAGTTCGCGGATAGCCTGAAGGCTTCTGGCTGCGAAATCGAAAAGGCGGACTTACTCCTTGTGGGCTTCAAAGATTACCAGCTGAGTTCCGAATTGCAGGAGCAAACGGAGGCCAACGCGGCAGCGCTTAAGGCCACTTTTCGCCCGCTCGGTGAAGTCGATACGCTCATGATTGGCACGGAGGCAGAGGGCGAAGACGACATAAGCGCCGGTAACGCCTTGCGACTAGGAACGGCTGAACTCTTAGGGCGTGTTTCTGACCAGACCGACATCGTCCTGGACGTGAGCTCTCTTCCGCGCATTGCTTACCTGTCGTTCATGCTTGGGTTACTAGAGTTGCTAACGGACGCTGCCACAGTGTCAACGCTATCGGCAAAGGGCGTAAATTTTCAGGTTTTGGTCGGGGAAGACGCCGCGCTGGACAGCCATATTCAGTCTGAGGACCCGAGCAATAACCTCGTGCTTATACCTGGCTACTCGAGCGCGTTGCAGGTTGAAAGCATGCAGGACTGGCCGCTCGTATGGTTCCCGGTCCTTGGCGAGAACCGCACCGCGCAACTTCAAAAGGTGATGTCTGTTGTTCCGGAGCTTGCGGAGATCTGCCCGGTTTTACCCCACCCCTCCCGAGATTTACGCCGCGGCGACAAGCTGCTCCTGGAATACAGGTCACTGCTTTTCGACACCCGCGAAACACCGCTATCAAACGTGCTGTACGCGCACGAGGCTCACCCGTTTGAGGCGTACCGCCAGTTGCTCGGCGCCATGACTCGTTATAGGCAAAGCATGACGGTCGTTGGGGGATGCCGCTTGGTTGTGACGCCCCTCGCCAGCAAACTCATTACCTTAGGTGCTGCACTTGCCTGTTTCGAGATGAAATTTCAAGGCGCGCGAGGCCCGCTTGATTACAGTGTCGCCATACCCTATGCGGAGCCGCGGCGTTACGTAGCATCGCCCGCAATGCTTCAACAGTCGAAGCCCGACATATCGGCGTTGGTCCTTACCGGCGAAGCGTACGCGTATTGAGTTAGTCCATCGGCGACCTGAGTGTTTCGCCGCAGTTTCCCAACCCCCCAAGCCATCTACTAGCGTACTTTAATTGCATCGACCTGCAACCGCCGTCTAATATCTTCTTCTTGCACCGACAGCCACGCTCCAGGGTCGGTATTGCGGTCAACCCTTGCGCGCCGCATGGCAAGCTTGGCCGCCTTATTCCGCTCGCCTTTGTCGTCAGTAAGAAAACAAAGTAACGCAAAATTGTTATCTTGAAAAACACGATCGAGCTCGATGAGCTTTTGGCCGTCTTGCAAAATGCGCTCGTACTGCTGAAGTGCAGTCGTAACTGAATCGATTTCTTTGTTCTTGCGTGAGATGTCAATCTCAGCTGCGATCTCCTCGGCGCGCTGGTGAGCTCGCACGACATTATTGACCGCGTCGTACACCGCTTGGAACGACCCCGGCGCGACGAGATCCAGCCCCCCAAGGGCGCCTAAGGTATGTGCAAAAGTACTCACTTCTTGCTTCTGTTTTCCATCGGTGTCGATGTAGTCCCGACGCTTGACCGCATTAATTACGACAGCTGACTGACGTGTGCGCACCATGTCGCGCAAGCGGCGTTGAAGTACCGGCCCTAGCTCGTTGGTGACGCTTTTGACTCGCCTATCAAGATCAAGGAGAGAGGTTCGAAGAGCTGCAAGCTGCCCAATTCGCGCGCCCTTCAGGGGAATCAGTTCCCGCATTGTCGCAAGCCGCTCACGCCGGCGCTTCTCGTTGATGTAGCGGTGACTATCAGCCACAAGTTTGGAATCGGCGCCAAATTTGTCGCGAGCGCAATCACCACCGATAATGGTTGCCTTCTCGTCACGTCGTAGAACAACCCAGCCGTGCTTATGCGCTTCGCCGCATAGCTTCTTATTCTCCTTCTGATAGCAGCAGTGGACCTCCTCAGGAAGGTGATAGTCACCAAGCAGTCGTTTGTAGTCGCCTTTCGACAGTGGGCCGCCTTCGACGAAGTTTTCAAGTTTGCGAATTTCTTCAATGCTGGCGAACGTCCGTATTTCGATTTCTTCAGAAGCACCTGTGGTCATCTAACCTCCACCATACTGTATATATACCCAGTATGGTGGAAGACTGCCGCTGATGCAAGGCAATGCCTCCACGGTCTATTGCCCTATCGTAGTTAGTTGCGTATGAGTAATATCCTAAAAGAGGAAGGGATATCTAGTATCTATCGCCTATGCGGAAGGTAATTCCGTTATCGGCTACTAGAAAAAAGGACTATTCTTGGCGCTGTATGGCCGTCCGGGACGTTTAACGGTGAATTTCACGGCAGCTTTTCCCGTTCTTCGACAGCCCGTGCTTCGGGTGTGTTAATTTTCACGCGGATCTGGCTAGGTTTTCATTGAACTTTGACCCGGCAATTTGCCGCACTGAGTATTAATGGACCGGTGCTTCAACTTCCCGCGGGTGGGTCATCAAAGGCCAAAAAAGGTGGGTCAAACCACGGTGCAAATCAACAGTTTAATCCCAGCAATGGCTAATAAGATATTCAACGCATTACGAATGGTTTCATCCGTGTTCCATTTTAATTCACCGTGGATCATTATGACAATATCGAAATAACAATTTCTTTTTTGAAAAATAGGGAAAATATGGCGACGGCACAGCAACATGAAGCAGCGGAAATTCTTGGGAAGGTCGATTGGGATCTTTATCGCGATCGGCGCGTTATGACTCTATGGAAGGTCGCCGCGTTAAGTATGGAAATGACGCCAACGAAACCATTCATAAATCAGGCAAAGAAAAATGATCCAAACTGGAAAGCTGAATACAATTCAAGAAAAAATTACTTATGTGCCAAGTTGTGTGAAACCCCGACTGAAGGCCTTGTCATGTGTTTTCCTAAGCACCGCGGCGGTAATGAAGGCGCAGTTCGAACCAATCTGACTATCGACATGTTGAGTGCAATTCCGGTTTTGCGGAACAGATATTCCAGCGACGACATGGCGAAAGGATTTCTAGCGCTTGAAGCCGATCTTAAAAAAATCCCAATCCCACCGCTGATCGGCATGTCGCCATCTATTCATGTCCATGTCCCGTCCGGTCAATCGATTGAGAAACCAAAAAGGGACCAGACAGCGCGCAACAACGCGACGTCGACATCAGGCATGCACTACATCGTCTATGCAATGGCCAAATTACACTATAACTACTCGGGTAAGGCGACAGCGACGGAGAAAAGCGAAGCAATCGAGAAAATGTGTGCAGCTATGCAATCCATAAGCATCAATGGCTACGGCGCTGGACCCGACGCACTGAAGAACATATTGATAGACGCGCACAACGCTGTAATCAATAAGAATCTTCCTGAATGAATTCATGATGAATTCAATTTTGTAAAAGCGCGACTTAATTTAGTCTTCGCAGACGGATCCGCAACTTCTGTTGGATTCATCAACCTGCGAGGAATTAAATGACAACTGCAATTCAAGAAGCACTCATTCGTAAGCGAGAAGTCCTCCGCCTTACAGGATGGTCCGATTCAACTCTTTATTTACGGATGGCGGACAATACGTTTTGCCGCCCAGTCCGTATCGGCCCCCGCTCGGTGGCTTGGCCTGCAAGCGAGGTCCAAGCATATATTCAGAAATGCATCGCGGAACGCGACGCGATGGGAGAAAAGAAATGAATGCTCTCTCAATCCGCAACCCGCATGCAAGGCTTCCACATAACGGTTATTTGGCGGATGTAACGCTTCCATTGGCTGAACCAGTCGGCGTTATGCCGGCTGTAGTTCGCAGCGCCAAACTGTAAATAGTTAACAGGTCCATGCGGCACATGGACCATCAACCACATAATTCAACCATCTCCCTTCCCCGAAAAAAGTGGAGGAGGTGCAACCGTTTTCTTTTAATTTCTAAAAAGAAAAAATACATGCAAGTGATGTACAGCATGGTTAGCGGTTCCACCTTGTCCGCACTGTGGGGGAGGCACTGGTTGATAACCGAAGGAATACAAATGCAACTGAAACCAAACCCCGTAGAAATGAAGATATTCAAAGACTTTTTTCACCCGAACCAGCCTGCCCGTTATCAGACCTACAGCAAACATGAAGAGCGCCGCAAAGAATCCAAACATTTTTCGAGTAAATGGACGAAGAAGGCGAAAGACCGGTTAATTCGCGCCAACATGAACAAGATGGAAATCGCCATGACGATCAACCGCACAAACGGCAAAGGCCGCAGTACTCAGAACATCACTGAAATTGTTGCTCTGTTTGTCGACTGCGACCATGGCACCCCAAGCAAAAACGAACTGCTGGCGCTTCCCATACCGCCGCATCTCATCGTGGAAACGTCCCGTGGCAATTACCACGCGTACTGGTTGATCAAAGGATGCCCAGTCGAACAATTCAAGGCCGTACAACAAGCTCTGGCTCAGAAGCTCGGAACGGATATCAATGTCTGCGACCCAGGTCGTGCGATGCGTATGCCCGGCACGATCAACTGGAAATCCGACCCGCCGTTTTTGGCAAAAATCATGCATATTCAAAGTGATGCTACGCCGATTCCGCTTGCCCGCTTCCTCAAGAAAATGGGGCTGACCGTCAACTTCCTTGAGGATGCGCCATCGACGAGTGGTCAGGCAGTGATTTCCGAAACGGCGCAACAGGAACTCACGCCGCAACTTAAAGCCAGAATCGAATCCGCCCTGGAAGGGGTGCCTGCCGATGACCGATGGGTGTGGCAGCGTGTCGGCATGGCGATTCACAGTGCCGATAGCACGGAGAGGGGTTATGAAGTATGGACATCATGGTCCCGCCAGTCTGAAAAATTCGATGCGAAAGACCAGCACAAACGCTGGAGCGAATTCAAGGCGAGTGGCGGCGTGAATATTGAATCGCTCTTTTGGCTCGCGAATCACTCAAAACTGGGCGGCGACGCCGCGTTCGACGAAATGTCGATGGCGGAACTCTTCGCGGCCACGTACGGGCATTGCTTGCGGTACGACAGTGAGAACAAGGAGTGGTACCACTTTGCCGGCGTGATATGGGTGCCTGGCGAGAAAGCCGCGCACCGCCTCGCCCGTCAGCTGATCTCCGAACTGACGAGCGGCAAAAAGGGAAACGGCAATGAATCGCTGAAACGATTTCGCAGTGTGAACGCTATGAAAAGCGTCGTCACCCATGCCGAACTGTTGGACGACCTGAAAATTACGGTCCAGGCGTTCGACTCGTCCGCGCATGTGTTAGCGGTCAAGAATGGCGTGATCGACCTGACGACGAGCCAGTTCCGCACCGCATGCGCATCCGACTATTTGCGTCGGCAGGCGGACGTGGCGTTCGCTCCGGGAGCGAAATGCCCGCTCTGGATCGCATTCATGAAAGACGTGACTCGGAAAGACGCGGGCCTGTACGAATTTATCCGACGCGCATTGGGATACATCGTGTTCGGTCATGCCGACCTGCAACTCTTTTTCCTGGCGGTGGGGTCGGGCGGCAACGGCAAGGGGGTGCTGATGCGGACCATCAAAGCGATTCTGGGCGACTATGCGCAAAGCGTGGCGCCCAATTTGCTCAGCAGCGCCTACAGCGGCAACGCCAACAGCCCGTCACCGGCACTGGCGACACTGTACGGCGCACGCTTTGTGATCTGCACGGAATTGCAGACGCACCGGAAAATGGACGATGCGTTCATCAAGCAATATGCGGGCGGCGACGAGATCACGGCGCGCACCACCTATGGAGAAGTTTTTTCGTTCAAACCGGAAGGAAAGTTGTGGCTGTCGGCAAACGAGCTGCCTGAAATTGCCGCATCCGATGAAGCGATGTGGCGTCGCCTCAAGCCGATACCGTTCGATGTCAAGTTTCAAGGTGCGCAGCGCGATGACGATCTGGAGAAAAAATTCCGGGACGAGTATCCGGGCATTCTGAACTGGATATTGAAAGGAGGAAAGAAATTTGCGAAAGATGGATTGGGAAGTTGCGCGGCAGTAGACACCTTGGAAGGGAAAATGCGGGCGGCGTCTGATTCCGTGCTCGCCTGGATGTCGGAGTGCTGTATCGAGGAAAGTATCGACGAAACACAAGCCAGTCTGGCGTATGAAAGCTATGCGGTTTTTTGTCGAAAGTCCCGCCGCAAGGCAATGAGTCCGACGGCTTTTCGTGCTGTCATGGAGGAGAAAGGCTTTCAGCGAAAAAAGAAAAGATCGAACAATGTCTATCTGGGCTTTCGTCTGCAGGGGTGACGGCAATGCCGCTTGATTGATCGCCGGTTGCCTTCATCCGATTCACGCGTACGGATGAAGGCAATGCATTCCCTTACCTTTCAACCGGCTTCCATCTGCGAACTTGCATGGTGGCACGTCGGGTCAACATTATCGGTAAGTGTAAAGAAAAAAGAAGCAGGATTCCTGCTGAGAAATTAGCCCTATCCACCTTACCATGCGCGCGTTGCTTTGAGCCCGTTTAACCACGAAAGAATGGAGAAATACATCATGTCCAGCATTCGAATCATCAATATTGACTGCTTCATCGCCGCACTCGAACAACACGGCATTTCGGTCTACTACAATGCACCATTGCCCAATGGATACGGCGAGAAATTCACGTTGCGGAACGGTGGAATTCTGACAATTTATCCCTCGACATACAACTGGCAGATCCAGGGAAAAATGTTGCCGAAGGCCCGAGCTAGCCTGGAAGCACTCATGCAACAACTGTTACCCAAGGCTGCCGTTTGCAGGCACAGGCAGTCATCTCCCCGTTTCAGCCAAGCTGTTCCGCCGCAGGAAGGCGATTGGACCGAGGAGGAAGAGGGGCAGTGCGCACGTATTCTGAAACTGGGTAAGTTTTGACAAGTACGCAAAAGTCATGGAAATCAATCAACTCGCCCAACCGGTCGGTCATGTGAAAGGCTGCCGGTTGCGCTACAAGCGCCGACAGATGTTGAATTGCAGCGCGTTTTGACCCACCTTTGGAGTGCACCCCCCGGACTGAACCAGGGTAGCGAGATGAAGTGATACGCTTGTCGAGCCTTCACAAGAGGCGCGACATCATGTCAGTCAGAGGACCATACCGGCGGCACAGCCTGCAATTTAAAATCCAGAACTGCACCGATATCCGTAGCGGCAAAGTCGGACGCCGAGAGGCGCTCAAGACACATAACCTCTCAGCCAATCTCATGCAGATGTGGCTGACGCAGTTTGATCGCGGCGAGCTTGACTTGGAAGAAGCCGCCGCATCGACCGTGGCTGAATGCGAAGCCCACATTGCTGCCTTGGAGCGCAAGGTCGGCCAGCTCACCATGGAACTGGATCTCCTTAAACAAACACCCCGATTGCGACTCGTAAGCGACAACGAGATCATCGATCGTCAGCGGCCCGAAGCCTGCTCCATTCGACGGGGGTGCCAAGTGATTGACCTTCTTCGGAGCACCTATTATTACCGACCAAGCATCGCTGCGAGACCGATTGATGATCTGGCTTTGGCCGCCTTGATTGACGACATCCACGATGAATTCCCTGGCTACGGCTATCCCCGTGTCACGCTGGAACTCAAGGGGCGAGGTCATGCAATCAATTACAAACGCGTCGCCAGAGTAATGAAGGCGCATGGTTTGAATGTCCGGCGCCGGCGCAGCTTCAAACCTGCGCCAGGCTCTGAGGCCGATTTGTCTGTATACCCGAACCAGTATCGCAACAACATTCCGAAGGAGCCTGATCGGGTCTGGGTCTCTGATATCACGTACATTCGCATCGCTTCCGGATTTGCCTATCTGGCCGTTATTCTTGATGCCTGTAGTCGGAAGGTGATCGGATATGCGTTATCGCAGCGAATCGATGCACCGCTCGCATTAGCCGCATTGAACGCGGCCTACTCAGCCAGGCAGCCAGCGGCAGGCACTTGCATTCATCACACGGATCGAGGATGCCAATATGCCAGCGCGTTGTATCGTAATGCGTTGGCGCAGTTTGGTTTGATCGGCTCGATGAGTGCGCCAGCGAATCCGTACAATAACGCGCAAGCGGAGAGCTTCATGAAGACACTGAAGGTGGAAGAAGTTTATCTGGCCGGCTATGAGACATTCAATGACGTCGCCAACAGATTGCCCTATTTCATCGAACAGATTTATAACGAACGGCGCATGCATTCGGCGCTCGGCTACCAATCACCTAATAAATTCGAAGCACAACTCGCTCTGCAAGCGGCTTAAATCTTTAAACCAGATTGGTCCAGTCCGAGGGGTTCACTCCAATGACGGGTCAATTTATGGCAATAGCCAACACACTAGCTGAAACTAACGCTATTTCGGTTATTTTTTTACTTGAGGGCGCCTGCTATTGGCATGAATTTAATGCTTCTTCAAACTTACCGGCACCTATTACTCCACCTCTAAAATAATTTGTTTTCGAACCAAGTTGAGTGTCATCGACATCGACTAGCAATCCTGTTCCGCCCATGCCATTAATCCAAGAAAGGGTATATCCTGTCGTGGTTGGTCTCATGTTGACGGGGACGGTATTTCCAAACAACCCACCATTTTCCCAATTATCCGCAATGCAAACCGCTATAAATTTTGCTGATTTTTGGCTCGTAAATTGGAGATCAGCTTTTTCTTTTCGCATGTCCCCAGGGGATGCACAACTAGTTAGCAAAATTATCGAGATTAGACTCACAAGTCTTGCAGAAATATTTTTCATGTTGATCATAGATTGCTTGTAATGTTTGATCCATCTGTTTATTTTGAACTGCAAGTTTTGTTTTGAATCTTAGATTGAACCAGTCGATCAGAGCCTATTTTACGCTGAGATCTTGCATTACATTTTGCATGAATGGTTGTTGAAGGAGGTCCTGAAGTGGCGAGCCTGGGTGGGCTGAGTCTATAAATCTAACTGGATTAGAGTCTAATTGCGTGATCGCAGCAGCAAATAGGCGTTGCTCTAATAATGGGTCCGGACCCTTGGCCTGGTCTCTAAACCCGACATAAGCTTTAGCTAGAGACGCTTTGTATGCATAGTCCTCGGTAAGCGAAAAGTTTTTGGACAACATTGTCGTCGACATCCACGCAAGCCAAATAGGGGCTCCTAAGCCAAACAATAATAA
Source organism: Herminiimonas sp. (assembly GCA_028292665.1). Classification (GTDB taxonomy): domain Bacteria; phylum Pseudomonadota; class Gammaproteobacteria; order Burkholderiales; family Burkholderiaceae_D; genus JAQGLW01. The sequence continues at coordinate 45,551 of JAQGLW010000020.1, forward strand.
AAGTAATTGTGCTCCAAGGGCCCAATTATCTGGCTTTGTACCAATTAACTTTGATAAGTCTTCGTATCTAAGCCATCCGATAACTGCTGCTACCAATAATGAAGCAATTAGTGCGACACCCCAGAACTGTTCTCTAGTTTTATTTTTTAAAGCTTTTTCGTTGAAAGCCCCTGCCAATCCGGCTGTCGTACTGAGGTTGTGCGCTTCAGCTGCTTGATTTGCTTCCGTCTCAGCTTTTATTTTCGATTCTTCAGCCGATACGCTAGCCTTTACAGCGTTATAACAGCAGACGATCGCGCATCAGCAACAGGTGATGAATGATGTCACTCCAACGCCTGCACCGATGTCCCCACAAGCAAACAAACTATTAAATGAGGACCATCAGCGACGCTGGACAGCAGAGGAGCGGCTGCAGCTCAAACATGGACGCGGCCGAATACAAGCACATCGTGCTTAGCCTCATTTTCGTCAAGTACATATGGGAATCGATCATTCGTAGCGTGCTGCACCGCATACCGTATCCGTGCAGAGCCGGTTTAAACTGCGGGCTGTGCCGCCGATAAGCATGCCATGGAATCTTCATTTCCAAGTTAGATGAACACCATAGGACTTCGACGTTGTGGCCCCTTGGTTTTTAGACTGTTTTGGGCCTGCTTACTCATTGAAGAGAGTTGGTCTCGGTCGATGCCGACATTGGTCACCTCATGCGCCACAATCAGATGATGTTTCGCATCGACCGCAGTTTGGACGTTGTAGCCGACGATGCCTGTTCCGCGCGTCTTCATTGAGCGGGCATACGGATCGGTCAGGGAAATCTGCTTGTCCGGTGTTTCATCAAGTCGTACCTCGATCTTCTGAGTTCCTGCATCAGTGCCTACAACGCAGCGATCTTCTCTTGTAGACGCAGATTCTTCGCTTGTGCCGCCTGGGGCTTTTGCCGGTCGGATGTATCGAGAGCGGCGAGATAACGATGAATGCTTGATTCAAACTCCTCCATCCGTCGTTGGAGCTTCGCGCTGGTGAAGTTTCGGTCACGGCTATTAACGGCCTTGAATTTGCTGCCATCAATGGCAACCAGGGGTCGGAGAACAATCCCAGTTGCTGGCAGATTACGACGAACTGTCGGCAGACACTCGTTATTGCTTTACCGTTGTCTTTGCGGAAGTTGGCGGTGGTCTTGAAGTCCGGTTTCAAATGCGAGAAAATTACGCTGTTCTTGAAGGCGGTGCCAATATGGCCTTGTTTTACACAATCTCGACCCTTTGCGGACGCCTGATCAGATGTATAACTGACTCTCGATGGAGACAATCAAGTGAATTCGTCACGTCCGTTGTTTGCCACCACTGAGCGACGCATTTGTGGTGAAAGAGAAATTTTCGTTCACCAGCTTGTTTGATCCTGCGTGGTATCTCGTAATTGACGCCAAAATTTCAGCAAGCTCAAAGACTTTCCTCGTAAGACAGCTCAGAGCTGCCGTGACTAAGTCAACATCACCAACTCCTACACGAGATTTGCTGCCACCGAACCTGGAGCACATCCAAATCGTCGGGTAAACGCTCTTGAAAATGAGGCTGCACTGCCAAAGCCCACATGTCGGGCCACCAGCTTGACAGACTCTCCTCTGGTGAGCCGTCGATGCCCGAGAGCCAGTCTCCAAGCTGTGAGATATGCGCCAGGCGTCTCGCCTACGACTGCTCGGAACTGCGCAATAAAATAGCTCCGTGACATCCCGGCTGCATCTGCCATCTTGTCAATGTCCCAGACGGCGGCCGGTGCGTCATGTACTGCGACGAGTGCGTGATGCAGCTGCGGGTGCGCAAGACCCGCTAGCAGGCCGGAACCGCCTGCATGACGGCCAATCGTACGACGTAACATGATTAATACGATCACTTCAGCCAGACGATTGATGATGACTTGGCTACCACATTGATTCTTTTCGACTTCCACCGCAAGTGCATCCGTTAACGCGAGCATGATTGGTTCCACATGCAGATCGAATGTAATGCATTCCGGCAGCGCATTGACCAACGGATTTGAACTGCCACCAAACTCTATCGTTGCCGCAATCATTTTTCCTCCGGGATCAGAAGGCAATGCGGCACCCGGCGCGAAAAATCGGATTTGCGAAAATTGATCGCCAATGCTGGTTGCCTCTAGCAACAAGTTCGGCATTGCGTCAGCGTCGGTTGGCTTTACCACGGAAACAGACAACGGAAAAGCGTCGATGAATGCGGCAAGACGGTCTCGTTTGGGCTTCGGCATAGGACTTTTAGTCATGTTTTTCAGATATTTCATATTCTAAACGATGAAATACTGTGTCTTTCATCAAACAATCAGACTAGGAGCTACAAGTGATCATTCCCGGCCAGAAAACGCCTGAACTTCGTATCGATACCGTTTCAGGTGAGAGTTTCGACCTCAACGAACAACACACTTCGTTGATGACATTAGTATGTTTTTATCGGGGAGCGCATTGCGCAATTTGCAGACGCTATTTGCTGGAGTTGGCGAAGCTCGCCCCGAATTTTGCCGAAAGAGACGTAAAAGTCATTGCGGTCAGCATGGATACCGAACAACGTGCGCGCTTGATGCTGGAGACTATTGGATCTAACGATTTGCAAGTCGGGTATGGATTGACAGCCGAAACCGCTCAGAACTGGCATTTGTATCTCTCGTCGCACCGCGGGAAAACCTCTGTCGGACTGGAAGAGTCTTCTGTCTTCACCGAACCAGCGTTGTTCTTGATCAAACCATCCCGCAGCACCTACTTCGTATCCGTGCAATCCATGCCGTTTGCGCGACCTCCGTTGCCGGAAATTCTGCAGATGGTTGATTTTGCGAAAATCAACAGTTACGATGCCAGAGGCGGATATATGCCGTCGTAGCCGAAAGAACCGATGTAATATTCGTCGAATTTGATGCATGCCGGCTGCGCCGGCGTGGACTCGAGTTCGCGGTTATCGCTTCCACTGGCTTACCCGCCCCATGGCCGAGTTCGGGTGGCGGCACCATTGGCGGTCGGCGACGAGGCAGGCCGACCAAACCGATGCGGCGCAAACCTTCCTGAAACAAGGGACTGGCACTGTGCGAAAAATGGGGACCAGCGGCTTCGTTGTCGTCCACATACAAGCGCAGCAGGCGACCTACCTGCGGCGTCGCTTTCTGGCGTTCTATCATGGCATCGGCTGAACGCTGCGTAGCGCTGATCTTAGTTGTCTCTTCCACTTTTTCATGTGGTAGCCGAAGGCTTGCACCAGATTATCGGTCAATTGCCGATAGCGCTGCCAAGCGTAGCACAGCAGGTACAGAGCGCTTTGCCCAGGGTTCATGCGGCGCAAATCGTAGATGGTGTAGTAGTTGGCCAGGCTAGCATAATAAGTCAGGTTCTGTTGCGACACACCAAGGCCGGGCAATAAAGTCTTGGCTACTCGGTATAGCGGTTCCAGTGTCACGCGCTTCTGTCGTTCCAGCACCATCATTTGGTATCGGATCAGACTACTGAAAATCAACGGTTGGAAATTAATGCGGCCGGATTCACCATTGAAGAGCGTCGGCTGATCGAAGAAAACATCAGCGGTTCCGTGGCGGCAAAGGAGCGTCCTGGTTTTATCAAGTTGATTGACCGAATGGAAGCAGGCGATGTGCTGGTTGTGTCCAAGCTTGACCGACTCGGACGGAAAGCGATGGATGTTCGGGCAACCATTGAGCAACTCGCGAGTTCAGGTGTGCGAGTGCATTGCCTTGCACTTGGTGGGGTTGATCTTACCAGTCCGGCTGGCAAGATGACGATGCAAGTAATCGCCGCCGTGGCCGAGTTTGAGCGCGACCTGTTGATTGAACGAACGCAGTCAGGAATTATTCGGGCAAAGGCAACTGGCAAACAGTTTGGCAGACCGCCAGTGCTCAATGCGGAGGAACGTGCGGTAGTCGTGGAGCGACTGGATGCCGGTGTCAACATTGCCGAGATCGCACGGGAATTTAAGACCACTCGACAGACTATTATGCGGGTAGACCTCAAACGGACGAAATCATGACTACTGTCACTGAACACTACGCGAGCCACCTCGCACCTGTTTACCTATGGATGGCCGGTGGACTTGATGCCGCTATGTCCCGCGGTGAAGCGGAAATCAACATGGTTTGTCCAAATGGAGCGAACGGGCTCATCGCAGTCGATCTCGGAGCCGGATTCGGCATGCATACCGTCTCATTGGCACGCCGGGGCTATTCGGTCATAGCCATCGACATGTCGGCCATCCTGCTTGGGATACTTCGGGATCAGGTCAATACGCTGCCTGTGAAAATAGTCGAGGATGATTTTGTCACCTTCCAAAAGCATCTAGATATGAAGGCCAATCTGATTCTGTGCATGGGCGACACGTTGACTCACCTGCCAGAACAAAGGTCTGTCGAGCAACTGTTCGCCGATATCGCGGATTCGTTGCACGTCGGCGGCACGTTCATCGCCACTTTCCGAGACTATACGATACCCCTTACCGACACTGGCCGTTTTATTCCGGTGAGGGGCGATAGTGATCGAATCCTCACCTGCTTTCTTGAGTATACCGACAACTACGTTACTGTTCACGATGTTCTTCACGAGCGACGTGGCTCAAGTTGGCAACAACGCGTCAGCGCCTATCAGAAGCTTCGGCTCTCAACCGAGTGGGTCGCCAAAGCGCTGCAAGCCAACGGATTTTCGGTTCGTATTGAACAAGGACTCGCAGGCATGGTTCGTGTCGTGGCAACTGTGCACACCCATCCATCTCCATAACGCCCAAAATCAATGCGGTATTGCCCGTCACGATCTTGGTAATATCGCTACGGCTAAGCGGCATCCCGAAAGGATACTTCGATGGGGATGCCGCGCTTGTCGCTGTCCACTCTTTCAGGATGGGGGCAGTCCGGCTGATCGGATTATCTCAAAGCAAGCATAAGGCCATATTCCTAAACAGCGCACGAAACGTATTAGCTCGCACTGATCGTCTTCCGATTGTCAGAATTTATCAACGATTCGACTGGCCGCTCGAAGTGATGCAGAAATTTGCTTACTGTACTCATGACGGTAAGGCCAACGATAACGAAGAAGACTGCCACGGGGATAAGGCTGTGGAATGGCACAAACCCGGCCAGTGCCATCATGCCCGATGAAACGAGTAACAATGCGAATCCAAGAATGGCGCTTGTCAGTCCTGCAATATGGGGGAAAATTGAATTCCCCTTGGCCATCAAGGTGGGATACATGGCGCCAGCACACAACCCCATGAGCAGAACGGGGCTCATCAACGTCCACACGCTCAAGCCAACTGTTACCGAAAGAATCAACATAACAATTGCTGCGCCTGTCATGACGCGTGCTCCGATGCGAAGGCGTTGTTCCGGCGTTGGTAAACGGGGATGGTGTACCCGATTGGAAATACCGCCGAGAAAATACATGAGTCCGATTGCCAGAGCCAGGTATCCGAAATAGGTCGGAGGCTTGTGCAGGGTGTTCTGCACAATGAATGGTCCGACGATGTTGAATACCAGAAGAATGCTGTAGCACAGCCCTTGCGCAAGAAAACAACTTTGGAAAACAGGGCTCGTGAGCACCATGCCCGCGTTCTTGACGAGCGCTTTCGGATTCAGATGTACCGGATGCTTTAGCGTTTCCCGGTAACGCCAGAGCAAAATCCACATCGCGAATGAATAGATAAGCAGAAAAGTCAGACAGGAACGCCAGCCGAACAATGTTTGCAGATGTGCACCAATGACGGGCGCCAGGATCGGCGCCAGCCCCCATGCGGTGGCCATGTAAGTGAATACATGCATCAGTGCCTGACCCGAAAACGAATCAGTGATGATCGCCTTGGCGAGCAGATTGGTAGCCGCTATGCCGAAGCCTTGCAGGCAGCGCGCCAGGACAAAGGTCTCCAGATTGCTTGCAGCCAAAGTAAGCAAGCAGCCGCATGTAGACACGGCCATTCCTAAAGCAAGCATTTTTTTGCGACCGTAGGCGTCCGCCAGAGGTCCGAAGACCAGTTGTCCGAATGCATAGGCCACCAGATAGATCGTCACGCTCGACTGAATCGCTTGCGGCGAGGTTTGAAAAAAATGCGCCATTGTCGGCAGTGCAGGGACATAGATATCAATTGCCAGCTGGCCCGCAGAGGCAAGCATGCAAATGAAAAATATTAAGAAGCGTGGATGGTTCGCAGTTTTATTCATGAAAAAAAATTGGCGCCGGACATGTGAAGACCGTATTCTGCCGATTTATCGAATTATCTGTTGATGAACGCCAAAATATCGTCAAGCAGTTTCTTTGGTACAAAGACACCATTTTTCTCGCTGCGGGCACGAGCATCAAATCTACGCTGCGACGGAAGGCGAGCTCCCTGGCCGGTAATTTGTTCAAACAATTTTTCTGCTCGGCCGAAGTTCGCTTCGGTATCCGCCCCCAAAAAGACCTTAGGATCCAGTGCCAGGATGAGCTCGCCATGGCAAGGGGTAGCTCCGGCGCCGGCGTCAAAAGCCTGTGATTCAGAACTCAATAGATCGCCAATCAGCGGACCTGCAAGCAATTCAATCATGCAAGAAAGTGCCGAACCCTTGTGCTGCCCAAACGTAAGCATCGCACCAGCCAGGCCCGCTTCTGCATTGTCGGTTGGTTCGCCGGACGCATCAACGGCCCAGCCAAAAGGTATAGCCTTCCCGCTGCGGCGGTGAAGCTCAATTTCTCCTCTGGCCACCGCGCTGGTCGCAAAATCAAATACATATGGATCGCCACCAGGGCGAGGCCACGCGAAGGCTATAGGATTGGTACCAAATACTGGCTTTGTACCGCCGGCAGGTGCTACCCAACTATGACTGGGGGTTAATGCGAGGCCAACTAGGCCTTGGGATGCCAGATGTTCAACTTCAGGCCACAGCGCTGAGAAGTGGTAGCAGTTGTTAATAGCGAGGGCTGCTATTCCCACTTTTTTGGCCTTTTCGGCAAGGTGCTTCGCACCCATCTCGAAGGCCAATTGGGAGTAGCCGAACTTCGCGTCGACTTTGACGACGGCGGGGGCCACATCGATCACTTCTGGCAGGGCGCTCTTGTTGACCTTTCCTTGTTTCAAGGTATTGACACTGACAATCAGTCGATAGACCCCATGTGAATAACATTCGTCACGTTCTCCCGCAGTAATCACCTTTGCGATGGCATGAGCATGATCGCTTCCAAGGCCATTTTTCTCAAGGACTTCAACGGCGAGGTTGTGAACCTCGGTCAGGGAAAGATTAAGTAGTTCGTTCATATTTGGTGTGATGGAGAGGCATGCCTGTGATGGAAATCAAGTGGCATGACAGGAAATAGATCCCTGAACGATATGCGCTGCAGCGCGGTAAGCGGCATAAGGCAGCCGAACTAGAAGCAGTGCTGCGGTTTATGAATAATGTAAATTGGATGCAATATGCAATATGCGTAATTAAGATTATAAGATATTCTTACGTGTGTCAATAACTACGCCTAGTGGCCATGAATACATCCTCCTCATCCGATCTGTCGCAATCTGAGGAGCGTCGCATAGTCCGGAAGACGGCCGTTGAATTGGTCGTTGAGAAACTCAGAAACAGAATTCTTAACGGAAAATTGGCGCCTGGATCACAGCTGCGACAAGAATCGCTCGCAGAAGAACTAGGCGTTAGTCGGATTCCATTGCGTGAAGCTTTTCGTCTACTCAGCTCGGAGGGCCTGGTTGAACTACAGCCACACCGCGGTGCATTTGTGTCGTTGGTATCAGCAGAAGAAGTGGAAGAGCTCTTCGAGCTGCGTCAGAAGATCGAGCCTTGGCTGGTCGAAGAAGCTGCAGCCAAGATTTCAGAGGACGTATTGAAGCAAGCTGCGCGTCTGGTTGTTGAGATGGACAAGGTCAAACCTGAACGTTGGGGGTTTCTAAACTGGCAGTTGCATGAGATTCTCTATAGCGCCGCTGAGAAGCCAACAGCATTGGCTATGGTCAAAACCCTTCACGATAAATCTGAGCGATATTTCCGTTTTCAAATCGTAAATGCGCCAATTCGAAAGCAATCGCGTACCGAACATCTTGAGTTAATCAAGGCTTGTCGTGAGCGGAAGGGTTCTGTTGCGCGGGAAGTCATGCAGCATCATATTCAAGACGCTGCGGTTCAGATCCTTGCCATTGTTAGGCAGTTGATGGATGAGAGCGAAACAACAACTTCAACCCGCAAAGTTGTGGTTACCGCGTAATTCAGAACAACCGCCGTGTGATTTGCGCGAGGTGACATGTTGCTGTCGCTTTGCGCTATCAACGTCAGTGTAGTGAAATTTTAGTCCCTGCATTCGCAGTGAGTGGCGGAAATAAAAAACTAAAAAATACGTAAAAAAAATCTACTAATTTATATTGGATACAATATACTATTAATCAAGGGCAGATAACTAGCCCTGTATTTTCGATGCAGGTCGAGCGTGAATAGCAGGGTAGTTACCGCCAGTTTCCTTGGTCAAGTGAGTCGCTTGATCGCTTATTTCTTTACATACAGGAGTATTAAATGTCCGTCCTCTGGAAAGGTGTATTTCCGGCAGTTACCACCAAACTGCAAGCAAATGGCTCGCTCGACGAAGCCGCAATCAAGAAGGGTCTTGAGCGTTTGATCGATGCCGGCGTGGGCGGTATCGTGATGATGGGTATGGTCGGCGAGAACGCATCGCTGTCCGCGGAAGAAAAGCGTCAAGTTCTGCGTATCGCAAAGGAAACCGTTGCTGGTCGCGTGCCTATCATTTCGGGTGTTGCAGAAACTAGCACTCAAGGCGCAATCGATTTTGCTCGCGCAGCCCAAGAGATCGGCGTCGACGGCCTGATGGTTTTCCCTGCCCTGACATATAAGTCGGACGCACGAGAAACTGTCGCGTTCTACCGTGCAGTTGCTCAGGCAGTAAACATCGACATCATGCTGTACAACAACCCACGCGGCTACGGCGTCGATTTGACTCCTGAATTGCTTGAGCAACTGAAGGCGGAAAAGAACATCACTGCCATCAAAGAAGAGTCCTACGACACTACTCGCGTGACAGATCTGTTCAACGCGTTCAGCGAACGTTTTGCCGTGGTCTGCGGTGTTGATGATCTGGTGCTGGAAAGTGTTGTCCTTGGCGCTACTTGCTGGGTTTCGGGTATGGCAAATGCCGTTCCGAAGGAATCGGTCAAACTGCTCAACGACGCAGTGGCTGGCGATTTCACCTCCGCACGCAAGTTGTATCGCATTCTGACTCCGCTGTTCCATCTGGATACGCACGTCAAGCTGGTGCAGTACATCAAACTGGCAGAGAACATCATTGCCGGCTTCTCCGAAGCTGTCAAAGCGCCACGCCTGGCGCTTGAAGGTGAAGAGCGCAAGCGCATTATTTCTGTGGTCGAGAAGACCGTCAGCGATCTGAAGGCTAATGCATAAGTTTCAAATCAGATAGTTTCTCTGATTAGACAGCTTCATGTGACTAGAGATTGGCGTCTCCCATATGAAGCTGTCGCCATGTCCTTTGCCGTTATTGCAATGTGAGCTGGATATGATTCAGATATTCAGCATTCGATTTTTGTGTTTGTCGTAAATCATAAGATCTCGAACTGCAGCATGGGGATGGTGCACGTTCGGGCTTCTCGAATTTTCAGGATTTTCCGATATGGATACCAAGGCCGCGGTCCGCCCGCCTATTTATGCCAAAGTGCTCGTCGCTAGTTTAGTGGGCAGCGTCATTGAATGGTTCGACTATTTCTTGTATGGGACCGTCGCCGTATTGGTGTTTAACAAGCTATTCTTCCCAAGTTTTGATCCGGTCGTCGGATTGATGCTCTCGTATCTTTCCTTTTCTCTTACTTTTTTCGTACGCCCGTTTGGCGGCATCCTTTACTCGCATATTGCGACATTAGTCACTGTGGGTGCGATTCCGATCATGGGAATGTTGGCTGACAAAATCGGCAACAAAAAAGTCTTCATCATCGGAAGTATTTTAATGGCGCTTTTTGCCTACCCTTACTTTATGTTGCTCGACATAGGAAAAACATGGGGAATTATTCTGGCATCCGTCCTAGTTCTGGGGCTGGTGTGGGCTCCCATTGTCGCAACAATCGGTTCGGTGCTTGCGCAGATTTTCTCCACACGTGTCCGTTTCACAGGAATTACGATCGGCTCCCAGCTCGGCGCCGCCTTTGCGGGCGGCACGGCACCATTGATTGCAACCTGGCTGCTGAAAGAAAACGCCAGCAGCTGGTCCTCGGTTGCGATTTATATCATCGTTTGCGCTGTCGTGTCTTTGGTCTCCGTAGCCAGCGTAGCGAGGAAAAAAGAAGAAGCGCACAATGCGCTCGGTATCGGTGCAAAAAACCTGATCATTTTGAGCGCACGCCGCCGCCCCGAATGGAGGAGATCCGGAAAGACGGAGGTAATTAGCAGGAATCGCGTGTGTTTTCGAGGCGTCAAAGGCAGGTATATATTGCTCTAATAATATATTGTATCCGAAAAGGATATTTCTAATCTAAGGAGATTGTTATGAATCGTCGCAAATTATTAGCTGTTGCTGTCGCAGGTCTGATTTCTTCGCAATTTGCGATTTCCGCCTGGGCGCAGCAAGAGTCGTTCAAGATCGGCTCTCTGAATCCGGTGACAGGAGCGGGCTCACCGTACGGTACTGGGATGCTGAAAGCAATTCAGTTGGCCGTCGCAGAAGTCAATGGCGCTGGTGGTGCCGGCGGAGCAAAGTTTGAGATGTTTGCAGAAGACTCTCAAACCAATCCGCAATCTGCTGTACTCGGCGCTAAGAAACTCATTGATGTGCAAAAAGTGAAAGCGATCGTAGGGGCGTGGAGTTCGGGTGAGTCGCTGGCGGTTATCCCGATTACCAATGATTCCAACGTCCTTTTGATGCATGCCGCCGGCGCGCCGGCCTTAAGTGTCGCTCCCGCCAATACCAAGAAGTTGGGCTTCCGTTTCCAGGCTACAAACGAGCGCTTCGGCCGTGCATTTGCGCTAATTGCTAAGAAGGAAAACTTCAAGCGCCCAGGAACGATGGCATTCAATAACGCATCGGGTGTCGGTAATACTGATGGATTCAAGAAGGCATGGACAGCAGCCAAGGGCAGTGTGGTCGCAAGCGTTGTCTACGAACCGAACCGTCCGACATATCGCTCGGAACTGCAAGAAGTTCTCCGGGCCAAGCCAGACGTCATTGTCACAGGCTCTTATCTCGCAGACACCACGATTATCCTGCGTGAATGGTATCAAACAGGCCAGCAGACTCGTTGGATCATTCCTGGTTGGGCAGCGAACGCGGATCTTCTGAAAGCGCTCGGCCCGGAAGTCACAGAAGGCATCATTTCTGTTGAATGCGTCTCTGCCGAAGACTCCCCAGCGTACAAGAGCTTTGCTGATCGCTTTGTGAAACAGACAGGGATGCAGGCGCAAGACAACGTCTACGCTGCCATGTCTTATGATGAAGTAATTATTCTCGCGCTTGCAGTCCAGGCGCTGGGGCCTAACGCTACCGGCGAAGCCCTTGCCAAGAAAGTACATGAACTCGGTACTCCGGGCGGCACAGTCGTGAACAGCTTTGCTGAAGGTAAAAAGGCTTTGGCCGCACGTACACGTATTACGTACAGCGGTGCTTCGAGCGCATTTAACTTCGACGAAAACAATGACGTGACGCCAAATTTCGCGGCTTCCTTTGTCGAAAAAGGTAAGTTGGTCCGCAAGTACCTGGTCAAGTTGTAATAGAGGCTGTTTAATGAATTTCGCTGATTATCTTAATCTAGCGCTTAATGGTCTGGTGGAAGGGCTGCTTATCGCCCTTCCAGCACTAGCGGTAACGCTAGTGCATGGGCTTGCGCGGTTCCCTAATGCTGCAACAGGGGATGTAGTCGCCACCGGCGGTGTGGGTGGCTTGCTTGCGTTTAATCTCACCGGGTCGCTTGTTCTTGGCGGTATCAGTGGCGCCATTGCTGGTGCTGTCACGTCGCTTCTTGTGTATTTCCTGGCATTCAAGCCGGTAATTCGCAGGTCTGTAATTACCTTGCTTCTAACGTCGATCGGGGTGGGATTTTTTATCCGCTCTGTCTTGGGCGTCACCTTTGGGCACGATCCGAAAGTCTTCAACCTCCCATTGAGCCGCGCGATCAATCTGGGAGGAGTGCTGATCAACCCTACCGACCTGGTCCTGGCCGGCTTGATCGTTGTCGTCTTGGCTGCAGTCTTTGCGATGCTCTACATCGCACCTATTGGCCGGATCATGCGAGCGTTGGCGGACGATCCGGATTTGGGTCGCGTGTGCGGGATTCACAAGGAGCGTGCCATGGTCATGATGTGGGCCGTATCGGGCGCCGTTTGTGGGATCGCCGGCACCGTTCTCGGTGTTCGGACAGCGATTTCTCCAGAAATGGGCTGGAATCTTCTGTTGCCGGCGTTCGCCGCTGCGGTCATCGGAGGACTCGGTAATCCTGTCGGTGCTGTTGCCGGGGCTGTGTTGCTAGGTGTTACTCAGGAATTGTCGACCCCGTTCGTTGGCTTCGTGTACAAGATCGCGCTTGCGTACGTCGTTATGTTGCTCGTTCTCTTACTGCGTCCTCAAGGACTGTTTAATCGACCTCAGGGAGTGCGTTGATGAGCAGCTATATCACTACCATTTTGATCGTAATGTCGATCTACGTACTGTTGGCGCTTGCTCTGGATCTACAGTACGGATTTACCGGACTCATCAACTTCGGTGTAGTCGGTTTTTTTGGCGTCGGGGCGTATACGACCTCCTTGCTGACCCTGAAGGCTGGTTGGCCTGCCTGGTTGTCGTTTCCGGCCGCAATGGTCATCGCTGGCGCGCTGTCATGGCCAATTGGACGAATCGCGCTGAAACTCAGAGACGACTATCTCGCGATCGTCACTCTTGGCTTTTCCGAGATTATCCGACTTATTATCGTGAAAGAAGAATGGCTGACTAACGGTGTGCAGGGTGTTTCCGGCGTACCAAGGCTGTGGCCCACGTGGACCGGTAAAGCGAGCGAGCTGTTCCTGCTGGGAGCATTGATTGCCGCAAACGTCATCACAGCGTTGGTCATGCGCCGGATCACACAGAGTCCATATGGACGGACCATTCAGGCCATCCGAGACGACGAGGTGGCAGTGACGGCATTAGGTAAATCTCCGTCGAGGTTTAAGACTCAAGTTTTGGTGATCGGCGGAGCAATTGCTGGGCTTGCTGGCGCCTTCTATGCGCACTACATCACGTACGTTGTTCCTGATCAGTTTATGCCATTGGTCACGTTCTACGTTTGGATTGCCATCATCATGGGTGGAGTGGCGCGTTTGCTGGGCTCAATTTCCGGTGCGATTCTGCTGGTGGTGCTCCTCGAGGGGTCTCGATTCCTTCGTGGCGTGATTCCAGGCGTATCGGATGTTGCCATGGCAAGTGTGCAGCTGGGTGTAGTTGGTTTGCTGTTGATTTTATTTATGCGCTGGCGGCCGCAAGGTCTGTTCGGCCAAAGGAGTGCAAATTGACGTCATTAAAGACATCTGACATCGAATTGTCTTATGGCGACTTCAAGGTTCTCGATGGCGTAACAATGGAGATGAGTCTTTCCGGTCTCCACGGCATGATCGGTCCCAATGGCGCAGGCAAGAGCACCTTGTTTTCCGTGTTAAGCGGCTTTCTGAAGCAAACTGATGGAAAGGTGAGTTTCAACGATGTAGCGTTCGAAACCATGTCACCTGCAGACAGGGCTACTCATGGCTTCGGTCGAACCTTTCAGGTTCCCCGGGAATTCAAGCACCTCACGGTGCGCGAGAACTTGATGGTCGGCGCTAGAAAGCAACCTGGCGAATCATTGATCAAGCTTCTTTTTGCTCCAGGCGAGGTGCGCCGCGCCGAAGCCGAGATTGCTGAGCGCGTCGACGGCATCTTGCAATTTCTGAAATTGGCTTCGGTAGCGGACAAGCTAGCTGGCGGTCTTTCCGGAGGCCAGAAGAAACTGCTCGAGCTCGGTCGCATTCTGATGTCCAATCCGAAGTTCATTTTGCTCGATGAGCCGTATGCGGGTGTCAATCCAGTATTGATCGAAGAAATTTCCCTGCGAATCAAGGAGCTCAATGAAACAGGTATTGGTTTCTTGATCATTGAACACAACATCGAAGCGCTCAATCGTTTGGTGGATGATCTTTACGTCATGGATCGAGGTGCCTTGCTCGCGCATGGCAACCCAGAGGAGGTCTTGGAAAACCGAGCCGTCCGCGTCGCCTATATGGGGAGTTAGGAATGGAAGCTGTGTTGAAAATGCACGATATCAAGGGTGGATACGGCGAGGTCGACATTCTTAAAGGAATTAGCCTGCAGGTTTTTCCGGGTGATATCGTGACCATCGCCGGCACCAATGGGGCCGGAAAATCGACGATCATTAAGGCGATCATGGGATTACTCCCTCGCGTTACAGGAGCGATCTCTTTTCAAGGTCGAGACATTCTGAAAGGAAGCGTCGAATCGCGATTAGAACAAGGCATAGGGTACGTGCCACAAGTAGCTAATGTATTCCCGTCATTGACGGTGCACGAAAATCTACTGGTGGTCCAAGGAGTTCGTCGCCAAAAAGAGCGGGCAGCATCAATGTATGAGATGTTCCCCGCGCTTGCCGGACATCGGAAGCGCAAAGCAGGGCTGCTGTCTGGCGGAGAACGTCAGCAACTGGCATTTGCCCGGGCCTTAATGCGTGAGCCTAAGATGATGTTGCTTGACGAGCCGAGTGCAGCACTTTCTCCCGCTTTGGTTGGCGAGATATTCTCTTACGTGGAGAGATTACCCAAGGCCGGAACGGCGGTTCTGATGGTTGAACAGCGGGCCAGGCAGTCGCTGGCCATTAGCCATCGGGGCTACATCATTGATCAAGGACGTGTTGCTATGGAAGGGGAGGCAACTAAGTTGCTGAACGATCCGGCTGCAGCTGACCTATTCATCGGCAAGCACTGACAAACATTCGCCAATAAAAAAAGCATGGTTTCGACCATGATTTTTTTTCGTCCAACATGTTCACGACTTGTAATCGACTTTGTCCAATTTTTAGTGTCGTCATTTCCGCAATATTAAGTGCCGCATTGCAGCACTCATGTCCTCTTTCGTTGTGATCTTTGTGCATACAAATTGCGCCGTGATTGCAAAAAATATCGTCATTATTTTTTTTGCATGCTGATGGAAATGGGCATGCTGTGCAGCAGCATTCTTTGCGACTCAAACTGACGCAAAGAATCATAAATTTGCACCAACGTCGCGTATCTTAAATTCATTGTCATTTTTGCGTAATGAATCGTTGACAAGTGCATATCTATATTCTAATCTTGCGCGGCATCTAGAATATTGTATCCAATATAAATTAAATGACTTGTGTCGGATGTGAAGCGTTATCAATTTTCTGCGTGGAGACGTAGGTTGTTTCGATAGAAGTTGCTCAGCTAGTTCGTAGTGCCGTGGTGGACGAGTGCGCCTCTCACTGAGCTGGCGTATATCGACAAGATCAATTTTGGGCAGAACATGAATACATCGATTCTTCGAGTGCATGACCTACATTGTCATTTCTGGGGGGTACGTGCTTTAGATGGTGCAACTTTCGAAGTTGCTGAAAAAAAGATTACAGGGCTTATCGGTCCAAATGGGGCCGGTAAAACGACGCTTTTCAATTGCATTAGTGGCCTCCTGCCAAAGACCGCGGGGCAGGTCGAATTCAATGGCAAGAACATCTCGGAAAGCCGCTCAGACCAAATCACCAATCTGGGACTCATCCGAACGTTCCAGTTGGCCAGGGGGTGTCCACGAATGACAGTCTTTGAACACCTGATGCTGTACGGGCGCAATCAATCCGCAGAGGGAATTCTCTCTGCTTTCCTCGGTGGCGCCAAAGTGCGTCAAGAAGAACAGGAGCTGCGGGAGCATGCACACAGTTCCGCCAAGCGTCTAAAGCTGGACCACGTTTTGGATAACTTGGTTACGGATCTTTCGGGTGGTCAGAAGAAGTTGCTCGAGATCGGACGTGCCCTGATGTCGAAACCCAAGATGATCTTGCTGGATGAACCGATGGCTGGTGTCAATCCAGCTCTCGTTGATCAGATCGCAGAGCATCTCAGTGACATTCGGGCACAAGGCGTGGCAATCCTTCTCATCGAGCACGAGATGGCACTCATCGAAAAGCTGTGCGACGACGTAGTCGTGATGGCCGAAGGAAAGTACCTGACGCGAGGTGCATTTGCAGAGATTGCCTCCAACAAAACCGTTCAAGAAGCCTATCTCGGGATGAAGCGTTCATGAGTTCGATACAGATTAAGGAGCTGCGTGGCGGCTATGCCACTGCGGAGGAAATCGTCAAAGGTGTAGATCTGAACATCGCACCACGTGACCTTGCAATCATCATTGGGCCAAACGGTGCTGGAAAATCGACACTCCTCAAGCTCGTCGCCGGTCTACTTAAGCCGAAGAACGGCTTGATCTCTCTGGATGAGAAACCAATGGCTCTCGGCGACGCGCAGCTCGCCTGCCGAAACGGCCTGGGTTTCGTTCCCCAAGAAAAGAATGTCTTCGGCAGTCTTACTGTGCTCGAGAACCTGGAGATGGGTGGTTACTTGTTGAAGTCCGGACTGCAACAGCGAATCGAGGAACAGTTGCAGCGATTTCCTCTGTTGAAAAAGCGCTTGAAAGACAAGGCAGGAAGTTTGTCCGGCGGTCAACGGCAGGTATTGGCGGTTGCGATCGCATTGATGACAAATCCTACAGTCCTCTTACTCGACGAGCCAACAGCAGGACTCTCTCCTGCTGCGGCCGACGAAATCCTGGGAATGGTGAAAGGACTTGCGGAAGATGGTCTCGCGATTCTGATGGTAGAGCAAAACGCATTGCTGGCGCTTGAATACGGTACACGCGGGATCGTGCTGGTAGCCGGGAAGAAGATTCGAGATGAGAGCGCGTCGTCATTATTGCAAGACGATGAAATTAGAAGTTTGTTTTTGGGTGGCGGAAAGAAACATTAACCTTACTGGGGAGTGCAACATGGAACAAGGCAGAAGGAATTTCATGATTTATGGCGGTGGTCTTGGCGTGGCGGCAGCAGTTTTGCCAGGCATTTTGCATGCGCAGAACAGTGGCCCGATCAAAATCGGTGTTTTGATTCCCTTGACTGGTAGCACCAGTCAGTATGGTTCTACCTTGGGCCAGGCCGCAACTTTGGCCGCTCAGGAAATCAACGCCGCGGGCGGAGTGAATGGCCGTAAGGTCGAGATCCTCATTGAGGATGATCAAAGTAACCCCGAAGCTGGTGTGCGTGCCGCACGCAAGCTGATCGATGTCGACAAAGTTGTAGCAATCTGTGGAACGTACGCATCGTCGGTGACGGCGGCAGTTGCTCCGCTGTGCTGGGAAGCAAAGGTACCCCTGTTCACGTCGTCTGGAGCAGACAGCATCACAAAGCTGCCGCACCATGGCTTTATTTTTCGTACCTCTCCAACAGTGACGATCCAAGGCCAACGTTTGGCGCAATTCTCCATGGATGTCGGTGGAAAAAAGGTCTACTTCATGGGGCCACAAACTCCGTTCGCACAGACGTACATCGACAGTATGACTGCGGTGATGACAAAAGCCGGCGGTACATGTGGCGGCCTGGTCTATGAAGATAAGAAGACGACCTATAGAACGGAAGTCGACCAGGTACTCAAGAACAAGCCAGATATCATCGTTCTCGGCGGCTACGTCCCAGACACTGCGGTCGTGATTAAAGATCTCTATCGTGCAGGATTCGCTGGCAAGAAAATTGGTCTCGCATTCGGTGTGAACCAAAAGTTGGTTGAAGGCGTGCAGAAAGAAGCCGTGGAAGGGACGTATTCCTTGACACCTTCGGCCGCCGTCAATTCGCCCGCGTATAAGAATTTGGTGGCGAAGTTGAAGATGGAATCGCTGGATGTCTACAGCTGCCAAATCTACGACCACATCAATCTTGTCGCGCTCGCTATCGCGCATAGCAAGACCGCGACCGGCAATGCTGTGAAAGAAAACGTGCGCATTATCTCGCAACAAGCCAAAGCGCAGGTTGCCGAGAACTTTCCAGACGCCATCAAGATTCTAGCGGCCAAGGGTTCGGTTAACTATGACGGTGCCAGTGGCTCTTGCGAGTTCGCGGAAAACGGCGATGTGCAGAGAGCTGTATTTCGCTACGACCAGATCCAGGCTGGGAAAATTGTGACCGTCAAGGTCGCTTGATTTCAATTAATACGTTCGAGGCAATGCAATGATTATCGATTTAGTTCAGCACTTATTAAATGGGCTGATGCTGGGGGCGATTCTAGCCCTCCCTGCACTTGGATTAACTCTCATTTTTAGCGTGCTTGGCTTTGTCAACTTTAGCATTGCCGCACAGATGTCGGCGGGTGCGTACGCTGGTTGGGTCGTCAATAACCAATTTCATTGGTCATTGATTCCCTGTGTCATAACCGCATTCGTCGTCTCTGGATTGATTGGGATTTTGGGTGATCGCTTCGCTCTGAAGCCAATGCGCAAAAAAATCGACGCGAACACACCTCTCATGGTGGCGATCGTGTCGATTGCGCTGAACTTAGTGCTGGAGAACTGCTTCCGCTTCATTTTTGGAAATGAACTCAATAGTTACGAGTTCGCGCTTGCACGTGATATCGAGTTCCTGGGGATCCGCGTCGGCCCGCAGCAAGCTACCAATCTTGTCACTGCGCTCGTGATTGCGTGCGGGTTGGCGGCTTTCTTTTCCATGACCCGATTAGGCAAAGCGATGCGCGCGGTCGCTGACAACCGTGATCTGGCCCGGCTCAAGGGGATCAATCCAGATAGCCTGTCCAACATGGCGACCTTTATCGGTATGGGATTGGCTGGTATTGGCGGTTCGCTATTGGCTGTTGACACGAGTGCCGATCCAGCCACGGGTGCGCGTCTGCTGTTGCTGATCTTTGCTGCGAGTGTGGTGGGCGGACTGTCGAGCTTGCAAGGGGCAATTCTGGGGGCGCTATTTATCGGCGTAGTGAGCGAAATGTCGATGATCGTGATTTCTCCTGTCTATCAATCTGCGGTCGCGTTCGTGGCCATTCTGTTGGTATTGTTAGTGAAGCCAACCGGACTATTTTCTGGCATTTCGGGAGCAAAGCGATGACTTCATATTTCATCTACATACTGACCATCGGCGGTATCTACGCAATGCTCTCCTTGGGCCTTGTAACAATTTGGGGCCAAGGCGGGATGGTGAACATCGGTTTGGTCGGGTTCTTTGCGCTCGGCGCGTATGCGTCGGCCTTGCTTACGAAAGCAGGTTCCCCGATCTGGCTCGGATGGATACTCGGGTCGATCTTTGCGGGCGCAGCTGGGGTTGTGTTGACCTATGCGACCAGAAAGATGCGCGGCGACTACCTGGCAATCGTTTCCTTAGGCTTTGCCGAGGTTGTTCGATTGGTTGCCATGAATGAGATCTGGTTGACCAACGGTAGTGATGGCGTCTCCGGAATCAAGGCTCCCTTCAAAGCGGAACTTGGTGACCATTTCAATAGTGCGTACATGGTCGTAGTGTGGCTAGTGGTGGCAATTGCAGCCGTAGTTCTTACTCGACTGTTGCGCGCCCCGTTTGGCCGCGCGTTGCGGGCAATCAAGGACGACGAGCAAGTCGCTGCAGTCGCAGGTAAGCCAGTATTGAAATTTAAGCTGAAGTCATTCTTTATCGGTGCTTGCATCACCGGTCTTGCCGGGGCCATGTACGCACACCTGACCAGCTATATCGCGCCAGACAGCTTTGTTCCGTTGTTGACGATTTACATCTTTTTGGGCGTCACGCTGGGTGGAAATACGCGAATCAAAGGTGCATTGGTAGGGGCACTCATTGTGGTGAGCCTGCTCGAGGTAAGCCGCTTTACCGCTGCGCTGATCCCTGGCTTGAATGCGGTGCAGGTCGCAGCAATTCGGGAAATGTCGATCGCGTTGACATTAATCATCGTTATGCAAGTTAGGTCGAATGGTCTTTTTGCACCAATGAATGAACGAGCGGGAAGTGCCATCGACGTTTCTTCATCTGGTAGCACCTTGAAGTCGGCTGTCTAGACACCGAGCTGTTTGTTCAAATCCGGACGGGAGCGCCAATGGCCACTACCAACACTTAAATCTACCTTGGTGCAGCGCAGGACTGCATCAAGGTAGGCATTGAGGCAGGGCAATTCGACTCTGCCATTTCCCAAAAACAGTTTTTGCGTGCGCATCTCGATTTGATATCGAACTTCACGCAGGGGAGTCGTGCGCCCTCAGATTTTAGAAGTCTCGCCGTGATTGAGGCGGGTACCGATATTCGAGGTTATTTGTAGTTCTGTAGTTCCGTAGTTGCTTTAGGGGAGGCTTACGCACGTCGTAGCCATGGGTTCTAGCTAATCGTGAAGTACACATTTGGGAGTGAAGCAATGAAGCGAGCGCTTTTTTCATTGGCAGTATTGGGTGTCAGTATGCAAGCGGCACAGGCACAGTCGTCCGTGACAATTTATGGCGTCACCGATGTCGGTTATGTCCTGGATCAAGGTGGGCCGCAAGGTTCCGTCAGTAAGCTGACCAGCGGTATCGGTTACGGATCCCGACTGGGATTTAAGGGTGTTGAAGATCTCGGTGGTGGATTATCGGCCAAGTTCGTGCTGGAAGCCGGCTTTAACGTCGACAACGGTTCGTCCGCACAAGGTGGCATTTTCTTCGGCCGTCAATCTTTCGTCGGCTTGAGCGGCAGCGCTGGTTCGGTCACGGTTGGCCGCCAATACACTCCGTACTACCTGGCCATGGTCGCAGCTGATCCGTTCATTACGGGTTACGCCGGCGCCGCGACGAATCTCATGTCCAATGGTGGCGGACGCGTCAACAACGCCATCCTGTATGTGACTCCGACCATTGCTGGCTTCACCGGTGAATTTGAGTATGCACTGGGTGAAGTAGCCGGCAATAACGCCGCCAGCCGCGTATTCGACAGTGCAATCGGTTATGCCAATGGCCCGTTCGCGTTGAAGTACAGCTATCACAACGCCAATGACGCGAACGCGATCGACGGTCAGAAAAACAGTCTGCTATTCGGTACCTACGATTTTGGTTTTGTGAAAGCGCACCTTGCTTATGCGCATAACAAAGGTACTAGTACAATCAATAGTGACGATGTGATGGCCGGCGTAACGGTGCCATTCGGGCAGCACAAGATTCTCGCGTCCGTTGTATTCAAAAACGACAAGACTAGCCAGAATCGTGACGCCAGCCAGTTTGCTGCCGGCTATGTGTATGCGATGTCCAAGCGTACTGAGCTGTACACAGCCTACGGCTATATCAACAACAAGAACGGTGCAACTTATACCGTCGGCAATGGGGGCGAGCTGGGAACTGGAAATCGAGCGATTAACCTGGGCCTGCGTCACTTCTTTTAAGGGATAGTCATTCCACTACCACCTCCGGGCGACGATCGAGCGACATTGTCGTCTCGACTTGTTCTGTCCCGGAGAATTTGTGAAACACAACATGTGATCTAGGGAACGCTATGAAGCTAGCGTCTGGCAATGCAGGACTCTCCAACCGTACGGAGCAGCAGGCCGCCGCGCTTGAAGAAGTTGCCTCATCTATGGAGCAACTTACCGCGACCGTTAAAAACAACGCAGAAAACGCCAAACATGCGGATGCCCTGGTTACTACTGCCGCAAGTACCGCCAGTGAAGGAGGGCAAGTCGTTTCTCAGGTGGTGATGACTATGAGTGCGATCAAACAGAGTTCGCGCAGTATCTCGGAGATTATTGGCGTCATCGACGGCATCGCCTTTCAGACCAATATTCTGGCGCTTAATGCTGCTGTTGAGGCAGCCAGAGCTGTGAGCAAGGGCGAGGATTTGCAGTCGTCGCCTCGGAAGTCCGAAGTCTCGCACAACGGTCAGCTATGGCAGCGAAGGAAATCAAAGTGCTCATCAACGGGTCGGTTAAAAAGGTCGAGGAGGGCGGTGTGCTGGTTGATGGCGCCGGCAACACCATGAACAAGATTATTCAATCCGTTGAGCAAGCCGCCTCGATCATGAGTGAAATCAGTGCGGCAAGTCAGGAGCAAAGCTCAGGTATCGAATCGGTAAGTCGATCTATCGGCGAGATGGACGAGATGACGCAGCAGAATGCGGCATTGGTCGAACAGGCTGCCGCCTCTGCTGAGAGCATGCACGAGCAGACATTGAGTCTGTCGAAGGCCGTTTCCATGTTCAAGTTAGGCGTAACACCTGACCTGAGAACGATCGATATCACGAGAACCGACGAGCAGACTATCGTCGATCTAGTTCCGATTCGAATTTAGTTGTAGCGTCGATGGAATATTCGGCACGAGTCTCTTTTCAATATTAATACTAGGTGGGATAATGGATACATTATCCTGCAATGCGTCTTTTCAACAACGGACAGTAGTGCCGAAGTTGGTCGACATCGAACTATATGGGACTGAAATGAGTATTGCCATTTCATCTGTTTCTGGAGTGTGTTTGTGAAACCGAACGTAAATGTGGTCGCTGCGGCCGCTCTTGTCGCTGATTTGATGCAACAGAATGCATCGTCGTTGACCATTTGGAAAGCAATAGATGAGGCTCTGGCTGAGGCACTAGGCCATCGCCTCTTCACCGTTTTGGCCTATGCGGACGAGAGTGCAAAACTCGTTCGTCTGTATAGCAGTCGTCCAGAGGTCAATCCAGTTGGTGGGATGAAGGACGTAGTCCCCAGTCCGTGGGCGCAATCAGTCTTGATTGCAGGAGAACCTTATATCGGCCGGACTCGAGAGGACATCAAAGAGGTCTTCTTTGATCACGAGATATTGTGGGGTATTGGATGCGAGAGTGTCCTCAATATGCCAGTGAGACTCGGTGGCCGTTCTTTAGGATCATTGAATATGCTCGATGTGGCTGGAAACTACGACGTAGAGGACATTCCAGTCGCTAAGATCTTTGCGCAGTTGACGGCACCAGTCTTGCTTTCAGGATTACGTGAAGCGCAGCGTCTGGCGCAATCGTAAGACGGGCTTCGAACTTCTTTCTAAGGAATCAAAAATGACGGTACGAGTAATTCGCGATGTTCGGATTTTGAATCTGGATAAGCCAGATGACGACGGTAAGTACTCTGTTGCCGTGGAAAAGGGTCTTATTCGCGAGATAAAAGAAGGCGACATCAAGATTGATGGTGCCGAGATAGTCGAAGGAAAAGGCCGGACGTTGATGCCCGGCATGATCGACTGCCACGTGCACGTTATTGCCTCAGTAGCCAACTTGGGCACGAACGGCCGCTTGCCGAATACTTTTGCGGTCCTACGTGCGGTGCCAATTCTGAATGGAATGTTGCGTCGAGGATTTACGACCGTTCGTGATGCCGGCGGTGCAGACTTCGCATTGGCACGGTCGATCGAAGATGGCGTTATTGCCGGTCCGCGGCTGTTCATTGCAGGTAAAGCGCTATCTCAGACTGGTGGACATGGCGATTTTCGCGACCGTTTTGACAATAGCGATCCAGACCCGTGTGGCTGTTGCCGCAATTTGGGTGCCATTGGACGAATCGTTGATGGCGTCGATGAAGTCCGCAAAGCAGTGCGTGAAGAGATGCGCGGCGGGGCAAACCAGATCAAGATCATGGCATCCGGAGGCGTTGCGTCCCAGACGGACCCGATTGGCAATCTGCAGTTCTCTGTGGACGAAATTAAAGCAATCGTAGAAGAAGCGACATCGCATCAAACATATGTAATGGCACATGCCTATACCAGCGCAGCGATTAAGCGGGTGGTTGAGTTGGGTGTGCGTACGATCGAACACGGAAACCTAGTGGACGACATCGCCGCACAAACCATGGCGAAGGCAGGCGCCTATATGGTGCCGACACTGGTCACGTACGACGCCATGAAACGCGTAGGGGTTGAAGCTGGAGTGCCTGCCTTGGCGCTGGAAAAGAACGAAATTGTGCGATTGAAGGGAATTGAAGCGCTGGAGACGTTGAAACGCAACAACGTCAAGATGGGGCTCGGTACCGATTTGCTCGGCGATATGCATGACTTCCAAAGTGATGAGCTGACGATCCGTGCGCAGGTACTGGGTAACCTGGAAGTGCTGCGGCAAGCCACAATAATTGGTGCTGAGATTATTGGCAAGCCAGGGGTGCTGGGCGTTATTGCGGAAGGAGCGATCGCTGACTTGTTGCTTGTCGATGGCGATCCCCTGAAAGACATTAGCGTATTAACGGGTCAGGGAGAACGCATCGATATGGTGATGAAAGAAGGCAAGCTTATTAGGCTTCGATAAGGCCAGGATGCCGACCTCATTGTCGGCATCCTGGAGAAAACGGCTTGAGCTTTGCCCATTGCTCATTTGTCAGCTCGCCTCGATACATGGCAATCCTCCGTCATACCGAACTTCATATGACAGGACCATCCCCGCTACGTTTGCAAACACGCCCTAATAGCGATGTAGAGTTGTTTGAACCGGCACCGCTTTTCTACGTTTTGATTTGGTAGGGGCCAGTCTGTGTTCCATAAACCATAACGTCAGAGTGACGCACATGAAAACCGACTTACTGCAACGAGCAAGCCGGCTTTTTGAAAAACTAAGGTAAAAGAAACCCTTCCCAAAGCGGATCATGCTTGTCGACGGTGATCGTATTGTGACCGAAAACGCGTGCCCAACCTTCGACGCCGGGAATGATGGCGTCAATGTTGCCGACCTTGGTTGTTCCCTCAATTGTTCCTTTAAAGAGCGTGCCAATGATGCTCTCGTGAACGAACACTTCTCCTTGTTTGAGGTCGCCTCGTGCTGCTAGCTGGGCCATGCGTGCCGACGTGCCAGTGCCGCAAGGCGAGCGATCAATTCCCTTGTCGCCATAGAATACGGCGTTCTTTGCGGTGGCGCCTTCAACTGTCGGCTTGCCGGTCCACATAACATGAGACAACCCTTTAATCGCTGGCTGCTCAGGATGTACAAAGGTGTATTTTTCGTTGGCCAGCGCGCGCAATTGCGGGCTGTAGCGCTGAATATCGCCGACGCTTAACGAGCTTGCATCTGAAAAATTACGTTGTGGCTCAATAATTGCGTAGAAATTGCCGCCATACGCGACGTCGAAAAATATTTCGCCAAGGCCAGGTACTTCGACAAAGAGGCCTGTGCTATGCAGAAATGACGGTACATTTGTCAGCTTGACCGATTCAACTCGGCTATTCTTCATTTCATACTTCGCTTCGACCAATCCCGCAGGTGTATCGAGCTTCAATAGGCCTGGTGTTTTTGGACGAACCAATCCGTGTTCCAAGGCAGCAGTGACGGTGCCTATAGTGCCGTGGCCGCACATGGGCAAGCAACCACTGACCTCAATAAACAGAATTGCGATATCGCAGTCTGGTCGCACCGGTGGATAAAGGATCGAGCCAGACATTGCGTCATGGCCACGTGGTTCGAACATCAATGAGCGACGAACCCAATCGAAGTTCTCCAGAAAAAACTTCCGTCGCTCCAGCATAGAATCACCTTGAAGCAACGGCGCGCCGCCGGCGACCATGCGTACCGGGTTGCCACATGTGTGGGCGTCAATGCAAAAAAAAGTATCGCTCATGATGCAGTCCTTTAAGTTACGCGTTTTTGCTAAATCTTTCGATGGAGAAGTCGCTCAGATCCATTGTGGGATTTTTACAGATGAGATCGTTGATAATTGCCGCTGTGGTTGCGGCTTGCGTCAGTCCAAGGTGGCCATGGCCGAAAGCGTATAGCAAGTTTGTGCATTTTGGCGAGGGACCCAGAACCGGGATCGAATCAGGAGTAGCAGGGCGGTTTCCCATCCACTGCTGAGCGCCTTGTTCATTCACTCCTGGAATATAGCGGCGAGCCAATTGCATCAATGCTTCGCTTCGTTGATAGTTCGCGGATGCGTCCAGTCCTGCAAATTCTGCCGCGCCCCCGATTCTCAGGCCAATTTGAAGCGGTGTAGCAACAAACTTTCTGTCAGCAAAAATAACTTCTCGGTTCAAGCGTTGGCTTTCGTTCGGCAGTGTAGTGTTGTAGCCGCGTTCGCTCTCAATGAGTACACGATCACCGACCGTTTCCGCCAATCGGCCGGCCCAAGCTCCGTTAGCTATTAGTAACTTGTCGCCCGCAATTTTGTCTCCATTGGCAAGAACAGCAGCAGGGCGGTTGCCATCACTGATATCGATTCGAGTGACCTTGCCTGTGATTAATGCCGCGCCGCGGGCGACAATTGCCGCGCGTAGCGCTTCGACTATCTGCTTAGGGTCATTGATGTGACCCCAGTCTTCAATCATAAGGCCATGGCTAAATACAGGAGCAAGATTTGGCTCAAGCGATCGAATCTCGTCTCGAGTGACAGGATGCCAATTGACGCCTAGCTGGCGCTTCCACTCCCATTCAGCAGCTTCGGCTTTAAACGACTGCTCGCTTTCATAGACGGTAAGCGCACCACGGCGATGCAGGTGGTCGCTAATCCCCAAGTCTTTTAGCATCGGTAGAAAGTCGTCATAGACCCGATTGTTCAGCTTCGCCAAGGCGTGGGACAGTCTTTTGAAATTGTCGGGCTTGTTGACCTTGTTAAAAGCAAGGAACCATGGCAACAGTTTGAATGCATGGGCGGGACGGATAGAAAGAGGGCCAAGCGGATCGAAAAGCCACTTGGCGACCTTGAGGCTGAAGCCCGGAATCGCCATCGGCGTCGATTCGCTGACAGCAATACCGCCGGCATTACCGTGAGATGCTCGGTCTCCGTCAAACTGACGGTCAACGATGGTAACGTCCCATCCGCTTAGTTGTGCACGCCAAGCAGATGAAAGGCCGATGAGGCCAGCGCCGATGATTGTAAGTTGAGGCATGTTGTGTCGATTTAATGGTGCGTTTTGCCTAGAGATCCAGGCAGATGGATCTACTTAAATAGCTGCGAAAAAGTGCGGGATAAATTGTATCCAATATCCTTTATTCTTTTTTCAGATTATAAGATATCCTATGAAGTGTCAATTAATAAGTCCTTCAAAATGAGTGTTCTCACTGCTTCCGATTCGCCCTCAAACGGGGATGGGCGTCTAGTCCGAAAAACTGCCGTCGAGCTTGTTGTAAATGAGCTGCGCAGCCGCATTCTCAACGGTGAACTACCGCCAGGCTCGCAATTGTTACAAGAATCGCTGGCCCAAGAGCTTGGGGTAAGTCGTATTCCGCTTCGCGAAGCTTTCCGGTTATTGAGCGCGGAGGGGCTTGTTGAGCAGAAATCTCACCGCAGTGTGATGGTTTCTCTTCTATCGTCTGGGGAAGTTGAAGAGCTTTTTGACATCCGCTTGCGATTGGAGCCGTGGTTACTGTATAAAGCCGCAAAAAAAATCTCTGACGCGAACTTGGCAGAAGCGGAGCGACTGGTCGTTGAGATGGATCAG
The DNA here is from genome assembly GCA_028292665.1 of Herminiimonas sp. Taxonomy (GTDB): domain Bacteria; phylum Pseudomonadota; class Gammaproteobacteria; order Burkholderiales; family Burkholderiaceae_D; genus JAQGLW01. The sequence goes on from JAQGLW010000020.1 coordinate 72,978, forward strand.
ACGCACCCCAACAATTGGGGGGGCCTGAACTGGCGCTTGCACGAAGTTCTCTACAGCGCCGCAGAAAAGCCGACGGCATTGGCAATGGTCAAAGCGTTGCATGACAAGTCTGAGCGCTATTTCCGTTTTCAGGTTGTCAACGCGCCAATTCGGAAGCAGGCGCATAAAGAGCATATACAACTTATTGAGTTCTGCCGTGGGCGTAAGCCAAAGCAAGCCAGTGATGCGCTTGAAGCGCATATCAAAGGTGCAGCAGAACAAATTCTTTCCATCGTCCGCGGGTTCATGGACGAGCAGGAGGAAGAAAAGCCAGCACTACGTAAAGGGAAGAAAGCCTGATTCTTTCGGCGCTGATTTCACCGCAGAACAAGTTAGTTCGAGACGGCCATCGATAATATCGATGGCCTTTTTTTGTATTTCCGTACTCGAAAGTATCGTGAATGCGCTTCGAAAATATCAAAAAAGATACTGATTTTTTAATTTGGATACAATATACTGAAAACAGAAAATCATGAAAACTCGCTCAATTTCGATCTGAAGCGTGTCACTTGAATCCGCTGCGGAGCCAAAACAGACGGTGCCTAATTGGCAGTTCGGTATGAATGAAAATCCCGCAAAAAAGCACAAATTGTCTTATTTGGAGATAGAAAATGTTATCTGGAGAATTACTAGTTGGCCAAACAGCGTACCGTGGTAAAAAGGGTGTTGTGAACGGCGTGAATCCTGCAACAGGAGCCGTTTTGGAGCCGTCTTTTGGTTTGGCTGAATCAAAAGATGTTGCTCGAGCGTGTGAGCTTGCATGGAATGCATTTGACGAATATCGCGAAGCGCCCTTGGAACGTCGCGCGGTGTTTCTAGAGTTGATTGCCGAAAATATTTTATCGTTGGGCGATGAACTGATCGAGCGTGCGATGCAAGAGTCAGGTTTGCCGCGCCCCCGACTGGAGGGGGAGCGAGCACGTACCGTCGGTCAGTTGCGACTGTTCGCGGAAGTGGTACGAGAAGGAAGCTGGATTGACGTCAGGATTGACAATGCGTTGCCGGATCGCAAGCCAATGCCCCGTTCAGATCTGCGCTTGCGCAATATTCCGGTTGGCCCCGTCGTCGTTTTTGGTGCGAGTAACTTCCCGCTCGCGTTCTCAGTGGCGGGTGGTGACACTGCGTCAGCATTTGCTGCCGGCTGTCCGGTAATTGTGAAGGCCCATTCCGCCCATCCCGGCACTTCTGAACTAGTTGGAAAAGCGATTCGTGACGCGGTTACAGCAGTCCAATTCCCGGAAGGCGTGTTCTCGCTTTTGTTCGCTGAGCGTGACCAGGCAATCGAGTTAATCTCAGATCCGCGTGTAAAGTCGGTAGGCTTCACCGGCTCTCGTGCGGGTGGCTTAGCTCTGGTGAAAGCGGCTGCCAATAGAGCTGAGCCTATTCCTGTGTTTGCAGAAATGGCCAGCATTAATCCAGTGTTTCTGTTGCCGGGTGCGCTTGCAGAGCGAGCTGAGAGTATCGGGAAAGGTTTCGTCAGTTCGCTCACAATGAGTGCGGGGCAGCTGTGCACGAACCCAGGATTGATATTGGCGTTGGAAGGTGAGGGGACCGATCGATTCCTCGTAGCGGCAACGGACGCTCTTGGTCAAACTGGCGAGGCCACTATGTTGACGCCCGGTATTCATCAAGCTTACCAGCGTGGGGTTTCGCAACTAAAGAAAAACGATAAGATCACGCTCGCCGCTGCTGGAACAACCAATGGGGCAACGAATGCGTGCCAGGCGAATCTGTTTGTCACTACTGCAGAAAGTTTTCTCGCGGATCCGGAAATGCATGAAGAGATTTTTGGCGCCGCAGCTTTGGTTGTCGTCTGTAAGTCTCAGTATGATATGCGTGCTATAGCAGAAAAGCTCGAGGGACAGTTGACCGCGACGCTGCAGATGAGCGACGCCGATGGCTTGGCGGCTCATGCGTTGCTGCCTGCGTTGGAGAAGAAAGCTGGCCGTATTTTGATCAATGGTTTTCCGACCGGCGTTGAGGTTTGCCACGCTATGGTCCACGGAGGACCATTCCCCGCAACCTCCGATCCTCGATTCACATCTGTCGGCACTTTGGCCATCCGTAGATTTCTCCGGCCAGTTTGTTATCAGGATTTCCCAGACAACCTTCTTCCAGACACAATCAAGCGTGGAAATCCCTTGTCTCTGCCTCAAAAGGTGGATGGCAAGATCGTCGTGCCGGACAAACTAGAACTCATTTCATAAATAGGAGGTCAACGCTTTTTTCGGCATGAAGAGGTTGCATCATGGCGCGAAGAGAAGAGCTTACCGACGAGCAATGGGCTATTCTGCCCCACTGATTCCGCCCACGACACGGGGATTTGCCGGGCGAGGCAGACCGCACGTGCATAGTGACCGGGCAGTATTGAATGGGATTTTGTGGGTGCTGCGTACCGGCGCTGCCTGGGCCGATCCGCCAGAGCGGTTTCCTTCCGGCTGCACCTGCTTTCGACGGTTCAGTCGCTGGGTCAAGGCAGGGGTCATGTGCCAGATGCTTGAAGCCCTGGTGCGCCACTTGGAAGAGGTGGGACAGATCGATCTGTCCGAATGCTTTATTGACGGCACCTTCGTGGTAGCGAAAAAAAGGGGGGTGAACGTGGGAAAGACCAAGCGGGGCAAGGGTACGAAGCTCATGGTTATTGCTGACGCTCATGGTCTTCCACTCGCCGTGCACACGGCTTCTGCTAGCCTACATGAAATCACCCTTGTCGAAGCTACCCCCGATGAAGCCGTTACTGTGGGACGACCCGAACGACTTATTGGGGATCGTGCCTACGACAGTGATCCGCTCGATCAACGGCTGGCACAACGCGGTATTGAGCTGATTGCGCCGCACAAGGGCAACCGTAGAAAAGCGGCGAAGCAGGATCGACGAAGCCTGCGGCGCTACAAGAGAAGATGGAAGATTGAACGCACGTTCGCGTGGCTCAACGCATTCAAGCGCGTCATTATCCGCAGGGACCGGTGCGTCGAACGTTACACTGCCTTTGTGCATCTTGCCTTCTCCATGATTTTGCTGCGCAGGTATTTATGAAATGAGTTCTAGTTTGGTGATCGAGCGTGTAGCCTAACCACCATGCGGAAAGTTAAATGAAGAGGGATGTGGGATGAGTGTTTCAACGATTAGCGATCAGAAGATTGCGTTCATTGGTGGTGGCAATATGGCCGTCGCGATTATTTCTGGACTGATTAAGAAGGGTATCGTGCCTGGTCAAATTTATGCGGTAGAACCGGATCTGAAAGCTCGGAATCGAATACAGAATGAATGCGGTATCGCAACTTGGGATGCTGCAGGAGAGTTCTTAGCGGATGCGGATCTAATTGTCTGGGCAGTCAAGCCGCAGATGTTTTCGGAAGCATCGACGGCCGCTTACTATACCAAGCCAACTGCCTTCCACTTAAGCATCGCAGCGGGAATCCGTTGCGAGTCACTTTGGCAATGGCTGAACACTTCGTTGTTCGCACGCTGTATGCCAAACACGCCCGCCCTTATCGGCCAAGGTATCACCGCGATATATGCCCCTGTGGCGTTGACTGAACTACAGCGAGCTTTGGTGGAGATGGTCGCTGCCGCCACTGGCGATTACCTTTGGGTTGAGGGCGAGGCAGATCTTGATGCTGTTACTGCGCTATCAGGAGCCGGACCGGCGTATGTGTTCTATTTCATTGAAGCGATGATTGCGGCAGGGCAGCAAATGGGATTGTCTTCAGAGACCTCCCGAAAACTGGCGATTACAACGTTTGTTGGTGCGTCCGTACTGGCTAGGGACTCTGGACGAGATCCGAATGAGCTACGTGCACAAGTGACATCTAAGGCGGGAGTAACGCTTGCAGCGACCACCGCTATGGATGCATCGCAAATTAAAGCGCTTTTCGTAGACGCAATGTTAAAAGGGCGTGAGAGAGCAGAGGAGCTCGGCAAAGAGTTTGGTATGGGCGTGACAGTACCTCTCAGGCATTAATTTCTGTTTCACCGCCATTCATCATACGGATGAATACACAATGAAACTTGACCGAAATATCACAGTCGTTGGTACGCATGCTGAAGGAGAGGTAGGAAGAGTTATCACGGGGCGATTCACAGTGCTTGAAGACTGGTGTCCTACTTTTCCAGGCTACCATCTCTACTATCCAAGTCGGCGGCAATCATTACCTGCCTTTGCTTTGCTGGTCGACGCGCTGCGCTACAAGGGATGAAGTGGTACCCGCTGCTTCCTTAACACATGGGCCTACAAAGCAGTGGGATTAACGCGGCCTGCCTACACTTTGGCATCTTGCAATGACCGCTTAGGGTCGAGGCTGTGTAAAAACGCGGATTTTGTAGCGAGAAGGATCGCCAGCGCTCGTTTTAAATTGTACGTAGGCCTGTGAAGTAAAAAGGCCGCTTATCCAGCCATCGCGGCAATCAAGCTCTGCACTCCCATAATCTGCATCATCCGTTTCATGTTGTATGCCAGGATATGCAGGCTTATTTCGGTTCTCACTTTAGGCAGCATCTTTGTGAGGAAGTGCGTGGCGCCCAACCACGCCTTGAGCGTACCAAACGGATGCTCGACGGTCTGACGCCGTACTCGGGCTAAATCTGGCCGCCTGCTGAGTCGCTGTTGCATGCGTTCGAGGACATCTTCATGCTCCCATCGCGCGATTCGGCGATTAGGGCCTGTGGTGCATTGCGGCTTTATTGCGCACGTTGGGCATGCGGAAGACCAGTACTTGTGGATCTGCATTCCGTTCTCTATCACGCTGAATCGCCAGGGTGCTCGTTCCCCTGCAGGACATAGATACTCATTGCGTTCCGGTATATAGATAAAGTCTTGCTTATCAAATAGACCCTGGGCACGATTGCCAGACGTAAGAGGTTTTGGAACGAGTGGCGTCAGACCCTGTCGTTCAGACGAGAGAATCTCTGGACCGCTGAAGTAGCCACGGTCGGCGATGACCGTCAATTCTTCTTTGCCAACCACTTGCTGTGCCTGCATTCCCATTACCGTCAGCTGCGTGCGATCATGGCCGACGTTGGTCACTTCGTGTGCAATGATCAGGTGATGCTTCGTGTCGACAGCCGTCTGAACGTTGTAGCCAACCATCCCAGTTCCTCGACCACTGGTGGCCATTGAGCGGGCATCCGGATCAGTGAGCGATATTTGCTGGTCCGGCGTCGCTTGCAGTCGCTTGTTCAGTTCATTGAATCCTTCGATCTGGCGTTTGAGCGAGTCTATTTTTTCCTTGATGTGCTTTACGCGGGACTTGGTAACGAGAGCCGGCTGCCGATCTGCCCGGTCGAGCTCTTCCATAT
>JAQGLW010000060.1 GCA_028292665.1 Herminiimonas sp.
CTTCGGCGGCGGTGCCGATGCGGGCGCCGGCGGCCTGGTAGGCATCGTCGGTGACGCTGGCGGCGCGGCCGGCGCCGGCTTGCACGATGACCTGATGCGGCGCGGCGAGCAGCTTCCTGACGGTCTCCGGGGTCGCGGCAACGCGCGTCTCTCCCGGCCGCGTTTCAAGTGGTATACCAAGCAGCATTGTATTTTCCCTGACATCAGTTTTTAAATACTCGATACACCGCACAGATTGAATACGATTTCCAGGCAGTCTTGTCCGACTTGACACGCATCGTAGATTCAAAAAACGATTAGATACAGTTAAAGTTTTTAATCATAATGATTAGCGTGCGCGTATACATTCAAAAGCCCGAAGATGAAAACGCAACGCTGCGCCGGCTGAATGTATTCGAAGCCGCAGCCGGCGCCTCGGCTTTTCGCGTGGAGCGGAGGAATTGCATCTGACCCGGCCCGCGTTATCCGCGCGGATCAGGGAGCATCCGTTTTATACCGGGCATCCCGGTTCAGGCCTTCGTCCGAAAGACGCCCGGCTTGAACGAATTCTTCCGATCGGATTTGATGCAGCGGAATCTTGCTTTGTACGGTCAACTTGCGGAGCGGATCTGCGGCATGTATCGTGCGGCCTCGGTGCTTGCGGCGGCGCGCCCGTTGGTGGAGTTAGCAGAAGAAGAGAGGATCAGCGTCGCCCTCAACCCGGGGTGATTGTCGGTCAGCTTGAGGATGCCGCCATGCAGCTTGGCGACGGCGGCTACCAGACTGAGTCCCAATCCCGCTCCCGGCGTGCCGCGGCTTGCGTCGCCGCGGTAGAAGCGTTCGAGAACCTTGGATTTTTCTTCGTCGGGGATGCCGGGCCCGTCGTCCGACACGGCGATCTCGATCGCCCCGTCCGGGCGGCAGGAGGCCTCGACCGTGATCGTCCCGTTTTCCTGTGCATACTTAAGCGCGTTCTCGACAAGATTCCCGATCGCCTGCGCAAGCAGCAGGGGATCGCCGGCCAGCGCAAGCGGCCCGGACGACGCGAAAGAAAGCGCGACCTCATGCAGTTCCGCCACCGGTTGGTAGAATTCGGCGACTTCGCCTGCTATCGTGGCTGCATCGATTTCAATAAAGCCGGAGCGGCGCGTGCCAGTGTCGATCTCCGCCAGGCGCAGCAGTGCGTTGAAGATGGCGATGACGCGGTCTACGTCGGCCATTGCGCTATCGATCTCGGCGAAGGTTTGTTCCGGACCGGGCCGGGTCAGCGACAGCTCCTCCAGGCGGGAACGCAGTTCCGCCAACGGTGTGCGCAAGTCATGTGCAATGGCGTTCGACACGTTCCGGACGCCGTCGACCAGGTGCTCGATCTGGTCCAGCATACGGTTCCCCGTTTCCACGAGCGTGTTGAGTTCGTTCTCGCCGCCATAGGCCGGCAGCCGGTGTGAAAGATTTCCCTGCATGATGGCGGAAGCCATCCGGTTGATGTCGTGCACCTTGGAGAGCAGCGTGCGGCGAACCAGGAATCCGCTCAACACGCCAAGCAGCAAGATGATGCCGGCGGCGCCCGCCAATCCATGCAGGAAAAAATTTTCCAGCGTTCTGTATTTGGCGATGTCGTTTGCGACCAGAAGATGGTACCCGCCCGGCAGATCCGTGCGTAGGAGAGCCACCCGCCTCGGGTGGCCGTCTACGTCAATCGACAATGTGTACATTCCCGGTGCTTCGGGAAGTTCGCGCGGCCAGGCGGGCAGATTGCCGGCAAGCCGCGATAGCGATGCATCGGCAAGCAGGATAAGTTCATCCGCGCCGCCCGGTTGCGTCCCGACCTGCACATCTATGGCGGAGGCAAGCTCGGCCACACCCTGCTTGTTCAAAACGCTCGCGAGCCTGCGCGTATCGGCTTGAAGAATCTTCATTCTGCCTTCCTCCACTGTCTCGCGCCACTCATACCAGAGCGGCGTCGCAAAGGAGGCAAGCACCACCAGGCTCACCGCGACATAGCTGAGCGCTACGGTGAGCGCCGAAAAGCGCAAACGCTTAATCATCTGCAGTCAGCATGTAGCCGGCATTGCGGATGGTCCGCAGCAGCTGCCGTCCGCTGCCGGCATCGATCTTCTGGCGCAGCTTGCTGACGTGGACATCGATGACATTCGTCTGCGGGTCGAAGTTATAGTCCCACACGTTTTCAAGCAGCATGGTGCGCGTCACCACCTGGTTTGCATGGCGCATCATGTATTCGAGCAGCTTGAATTCGCGCGGTTGAAGCGCGACGGCCTTGCCCGCGCGCGTTACCTTGTGGGAAAGCAGATCCATGGACAGGTCGTCGAGCGTCAGAGTGGTCTCGGCGCGAGCGTCCTGCGAACGCCGGATGAGTGCATCGAGCCGCGCCAGAAGTTCGCCGAAGGCAAATGGCTTGACAAGATAATCATCGCCGCCGCTCTTGAGGCCCCGGATGCGATCATCGACATCGGAAAGGGCGCTCAGGATCACGATAGGAACCTTGTTTCCGGTACTGCGCAGCGCCTCGATGATCGCAAGGCCGTCGATGCCCCCTGGCAACATGCGATCCATGATGATCGCGTCATAAGGCTCGCTTGCAGCGAAGAACATGCCGTCGCGCCCGTTGTCGGCGTGATCCGCAGTGTGTCCCGCTTCGCTCAATCCCTTCTTCAGGAAGTGGGCGACACGCTCGTTATCCTCGACGATCAAGAGTTTCATGATATATCCATCTTAACAATTTTGACTGCAAAAAACTTCTCTTGTGCAGCATCCGGCAATTGATATCCAGACATTGTCTGGTGAATACTAACCCCGGCTTGACTTCATTACAATCATTCCGATTCGCAATGCAACGCGGGTCGGCGGCATGCCAGAAATTCCCGTCTGGCTAGCGGGTTTGCCTCTCACTTAATCACGCGAGCCGAACGCAAAACGTTTTCCAGAATGACGAGAACGAATCCGCCGCACAACAGCACCGCGGCAGCTGTGCTGTCGACAAGGCCTGCGTATCGTGCGGCGCCGACAGCCCCCAGTATTGCGGCCGTGGCAACCGCCAGGCTCCCGTCATCAATGAATAATCCGATTAACTCGCGTCCGATATCTGAAATAAGTGCCATGCTGTACTCCTTTCTTTCATTTCCAGCCGGCCTGTCCGAGCCGTGCGGTAACTGCCTGGCGAACCAGGCCCACAGCGGCGCGGGACAAGACCAGCAAACTCGCAAACAATCCGACGATTGCCGCGTCTGCATATGGCCAGACTATGCCGATTCCTTCACCGAACCAGAAAAGGCCGAATGCGGAGACCAATAGTCCCACGATAAATTTCAAGGTGTTCTCCGGAACGCGGGAAAGCGGCCGGTGTATCAACGCGCCCACCGCAGCGACAAGCAGGCAGGCGGCAAGAGCCCCGATACTTGCGGATGCCAGCGTGTTGCCCGCTGCGCCGACGCCGACGACGATGACGATCACCTCGATCCCTTCGAGCATCACGGCCTTGAAGGCTGCGAGCGCTGCCAAAGTATCCAGCGGGCTGCGCGCGCCGGCGTTGCTGCGCAGCGGGCTCCGCACGCCGGCGCTGCTGCGTATCGCGTGCGTTTCCCGGGCAAAGGCAATATCCTCGTCATGCAGCGCAATCACACCTGCGGATCGCAGAATCGCCTTGCGCAGCCAGCGGGCTCCGAACAAAAGCAGCAGCGTGCCGATGACGATTTGAAGGACGTGGATCGGCACCTGTGCGATCGCCGGTCCGAATATCGCGGCAGTCGCAAACAGCGCACCGACACCGAGCAGTGCTCCCAGCAGGGCGGAACGCCAGCCGCGAACCGTGCCGACCGCAAGTACGATCGTGAAAGCCTCGACTGCCTCCACCAGCGAGCCGGTGAATGCCGCAGCCATTGACGCATATTGATGTATTAAGCTGATCATGATGACTCCTATGGTTCCATTGCAGTCCCGGCGCCGTTTTTCTCAATCAGCCGGCCTGGGAAATAGCGCCGGTGTCCATCCGCTGCATGCCCGGCTGTGCCTTTTGCAATCCTTGCCGCGCGGATGACTGCGCTGAACTTCCCGCCGTGTCGGCAGGGCGGGACGGATCGCCGGTATGCTCAATCCAGCCGCCCCCGAGCGCCCGGTAAAGATCGACAAGACTGGTCAGCCGGTTCAGGCGCGCGGACACCAGTGCGATCTGTGCGTTGTACAGGTCCGTCTGTGCGGTGAGCACGTTGAGGTAGCTGTCGATACCGTTCGTATAGAGCATGTTGGCCAGTTCCAGCCGGCGCTGCTGGGCATCGGTATATCGCTGCAGCGCCGCCAGCTGATCGTCGTAGGTTCCGCGCGCGGCGAGCCCGTCCGACACCTCGCGAAACGCGGTCTGGATAGCCTTCTCGTATTGCGCGACGCCGATGTCTTTCTGGACCTTGGCGATATCGAGGTTGGCCTGGTTCGCGCCCGCGTTGAAGATCGGCGCGATCAGCGACGGCACGAAAGACCACGCGCTGGATCCGGCCGCAAACAGTCCGGAAAGGGTGGAGCTGGCCGTACCCAGGGTTCCGGTCAATGTGATCCGGGGGAAGAACGCCGCCCGCGCCGCCCCGATGTCCGCGTTCTCCGACCGCAGCATCGCTTCGGCTTGCAGGATATCCGGGCGGCGCGCCAGCAAGTCCGAAGGCAGCCCGGCGGGAATATCGGCGAGGATCGGCTGCGCTCCGAGCCGCACGGCCGGCGGCAAATCCTGCGGCAGCGGCTGGCCGACCAGCAATACCAGCGCGTTCCCGGCCTGCGCCCGCAGCCGGAGTTGCGCAGCGTGATTGGCGAGGGCTTGTTCGACGGTTGTCTGCGACAGCCTCAAATCGAGTTCCGACGCGGTGCCTGTGTCGAACTGCAATTTCACGATCTTGTACGACGCTTGCGCCGTTTCAAGAGTCTTCTGCGTCACCGCGAGTTCTTCATCGTAGGCCAGGGTTGTCAGATACTGATCGGCGACTTGCGACACCAGCAGGATTTCCGCGGCCTGGCGCGCGTGCGCGCTTGCCAGATATTGCTCGATCGCGGCATCCGACAGACTTCGCAGGCGGCCGAAGAAATCGATTTCCCATGAGGCGGACAGGTCTGCCGAATAGTTGTGATTGACGCTGGAGTTGCCGCTGGACGAGGCGTTGCCGGACGTGCCTTTTCCGGACGCGTCCGCCACGCCGACATTCACCTGTGGAAACAGTGCGGCGCGCTGGATGCGGTATTGCGCCTGGACTTTCTCGACGTTCAGCACTGCGACGCGCAAGTCCCGGTTGTTCTGCAGCGCAAGTTCGACCAGCCGCTGCAAGCGCGGATCAGGGAGGAAGTTGCGCCAGCCGATATCCGCGGCCGGCAGCGTTGTGCCGCCCGCTCCGCCCGAAGGAGGCTTGTAGGCTTCGCCTGCGGGGAAGGAGGCAGAGACCGGCGCGGCCGGCCGCTGGTACACCGGCTGGAGCGCGCAGCCGGCGGCGAGGGTCGCGAGCAGCGCGCCGGCGGCGCATCTGTAAAGCTTCATTTCAATGTTCTCCTGTACTGAGGCCGGTTGCGGCTGTCGATGGCACTGCCGGCACAGCCGGCTCCGACGGGTGCTTCCTACTGCTGAGCTTGTTGGCGACCACCACGAAGAACATCGGAATCAAGAAGGTCGCGAGGAAGGTCGCCGTTAACATGCCGCCGATGACGCCGGTGCCGATGGCGTTCTGGCTGGCCGAGCCGGCGCCGTTTGCCAGCGCAAGCGGCAGCACGCCCAACACGAAAGCCATGGAGGTCATGATGATCGGCCTCAGCCGCATCTGTGCCGCTTCGATTGCCGACTGCAGCGCCGTGCGGCCCTTTTCGTGCAGTTCACGAGCGAATTCGACGATCAGGATCGCGTTCTTTGCCGCCAGGCCGATGGTGGTGAGCAGGCCAACCTGGAAGTACACGTCGTTGGACAAGCC
>JAQGLW010000096.1 GCA_028292665.1 Herminiimonas sp.
CGTTGCTGTTGGGCGCGGCCCAGGCGCGGCCTTCCGGCGACTGGCCGTCCGGCGCCCACAGATAAATGCGGCCGTTGCTCACCGCCCATTCGCCCGGATTGTCGAGCATCCACAGCTTGCCCTCGACGTAAAACGGCTTGGAGGTATTGATCGCATTGTCTGTAATGCTCTCTGATTTAATCACGGACTGGTTTTCAAGATAAACAAGCGTTGCGCCGGCGAGATCGCCGTTGGGAATCGAAGCCGGATCGGTGGCCCAGATCTGGGGCCTATTGGGCCAGTGGGCGGCGTCGACCGGACTGTCGGCGACTGACACCTGGACCGGTGTAAAGTCGATCGGCGCCGAATAGATATTGCCTTGATACTGGGTCCAGCCGGTGATGCTTTTGCCCGGCGTGATGGCGGCCTTGCCGCAGGTGCCAGCGGTATTGACGGTGACGTTGGACTTGCCGTTGAGTTCGAGAGTGCCGTAGTAGGTTTGTCCGCACTGGAGGCTGACGGTGGCGCCGTCGGCAATGCCTGCCGGGATCGGCAGCACGCTTGCCGGCGTAGCGGAGGCCGGCGCTTCCGCCGCTGTTGATACTACTGTTGTTTCGGCCAACGTCATTGATGTCAAACCGGAGGCCGGCGTGGTTCCGCCGCCACCGCCGCAAGCGGCGAGCAGCAAGCTGAATAGAACTGATGGATAAGCAATGGATTTCAAAAAAACTCCTGCAAAATAACGAGGAAAATTATTTGCATCGCCCCGTTCAGTCATGGGGATGCTTATAAAAGAAGGAAAAACTTATGAAGGATTGATCGCGTTGATAACGGCATGCAATGCCGGCGTGGTGTTATGCGCCTGTTCTTTGCAGGCTTCGTTACCAGACCTTACTTTTGAGAAAAAAGTTCCGGCAAGATTGATTCTGCTGCTCAATTTATTTAATTGCGTAAATAAATTACATCGAATAAGGAGTGGCTCGATGAGAACGAGATGTCATTGGGCAAGAGCTTGCCAAATCAAGAATTGCGCAGAGGCACCAGCTATCGATGCCTTGATCCGATGGGATTGAAATCAAGAAACTTTTGAAGCGTTGCTGTAAGGCAGCTGCAAAAAATTCAATTGAGGAAAACAGCCGAAAGGCGTGGATGCAATATCGCTTCTGCGTATCGGTTGCCTGGCATCAATTGATGGCAAAAGTATTCGGCGAAGAATTTCGTCGGATGATCGCTCGCAGCGAAACCGGCATCCGCAGCAAAGTGCCGCGACTGCGGCGCAATGCCGGCCGTCGATCAGATCTCGACCTGGACGCCCAGCTCGATCACCCGGTTGGTCGGTATCCGGAAATAATCGGCTGCATCGCGCGCAATGCGCGACATCGCCGCAAACAATCCCTCGCGCCAGAACGCCATGCCGCTGCCGACTGTCGGGATCACGTTCTGGCGGCCGATGAAGAATGAAGTTTCCATCATCCGAAACCCCAGTCCCTCGCTCTCGCACATTTGAAGAGCCAGCGGGATATCCCGCTCATCCTTGAAGCCGTAATACACATTGAGCTGATAGCACTGATGTCCGAGCGGCTCCAGCTTGATGCGATCGGCAGCAGGTATGGTCGGAATATCGGTATCGAAGACAGTCAGAAAAACCGTGCGCTCATGCAGCACCTTGTTATGCAACAGGTTGTGCAGCATGGTTTGCGGCACGCCGTCCCCTTCTACGCGGAAGAATATCGCAGTGCCCGCGACGCGCGGCGGCGGCTCCAGAAAGAGCGATTGAAGAAAATCGCCGATCTCGACCGAATGCCTCTTGAGATTTTTAAATACCAATTCCCGTCCGGTGCTCCAGGTCAGCATGATCGTGATCATTACTGCGCCGAGCACCAGCGGAAACCAGCCGCCATGCAGGATCTTCAGCGTGTTTGCCGAAAAGAGCGCGGTATCGATGACCAGAAAAAATCCAGTTGCGCCCCAACAAAGCAGCAAATTGTATTTCCACTTGTAACGGATGACGAAAAAAGTCAGGACCGTCGTCATCAACATCGTCGCGGTTACCGCAATGCCATAGGCGGAAGCCAGCCGGGATGTGGAGCCGAAGCCGATTACCGCCAGAACCACCACGATTAATTGCAGCCAGTTCGCCAGCGGAATATAGATTTGTCCGATCTCGTGCTCCGAAGTATAGATAACGCGCATCCGCGGTAAAAATCCGAGCGAGATGGCCTGCTGCGTCATTGAAAACGTCCCGGAGATGGTTGCCTGCGATGCGATGACAGTGGCGATGGTGGACAAGACAACCAGCGGATAGACGCTCCATGGTCCGAGTTGCTGATAAAACGGATTGGAAACGGCGGCCGGGTTCGACCATAAAAGCGCGCCCTGCCCCAGATAATTCAGCGCAAGCGCAGGGAATACGACAATGAACCATGCAAACCTGATCGGTTTTTTTCCGAAATGCCCCATGTCGGCATACAGCGCTTCGGCGCCTGTAAAGGCAAGTATGACCGCACCCAGCGCGGCAAACGCGAGCCAGCCGTTCTGGGTGAAAAAGCGCAATGCGTGGATCGGATTGAGCGCAGCCAGGATGCCCGGGTTTTGCATAATGTTGACCAGGCCCATTGCAGCGAGCGCCGCAAACCAGACCAGCATGATCGGTCCGAACCATTTTCCGATTCCACCCGTGCCTTTGTGCTGGACCGTGTACAACGCGACCAGTACCGCCACCGTCAACGGAACAACGTACGGCCGAAGCGCCGGCGTTGCGACTTCAAGACCTTCGAATGCCGACAATACCGAAATGGCGGGCGTAATGACGCCGTCGCCATAGAACAGCGCGGCCCCGGCCAGCCCTGCCAGCATTACCGGATAGTACCAGCGCGATTCCTGTGTCACGGAAGACAGCGCAAGCGCCATCAAGGCCATGATGCCTCCCTCGCCGCGATTGTCGGCCCGCAATACCAGCGTCACATATTTCAACGAGACGATGATCGTCAGTCCCCACACGATCAACGACACCACACCGAACAGGTTGGCCTGGTCAAGCGCAATTCCGTGTTCTTTCGAGAACACTTCCTTCATTGTGTACAACGGGCTTGTGCCGATATCGCCATAGACGATGCCGATGGCGGCCAAGGTGAATATCGCCAGATTGCCTTTAGGAGAATGCGAAGCCAAAAGGGCACCTTGGCGAGAAATTCCGGCTCCCCAGCCGGTCGTATTCCTCTTTTTTTCCCGGGTCTTTCAGAGCCGCGCATGCTTCCGCGGGCTCCCTGGATTTTTCTTCGCCTTCCGGGTCTTTGGAAATATCAGGATGGTATTTACGGACGAGTCGACGACAAGCCTTCTTTATATCGGCGTCGGTTGCAGTGCGTTCGGCGCCAGGAGCCTGATAATAATCCTTGGACTTCATCTGGACCTTTGCAGCAAAATGTCGGAGGAAACCGTTGTTTTCGGGAATTGTCTGGATTGTTAGGCAACAACTTTTTTGTCAAGTTCACTCCGCCTTGTATGCTCTGCGCAAGTTCATTCGTTTATACCCGGCGTAACGACAGGTACGCATCGTTTGAATACGATGCGGATATGTCATACGCTTTTTCAAGCGCCTCGCTTCCGGAAAAAGATAAAACAGGCAAAAGGATTCGCGCAAGCGGCATGCCAGCGGCCGTGGCCGTTTGCGCGTACGATGCTTCGGCAGCGCTTTTTCCATATCTGGCGCGACTGCATTCCCATGCGGCGTTTGCTGCCAGCGGAGCGGTAAGAATTACGGAACGGCGGTAATTCTTACGGCCTTGTTTTTCGCATGCTTCGGCGCGCCGTAAAGTATTTTTCGATAGCAGCGCAAACAGAGAGCCGTGACTCGAAGCGCCCGACTGCAGCCCGATGCGCATCGTCCCGAAGCGGCCTTCAAAACTTTGTCTGCGCTGCTTGCACCGATACATTCTCTCCTATCCTCTCCTCGGCGATCCTGCGGCATATGAATTGCTCCGGTAATGCCATGGCAAATTCGGTTTCGCACGAGAACATTGCGCTGCCAGGCCGGCGAAGGTTATGCCTGTAGTCGAATGTGCATGCAAGCAACGCGAAGAAAAAAGCCGCCTGGCTGGCGCGGACGCTGCATGACGGCGGATATACGGTAAATTCGCAGAGTCCGGTATCGTGCAGCAGCGTCCAGTCTTCATTCCTATCGGAGGTATCATCATGTCTGTATCCGCACCGCCCGCCGCGCAACGCGCAGCGGCGCCTCAAATGTCCACTGAAAAATTGTTTCAGCCGGTCAGGCTGGGGGCATATAACCTGCCGCACCGGATTGCAATGGCGCCATTGACCCGTTCGCGCGCACGTCAGCCGGGCAATGTTCCGACGCTTCTCAATGCCTGCTATTACGCGCAACGGGCCTCGGCCGCCGTCATCATCAGCGAGGCTACCCAGGTGTCGATGCAGGGACAAGGCTATGCATGGACTCCGGGCATACACAGCCGCGAACAGGTCGATGGCTGGCGGCAGGTCACAGCGGCTGTGCATGCGGCCGGCGGATTGATCTTCCTGCAGCTCTGGCACGTCGGTCGCATCTCGCACCCCGCGCTGCAGCCCGATCACATGCTGCCGGTTGCGTCCTCGGCCATCAAGCCGCATGGCCAGGCATTCATCGAGAACGAAAAAGGCGAAGGCGAACTGGTGCCGTTCATCGCGCCGCGCGCCCTGCAAATCGAAGAGATGCCCTATCTGGTCGCGCAATATACGCGCGGCGCCAGAAATGCCATGGACGCCGGTTTCGACGGCGTCGAAATTCACGGCGCGAACGGTTATCTGCCCGATCAGTTCATCAGCTCCAGCACCAACCAGCGCACCGACCGCTATGGCGGATCGATCGAGAACCGGGCACGTCTGCTGATGGAGGTGGTCGAGACGGCCATCGACATCTGGGGCAAGGACCGCGTCGGCGTACGGCTGTCTCCGCTCGGCAAAGCCAACGATATAAGCGACAGCGATCCCGAGGCGACGTTCGGTTACATTGTCGGCAAGCTCAATGACTACCAGATGGCGTATCTGCACGTCATCAATCCTGCCGCCGCCCAAATCGAGAACAAAATGGAACCCGATCCAGCCGCACAGCGGATGCTCGCGCTGATTCGCGAAAAATACCGTGGAACGCTGATGCTGGCCGGCGGCTTCGACCGCGACACTGCCGAGGCATGGCTGGAACAGGGCAAGGCGGATCTGATTGCGTTCGGCCGCGAGTTTCTGGCCAATCCCGACCTGCCGGAACGGTTTCGCCGGCGCGCTCCGCTGAATGCCTACGATCCATCCACTTACTATGGCGGCGGCGCAAAAGGGTATACCGACTATCCCAGCCTTGCCCAGCAGCACGGCGAGGAGCCGGCTCCGTGCGTGGATGAAAGCTGGCGTTGATCGTCATGCGCAAGACTGCACTCCCGTCCGGCGACATGATCCCGGTGCTCGGCCAAGGCACTTGGGGCATGGCGGAAAAGCCGCGCAACCGGGCCGATGAAATCGCGGCGCTGCGCCTCGGGCTCGACCTGGACATGACATTGATCGACACCGCCGAAATGTACGCGGACGGCGCCGCCGAGGAACTCGTAGGCGAAGCGATCGACGGCCGGCGCGACGAGGTCGTTTTGGTGAGCAAGGTACTCCCGCACAACGCGACGCGGCACGGGACGATCGCGGCATGCGAACGCAGCCTGCGCCGTCTCGGAACCGACCGGATCGACCTCTATC
This sequence comes from Herminiimonas sp., assembly GCA_028292665.1. Classification (GTDB taxonomy): domain Bacteria; phylum Pseudomonadota; class Gammaproteobacteria; order Burkholderiales; family Burkholderiaceae_D; genus JAQGLW01. The sequence goes on from JAQGLW010000096.1 coordinate 5,716, forward strand.
TGTTGCACTGGCGCGGCCCGATACCGCTGGCGGAGACGCTCGAAGGATTCGATGCGTTGATGCGCGCAGGAAAAATCCGGCACTGGGGCGTCAGCAATTTCGATGTTGCGGATATGGAGGAACTGATCGCTCCTTCAGGCGGAGCCGATGTTGCCACCGATCAGGTGCTCTACAACCTGACGCGGCGCGGTATCGAGTACGATCTGCTGCCTTGGTGCGGCGAGCACAAGCTGCCGCTGATGGCTTATTCCCCAATCGAACAGGGCCGGCTGCTCGACCATCCGGCGTTGCGCATCATTGCAGAACATCACAATGCGACGCCGGCGCAGGTGGCGCTCGCCTGGGTGCTGCGGCAGGAGCGCCTTGTCGCCATTCCGAAAGCCGGAACGCCGCACCATGCTCGCGAGAATCGCACCGCGCTCGATCTTGTCCTGACACAGGATGATTTCGTTGCACTGGACCGGGCTTTTCCGCCGCCGGACAAGCCGCGCCCGCTCGAGATGATCTGAGGATATCCGGACGGATTGCAGAATCGAAACTGCTGCCGCTTCAGATTGCAGCAGGGGAAGATTGCCTGATGAAATGGAGGCGTCAGCACCTTGTCAAAGGCTGTTTCAGCCCTTGATAAAAGCAACCATCTTTTACACGTTTATCTGAATAATTGATACAATTATATATAGACAAAATAACAAACAATTACAAAAAAATTCCTGTTTATAACAAAAAGTCCTGGTTACTGCGATGTGTTCATAAAAGTAAAAGGCTCTGTCATGTCACAAGCATGGGAAAAATTTCATCTGTCAATGTACATATTGGTCGGCGCGGGAACTCAACGAGAGCGCCTGGTGAAAGCGTACAAATCGAATCTTGCGCACTTGAGCAAAAAAGATATGCCCAGCGAAATCAAGGATGAGTTCGTGAAGTTATCGAAAAATATTTCGAGTGGCATGGAGCAGGACGGAGAATGCAAGATAACGAAGACCGTCAATTCCCTCGATGACAAGGAAGTCGCTGCGATGATCAATTCCATTATCCGGATGTATGATGCATTGACTCGATATCAGCCGATCCTGCACATGCATCAAAGGGAGCAGCATCAGCCGGTTTGATCCTGCCGGATGCGAAGCGAAGCTGCCTGAGATTTCGCGCGGACCGGTGATCGCCGGCGTGGAAACGGTTCCGGTTGTCGAAAACGATGCTGCCGTACAAGCAACCGTAGTCCGTCGATCCCCTGTTTACCGATGTCGTCATGCCGGGGCGCCGGCCCTAGGCCACTCAGGACGAACGGATTTTTCTTGATCAAATCCGTTCGACCATCAGCAGTCAATCATTTCAAATCAGGCAACCGCCACCGGCCCGCGCGATGAGGAAGCGGATGGCAAGCCGATGGCCGACCGTTTCATCGCATTTGCCGCTTCCTGCTTCGCGCGTGAGCGTGAGGGCGGCAGGCGGCGAAGCGTTTTAAGCGCCTGCAGATCCTTGATGCCGATCGCGCGCTGTTCGACTGAAATCAGTCCGATTTCATTGAATGCGGAAAAAGCCCGGCTTACCGTCTCCAGCGTCAGGCCCAGATAGCTGCCGATTTCATGACGGGTCATGCGCAGATTGAACTGTTTGCCCGAATATCCCATTTCCGCAAAACGCTCCGATAACGACACCAGGAATCGCGCGACGCGTGCTTCGGCGCTGAGCGAGCCCAGCATGCTTACCATGATCTGCTCACGCAGAAGTTCGCGGCTCATGACGCTGTAGATTGCCGTTTCAAGCTCGGCATGCGTTCTTCCCAGCGCAGTGAATTTCTTGAACGGCATCAGGATAACGTCGCAGCTGGAGAGCGCAACCGCTTCCGACGCATATTGCCTGTGATGAATTCCGTCGATTCCGAACAGATCGCCTTTCATCGGAAAACTCAGTACCTGTTCGTTGCCGGATTCATCGATCAGGACTGTCTTCAGGAAGCCGGAATTGACGATGTAAAGCATCTCGAAAGGTTGACCAAGCGTGTAGATACGCTGTCCGGCCTTGAACTGTACATGCTGGAAAAGGCAATCCGCATCCGTCCCGACCAAGCCCGAGGGAATTCGCAACAGGTCGCATACCTCGTTGAGGTTGGACCAAAGCTTGCCTCCGCGGTGCCATCCTGCATCGACAGGCGACTGCACACCGGGGGATGCAAGAGCGGAATTCAGTTCATGTACTTGAGTTAATGACAAGGCAACCTCCTGATTAGTAAAACTGATTAATGAAGCCAACCTGCTTTTGTCGTGTGCAACTTTGCTTTCAAGTAAGCGCAAGACTAGGTACGAAGTATGTCAAGTTGGAAACGTGTTGGATATCAGCATGTGCTGAAATCAAGCGTAGGAAAAGGACAGCCGATATAGGAAGTTTCCGAATCGCTGTAGGTGATTCATTGGTTCCATCGCTACATCCCTGGATACTTTCACGCTTGAAAACATTCGGGCATATGCATTTCAGAATTGGCTTTACCAAAGTTTATCTTGATATCCGTTAACGTAATGCATGTTCCATGCCTGTTCCTTTCATGAAATCGATGGAGTTCTTATCGTTATTTTGATTACCGGAAAGTTGAGAATGCGCAATTTCTTTACCTATCGAAATGATATTAATGGGAACGGGGATTTCACTATATTGCGCGGAGGGCATTGCAATGACTTCAATCATCATTACAGTATTAATGATCGGCGTGTCAGTCGTTGTATCGAGTATATTGCTGGTCGTTGTCGATTTGCTGGCCGATCTGGAGCGGTTGAATTAAATCAGGAGAGCGCCATGTGCGGACGGATCACCCAGCACCGGCCGAAAAAGATTTATGAAGAAGAACTCGGTTGGGACGCCGACGCTGTCGAGTCGTCCGAGAATAGCGAGCGTCCTCCTTCCTACAACACGCCGCCCGGCACATCGCCGTGGATGATGTATCGCTTCCACGAAGGAAAGAACATGATCGACGCAGTGCGTTGGGGCTATCGTCCGAGCTGGGCGTCTGAAAAAGGTATTCCGACGGCAATCAATGCGCGCATCGAAAAGGCCGCGACCGGACGCTACTTCCGGCACATGTGGAAATCAGGCCGCGCAATCGTGCCGGCGGACGGCTGGTATGAATGGACTGGAGAAGCAGGCCATAAACAGCCTTGGTACATCCGGCTGAAAACCGACCGGCCGATGTTCATGACGGCGATCGCAAACTTCAAACCTCACCAGGAACAATCCGAAGGCTCAGGATTTGTCATCGTCACGGCGGCATCGGATGCAGGCATGGTCGACGTGCATGATCGGCGACCTGTCGTGCTGGCGCCGGAAGATGCGCAGCTATGGCTGGATCCGGACTTGCCGCAGGAACAGGCCGAGCATCTGGCGCGTGCAATGGCGCTTCCGGCGGAAGCATTCGACTGGTACCAAGTCAGCAAAGAGGTGAACCGGACCGGCAACAACGATCGGCATCTCATCGAACCCGTTTCCGATTAAATGTCGATCTGCGGGGCGGCCGTGAAAATCCTGTGTTTTTACAGGAATAATTTACAAAAAAATTCCTTGATGTTTACGATGCGATTCCTTTTTGCATTACATCAATGGAATTCTTTCTTGAATTAAAATTTGGTGCGAAGATGTCAGCATGAAAAATTTCAGGGCGCCATTACATCAGACACATCGGAATTCAACTATCGTTTCTTCAAGAAGCGGCCGGCTTCCAAAAAGCCGTTCCGTTGCGAAAATTCAAATTCCAATTTCAATGAAACCGGATAAATAAACAGCGACCCTGATTACTAGCCATGACATTGATATTTCCCTCTTCGGATATTTTCAGCGGCATTATATTGTTTGGCCGATGCACCAGGAAAAAGCCGTGCGGGATGCATTGCAAGCGACTGTCTTCTTCAAGGATTACGCATCAACATGCCAAAGGTACGCTCTTCTTCATTCACGACATTTGTACGCGCACGTTTTTCCCCTGAAGGTCATCTCGGGCTGCATCTGACGATCGGTGCGCTGCTCTTGATCGCGGCGAGCTGGATCTTCGGCGGTATCGCCGAGGATGTCGTCGGCGCCGAAGAGATCACGGTCATCGATGTACAGATCGCCCAGTGGTTTCACAACCATGCGACTCCGGCGCTGACGCAGTTCATGTTCATCGTCACCAATCTGCATGGAACGCTGGCAATCAGCGTCTATTCCGTGATGCTGGCAATATTCCTGATACGGAAAAAGGATTGGTACTGGCTGCTGGCGCTGCTTGTGTCGGTACCGGGCGGCATGCTTCTCAACGTACTGATGAAACTTGCATTTCAGCGCGCCCGTCCGTCTTTCGATAATCCGCTTCTCAGCTTGACGACCTACAGCTTCCCGAGCGGACATGCGGCGGGCTCCGCGCTGTTTTACGGCATTCTGGCCGCCTATCTGATCAACCGGGCGAAATCATGGCGCTGGCGGATTTTCATCGGTGCGGCCGCTCTCTTGTTCGTGGCGCTGGCGGGATTGAGCCGCATCTATCTGGGCGTTCACTATCTGAGCGACGTGCTGGCCGCCGTCGCCGAAAGCAGCGCCTGGCTCGCGCTTGTCCTCACTGCCATCGGCACTGTGCGGCGGCGCCGTGCGGTGCCGCGTTTTTAATCGATGCGGGAGAATGTCCATGCCTGTCCAGATCGCCGTCATCGTCAACGCTTCCGCAGGCAATGGATGCACCGCCGAGTGGGCCGATAATCTGGCCGGGAAATTCCGTGCCGCCGGACTGGATGCGCATGTGACGCTTGCCCGAAGCGGCGCCGAAATCATCGAGGCGGCCCGGCGTGCGGTAAACGACAGCGCACAGACGATTGTTGCCGGCGGAGGCGACGGCACGGTCAATGCCGTCGCCTCCGTACTGGCCGGAACCGATATCCTGTTCGGCGTCCTCCCGCTGGGAACATTGAACCATTTTGCCAAGGATCTGCACATTCCGCTGGAGCTCGATGAGGCGATCCGCAATATCGCCGCCGGACACGGCATCAGGGTCGATACGGGCGAAGTCAACGGCAGGATCTTCCTCAATAACTCAAGTCTCGGACTGTATCCCGATATCGTGCGGGACCGCGAAAAGCAGCAAAGACGATTAGGCAGAGGCAAGTGGCTTGCCTTTTGCTGGGCGGCCATCGCGGCCTTCCGGCGCTATCCTTTTCTGAATGTGCGATTGCGCCTGAACGGCAATGAACATCGGCGCTTCACGCCTTTCATCTTTATCGGGAACAATGAGTATGTAATGGAAGGCTTCAACATCGGCGAGCGCCAACGTCTCGACGCCGGGCAATTAAGCCTGTACATGGCGCAACGCACCGGACGGCTGGGCCTGTTGCGGCTCGCCGTCAGCGCCTTGTTCGGACGACTGCGTCAGGCGAAAGACTTCGATGTGCTGACCGCAAAGGAAATCCTGATTGAAACGAGGCATAAGCGCATTCGTGTCGCAACCGACGGCGAAGTGAACGTCATGGAAAATCCTTTGCACTATCGTATCCGGGCCGGTGCATTGCAGGTTCTCGTGCCGAAAAAAACAGATGCATCGGCCGCGGTGAAGGAGGAACAGCATGCGTACGCTCGTACATCTGTCTGATCTTCATTTCGGCCGGATAGATGCAGCGCTGATCGCGCCGCTGACCGAGCTCATCATCAGAATAAAGCCCGATGTGACGGTCGTGTCCGGCGATCTGACGCAACGCGCCCGCTCCGGGCAATTCAGGGAAGCGCGGCGCTTTCTGGATACCTTGCCGACGCCGCAAATCGTCGTGCCGGGCAACCATGACATACCGATGCATAATATTTTCAACCGCTTCATGCGGCCGCTCGAAAAATACCGGCGCCATATAACCGATAACCTGGAACCGGTTTATATCGATGAAGAAATTGCGGTGCTCGGCATCAATACCGCGCGATCGCTGACGATCAAGGATGGACGGATCAATGAACAGCAGATTGCGCGCGCCCGCGAGCTGCTTTGCTCGCTGGACAATCACATCGTCAAGATCGTCGTGACGCATCATCCGTTCGATTTGCCGGATCATTACGACGGCAGGGATCTGGTCGGCCGCGCGCCGGTTGCGATGAACATGTTTGCCAGCTGCGGCGCAGACCTGCTGCTCGCCGGCCACTTGCATGCGAGTCATGCCGGCAGTACCGCCGAGCGCTATAAGATCGGCGGCTATTCGGCGCTGGTGGTACAGGCCGGCACCGCTACATCGACGCGCGGCCGGGGCGAATCCAATTCCTTCAATGTGATCCGCCTGGCCTCATCGCGTGTCGTCATCGAGCGCTTCAGCTGGATGCCGGACAACGCCGTTTTCGGGTTGGCGGCGTCGGAAGCTTTTGAACGCGGTTCCCATGGATGGTCGGCCGCCGCCGGGAGCGATCGTCAAACACCGCTCTGACAGCTTATGTTCCTGTGGCGCAGATTTCGGATTGAAGCCGCTTGACGCCCATCCCATCGACTCAGGAAGAGGACGGCTCCGAACTGTCCTTCGCCCGCTTTGCCAATCCGAAGCCCACCGCCAGCACGCCTGCGGCGCCGACGATTCCCGGCACGCTCAGAAGCATATTGATCCCCGGCACAAGAACATCGTGATGCGGGAAACCGGCCTGGATCCACGGCTGCAACGCGCTGTCGGAAAACAG
>JAQGLW010000097.1 GCA_028292665.1 Herminiimonas sp.
CGTTGCTGTTGGGCGCGGCCCAGGCGCGGCCTTCCGGCGACTGGCCGTCCGGCGCCCACAGATAAATGCGGCCGTTGCTCACCGCCCATTCGCCCGGATTGTCGAGCATCCACAGCTTGCCCTCGACATAAAACTTGGTGGACGCGCTGACCGCATTGCCGGAGATGGTCTGGGACTGGATGACGGACTGGTTGGCCAGATAGACCAGGTTGGCGCCGTTGAGATCGCTGTTGGGCACCGAAGCGGGATCGGTGGCCCAGATTTGTGGCCGGTTGGGCCAGTGGGCGGCATCGACCGGTTTGCCGGCGATGGAGACCTGGACCGGGGTAAAGCCGATCGGCGCCGAATAGATATTGCCCTGATACTGGGTCCAGCCGGTGACGGCCTTGCCGGGGGTGATATTGGCGGGACCGCAGGTGCCGGCGGTCTTGACGGTGACGTTGGATTTGCCGTTGAGTTCGAGGGTGCCGTAATAGGTTTGTCCGCATTGCAGGCTGACGGTGGCGCCGCTGGCGATGTTGGTCGGGATCGGCAATACCGAGGTCGGGACCGGTGCAGTTCCTGCCGGTGTCGGCGTTGGCGTCGGCGTTGGCGTTGGTGTCGGTGTCGGCGTTGGTGTCGGCGTCGGCGTCGGTGTCGGTGTCGGCGTTGTCGTAGGTTTTGTAGTCGGTGTCGCAGTAGGTGTTGTTGCCGATGGTGTTGTACTTGCAATTGGCGTTGCCGCGACTGTAGTCGGCAAGGCAACAGTAGTCTGCGTAGCTGTTGTATTCGGCGTAACGGTTGCGGCTGTGGTCGCGTCTATGGCAGCCTGAGAATCAGAACCTCCGCCTCCGCCGCAGGAAGCCAGCAACATGGTGGCCAGACTGGCACAGGACAGTGTGTATATGGAACTCTGTCCCAATGACTTTTTGAACATAAAAATGCCTTTTAAGTGAACGAAGTTTGATCAACATCAAATGTCACGATGTAGGCTTTGTCTGAGTATTTCCGTATTGAAATAGTTCCATATGGAAAAAAAGTTCAGCGTGGAAATCTTTTATCGATGCCAATTTGAAATGCACCTTTTAACAATGGAATAATGTTTTGCGGAACTGCGGTCGAGTGTTGTCATCCGCAGTCATTGGATGCGGCGGTGTGCCGCCGCCACGAAGGAGGGCGCGTCGCCCGGGGATCATGCGGGCTTCACGTGGATTCGATTGGATTGATGGTTATCGAGGCTGCATGCCCGTCGATATACCGGTTGCTGCGATGAAGTGAAGGCGAGGGGTCAGACGTAGAGGTCGGACCATGTTTCCGATTTATATGGAAGAAGAGATATCAGGTTTTCTCAGGCGCGCCTGACGTGTTGCCGGCTTCACCGATTGCCGTGCCGGGCAAAGACGCATGCAATGCAGCGTCATCCGCATCGGCGGCGCGCGAGAACAAGAATGGATGCTTCCGCGGACAGGCGGCAACGTGCAGGTTGCCGGCGAAAATTTTCGGTCATGAGCAGATATGCAACTCAGTACAAAAATTCCCTCGATGCCAGTTCCCGGTTGCTCAATCGGTTTTGCTCGCTCACTTTTGTCGCCGCATAAGCGAGGAACCGGTCAAACTCGTTCCATGCATTGAGCTTATCGATATCGTTTGAATGCGCCCACAAATGAAAGACGCCTTCCTGTTCGCACGAGTAGTCGAAAAGAGCATACAGCCGTTCAATCCAGTTTTTGTGTTTCAGCGCGAGTCTTAATCCGTCGCTCCGGTGCATCCAGTTTCCGGCTTTGACAAAATTGCGCAGATAGACCGATTTTGGATGCGGATAAAACTGGCATGTCGTCGGAATTTCAAACCGGTTCTTGCCGGCGTCGAAGCATAAATTCATCGTCGTTCTTGCATACTTGAATCCGGCGGATTGAACCAACTCCGCATGCTCGGGCCGGTATTTTCCGCCGGGATAACAAAACCCGGCCACTTCCTTTCCAAGCAGGTTTTCCAACTGCTTTTTGCCCTCGGTTATTTGGTAATGTGCCTCTGCAAGATCGACGCTTTTCAGGTAGCAGTGGTCATAAGTATGGGAACCGATTTCAAATCGATTGCCGATCTCGCGGATTTGGGCTTGCGACATCACAGGCAAACCCTCGCGGTTTTTTATCGGGATGAAAAATGTCCCGTTAATGCTGTTTTTGCTCAGGAGTTCCGCCATTTTCATGTCGGAGGGATGACCGTCATCCGTAGAGCAGGTGAATACAACACTCATCTTTTGTTTCCTTATATTGCGGCCGATGCTTTTTGTAAAGGCGATCATGCGTCGGCGCGGCGCAATAGTCGGTTTATTGAATTCGCGCTTCCTTGAGCGACGCGGCAAACTCGCAGGCAGTCACCAGTCCTGAAGAGGCAGCGTCAAATGTGTAGCGATTTACCAGCGAACGGCTGCGGTCGGAAAATTTCCGGTAAATATCGGGCTGCGTCAAAAGCAGCACCGCGCGTTCGGCCCACAGGTCCACATCGAGATCGCAAATGAACCCGTTTTCACCATCGATCACCAGTTCGTCGGCGACTCCCGCATGAGGCGAAACCAGGATAGGCAATCCTGCGGCACACGCTTCATTTGCAACGACGCCCCATGGGTCCCATAGCGTCGGAAAGATAAAGAGCCGGGCCGATCGATATAACGCCGGCAGATCCTGCTGCGCCGCGAATCCGTTGAATTGGACTTCCAGAATATCCGGATGCAGCGCCGCCGTATCCCTTACTTTTTCTTCCAGGCTGCCCGCACCGACAAACAGAATCCTGACTTTCCGTTGCAGCCTGTTTGCAACCTCGATCGCGACATCCAATGCAAAGATCGGGTTTTTGACCGTTTCGATACGGCCGCAGAAAATGAAATCAAACATTTTTTGCTGCTGCTGCGGTTCCGTCGAATACGCTGAATTGTCAACGCAGAGACAGGACCTGAAGCACTGTTCTTCAGTAATGCCGTAGCTCTCGTATAATTTTTTCCCGCCAAGGCTGGCCCATACGAAAGCATGGGATCGTGCGTAGACAAAACGGCGAACGGCCCTGTGCACGCTGCTTAATGTTTTTTCGGAATCGATGGTGCCGTCGGTCATCGCGACGTGAGCCACGCGGTTGAATAATGCGTAGCCGAAAGAGTAAAGGTGCGTCGGATTGAACCCATCCGTGATTATCACATCGGGGGACAACCGTTTCAGGGTCGAAATCACATCCGGATTATTGTGGATGTAACGGCCTTTTACCGTGAGGAACCGCTCGCGAAGATACGTATGCTCAAAGTTCATCTGAGGCAGATTCCATAGCCTGTTCGGCTCCCGCCTGCAACAAAAAATTACATGAAGACGGACGCCCGGCGTCTCGGCCATTTTGTTGAAAATGGGTATTCGGTAGGGCGCAGGGTCATTAGTGATAAATGCAATTTTCTTTAGCATAGGTGCCTTCATTTAAGTCGCAATTTCTAGAGCGTCTGACAAAATGCCGCTTGCGGCGTTGCGTCTCCCTGCCGTACTGCCCGTACTGTCTGCATCGACGCGCCTTGCCATCGGCATTTTGTCAGACGCTCTTGTAATCGAATCCGCGTCCATTGATCATGGCTCGATTATTTTGCGTTCTTTGAGATAAGCCGAAGTCAAAAATATTTTCAAGTACGGCCAGATCCAGTAGACAGGCCATAGATAGCCGGTATGGCGCCGGCAGACTATCAGCCATGGCCGCAACGGCAGGCCCTTCGGCGCCAATATCTTTTGCAGCCGTACGGTGAGCGGCAACGAACGATCGGTGAAACTGCCCGACACGTGGTTGTCGTTCACGCAGCGGCCGGCATAAAAAGGCATCACCCACATCGGAACGCCGGCCTGCTTCGCCCGGAGGCCGTAATCGGTGTCGCCCATCGCATGAATGAATCCGGCATCGAGATTGCCCAGCACGTCGGCGGCGCCCCGCGAGATCAGGACGCAGTTCCCGTTGAATGTGTCGCACTCCTGAACTTTTTCGTTTGGTTCGATCTTGACCAGCGTCAGACGGCGCAATCCGCTTTTCTGCAGTTCGCCGCCATAACTCGTCTGTCCCGTTTCATCATGAGTGGATCCGACCACGATCCCGGCTTTTCCCGTCCCGGCCATGCATTCGTAATGGGTATCGAGCATTCTCTGCAGTGTGTCCGGGTAGAGAAAAGTATCGTCATTGAGCCACAGGAAAAAATCATGCTTTCCCTTCAGGGCCTCAGCCCAGGCCAGCCGCATTCCGCCATTCCAGAATAGCGATCCGTCTCCCTGCAGCAGATGTATGTCCGGGTACTTGAGGAGAAGGGCCTCGCTCGTCCCATCCTGGCTGCCGTCGTCGGTGATGAAGAAATCAATCTTCACATTGCCTGACATCGACTGCGACAAGACGGTATCGAGGCAATCAAGCGTTTTTTGCTTACGGTTGAAACACGTAAGAATTACTGCAATTTTCCGGCGTTCACCGGGCCTCTCTTCGCTGACAGGCCGGCGGTCATTTGGCATCATCGTCATCTCATCGATGGAATTCAAGTAAAAAAATTTTGTGCATGGCTGCTTCCTCGCGGGTCGATGAGTTGCTCGGATATATCGTTCAAGCTCCGGCATCGGGTTGATCCTTGGCTTGCCAAGGGCATCGATTCCTCATCGCAATACGCGCAAGCATCGAAATCAAGGATTCTGATGAAATTCCTTTTTGCTTGTTCTCCTTTTCCTCGCGTTATCCGGATTGAGGCTTGCACCATTGGCCTATTCTTTGATGCGGACATTTACGACGGTTTTCCGACCCCGGCCATAATTGCCAATGACCACTATTTTAAATATGGGGGCGATGGCACGGTACGACCTGTATCAAATCGTCTGCACATTTTCCCGCGCCGGCCGGGTAATCCTTCGTGATGGATAAGAGCATGGCGTTCTTCCACGCCTGGCCTGCCGCAGGATCGGGCGCCGCGATCGGTTCCTTCATTGCAAAGTACGGTGCTTGCCGGTCATCTGGACGAACCGCCGGATTATCAATCTCTGCAAGCCGGACGTTGCCAAAGATCAAGACAGGCTGCACTTCCGAATAATCCGGCAGAGCGACGCATCGACTGCCGGCGGTTGTGCAACGACAGCGCCCGGAGCTTCAAACGAATCCGATTCCTGA
>JAQGLW010000116.1 GCA_028292665.1 Herminiimonas sp.
GCCCATCTTCCCAGCCTGCTAGGCACTCTGGCCTATGCTACCCATGACCTGAGCCTGCTCAAAGAGGAATTCCGCCCGAACTACATCGAAACCGCTGCCGGCTTCCAGCCGCAAGGCGGCCTTTCGACAAGCGCCCAGGAGAAGGTGCGGGCCATTGCGTTTGACGTTATCCGGCAGTTGCTTAAAGGCGCATATGACGGCAAGCCGGCGCCGTCAAATGCCGAAGTCCGCCAGATCATGGAGTACATGGTCGGGCCGTTCTCGGACGATTACTTCACCTTGCTGCTGCATGAACTGGGACTGCCCAAGGGCGCAGAAGCCCCAAAATGGAATAAGGCCCAGCTTGCACCGGACGCCGATTTCACCGTGGCGATCATCGGTGCCGGCCTGGCAGGCGTCGGCGCGGCATACCGGCTGAAGCAGGCCGGCATACCGTTCATCATTCTGGAAAGGCACCACGAGGTTGGCGGCGTGTGGTCGGAGAACGATTACCCCGGCTGCCACCTCGATACCAGCAATTTCGGCTACAGCTATTCGTTTAACCAGAACCCTCTCTGGAAAGAGGAATATTCCAGCCGCGCGGCGGTTCTGGAATACCTGCAAGGCAGCGCCGAGAAATTCGGACTGCATGAACACATCCGGTTCAGCACGGAAGTAGTGGGCGGCGAATACGACGAAGACGATCGCAGCTGGAACCTCACGCTCAGGAGTGCCGACGGCAGCACCGAAAAGCTGCGCGTGCAGGCTCTCATCAGCGCCGTCGGCCAGCTCAACCGCCCCAACTATCCCGTCATCGAAAACATCGATGCCTTTGCCGGACCGTCCTGGCACACAGCCCGCTGGAATCACGATGTGGATCTGACGGGCAAGCGCGTTGCGGTCATCGGCACCGGCGCCAGCGGATTTCAGGCGATCCAAAAAATTGCGGAAGTCGCCGGCGAATTGACTGTATTTCAGAGGACACCCCCGTGGATCAGCCATACCCCAGGGTATAACAGCCTCTTGAAGGAGGGCAGCCGCTGGCTGTTCGAGCATGTCGTCAATTACCACCGCTGGTCCCGCGTCTACCGGATCTGGACCGGCATGTGCCGGCGTGCCTATACGGTGGTAGACCCCGATTGGAAACATCCAATCTCTGTTTCGGAGAAGAATGAGGCGCTGCGGCAGGTGCTGATGAGCAATCTGGAGAAATCGCTGGCGGACAGGCCCGATCTCCTGGCAAAGATGACGCCCGACTATCCACCTTACGCCAAGCGTGTGCTGCGCGACGACGGCAATTGGTTCGCCACCTTGAAGCAGCCGAATGTGAAACTGGTGAACGAGAGAATCGTAAAAGCGACCGAGAGCGGCATCGAGACCGCGGACGGCAGTCTGCACGAATTCGATGTGATCGTCTACGGCACCGGATTCAAGGCCGCCGATTTTCTGTCGACGCTGCCACTGACCGGCCGCGGGGGCGTGAAGCTGCAGGATCAATGGCATGGCGACGATGCGCGCGCCTATTACGGCATTGCTGTGCCGAATTTTCCGAATCTGTTCTGCCTGTATGGGCCGAATACGAACGTGAACGGGAATTCTAGTGTGGTGCTGCTTTCCGAATCGGGATCGATGTATATCGTGGAGTGCATCAGGCTGCTGCTGGAATCCAGACACAAGGCCATGGAAGTGCGCCAGGACGTATTGGACCGCTACAACGAACGCATCGACTCCGCCAGCGGCACAGTGGTGTACGGCGCGTCAACGGTGAACAGCTGGTACAAGAATGCCCAAGGGCGACTGACCCAGAACTGGCCGCTGCGCACTGTCGACTATTGGAGAGAGACGCGCGAAGTGAACAAAAAAGATTATCTGTTCCTGTAAATCGAATTGACAAAAGGAGAGCCTGTGGCTTTGGCATCGGAAGAGAAGTGGATCGACGCGGGACTTTTCCGCACGCGTTACCTTGAAGCAGGCAGGCCGGACGCACCGCGGGTGTTATTACTGCATGACGGCGCCTGGGGGGGAGCAAGTTCAGTCACCTGGAACAATATCATTCCGCAGCTTGCGGAGCATTATCACGTGCTCGCCCCCGATATGCTCGGCTTCGGCGGCACCGACAAGGTGGTGTATGTCGATCGTGCGCAGTATCAGCCGCGCATGCGGCAGATGAAGTGGTTTCTGGAGGCGCTGAATATTGTTGAGCCGGTGCATTTGATTGGCAACTCCTTTGGCGGATCGCTGGCCCTGAAAACGCTCGCGGACGGCAAGGCCTTCGGCATACGTTCGGTCGTTTCCATTTGCGGCACGGGCGGAGCTTGGAAAGGGGATGCTTCGCCTGCGGAATTGCCGTATTGGGACGGGACGGAAAAAGATTTGCGCCGGATCGTTGAGTTATTGATTGATGGCGACAGCCCGTTGTTGGAAGCGCAATTGGCCGAGCGCATGCGGTGGGCTTCCGACCCTGGTCACTACCGGGCGGTGAAGGCGGTGTCGGCACCGCTGCCGCCGTCGCTGATTCGTGTGCGCCGGGTTGATGAGTGGCCTAAGCCGCTTGAAGGGATCACGACGCCGGTGATGCTGGTGGCGGGGAAACGGGATGTGCTTTTGCAGCCGTATTGGCCGGAGCGGTTGCGGACTGCGCTGCCGCGTGCGCGGGTGGAAGTGCTTGACAGTCGGCATTCGCCGAATATTGATCGGGGGGATTTGGTTTTGCCGATTTTGCTGGATTTCCTAGATGGGTGTTGATTTTCATGGTGGATGATCTTCGCGTTGTCAGCAAATCGCTCGATGCTCCAGGTTTCAAGGAGCATTCTGCGGTTTGCCGTAACGCCGACCATCCTATTGGCGGTTCACTGTTCTATTTCATAAGCGAGGCGCCAGTACGGTGTTTGCCAAACGGATCCGGGCTGTCGATATAGCGCATGGCTGAGTTGATATTTTTCCATCCGACATATTCCATCAGCATTTTCAAATCCCAATTTTGTGCTTGTTCGATGCGGAGTATATAGAACTCATTTCATAATTAGGATGAAGTGAGATTTCCGGCAAATGTCGAAGGTCATGCAACTTCGCTTGTTATCTCAATTCTCACAACATAATAATTCAACAATTAACAACTAAGATTAAGAGGAAGACTGCTCCATGTCGAAAAAAGTACCTATCACGCTGGCCTGCGGGGATTACGAAATTGTGCGCGCATTGAAGGAGGGCATCGTCAAGCCCGACGGCATCGACTTGACGGTGGTGACGGAAATGGATTCCACCTCGCGCCACTGGCGTTTCCTGCGCAACCGCGAATTCGATATGGCCGAGGTTTCCTGTTCCTCGTACATGCTGGCGCGCGACAACGACCATCCGGTGCGGGCCATACCGGTATTCCTGCACCGGCGTTTCCGGCACGGGTTTGCTTTTATCAATACGCAGAAGGGCATCCTTTCGCCGCAGGACCTGATCGGCAAGAAAGTTGGCGTCAAATCATTCCAGGTCACTGCGGTTCTGTGGCTGCGCGGCATACTGGAGCACGAATACGGCGTGCCGCACAAATCGATCGAATGGTATGCCGAGCTCGACGAGGACGTCGAGTTCACGCCACCAGCCGACCTGAAGCTGGTGCGGCTGGATCATTCGCAATCGGTGGAAACCATGTTGGCCGAAGGCGAACTGGACGCGGTATTGCATGCCGACCTGATCAAGCCGCTAGTCGACAAGGACCCTCGGGTGGCGCGCCTGTTCCCGAATTATCGCAACGAGGAAGTCGACTATTTCAAGCGCACCGGAATTTTCCCGATCATGCACGTGATGGGCATCCGCCAGGATCTGCTGGAGCGCCATCCGTGGATCGCAATCAATATGTTCCAGGCATTCGAGAAATCCAAAGAGATCGCGATGGCGCGCATGGAAAACCCGCGCATCGTCCCGTTGGCCTGGTATCGCGAAGCCTGGGAAGAGCAGGAAGAAATCATGGGCAGCGATCCCTGGGAGTACGGCCTGACCGGCATCAACCGCCACACGCTGAACACCCTGGCCGGCTATTCCTTCGAACAGGGCCTGATCCGCAGCAAGCCAGCGCTCGACGATATTTTCGTCGACGTGTCGCAGGGGCGAAAGCGGGGCGATATGTATCGGATTTGAGGCCGAACGGACCGTAAGTTCAAAGCAAAAAAAGAAGAATATATAAAGCCTTGCTGCTCAGATGAAAGAGCCGCAGGGCTTTATGACCGCATATAACAAACCCTATTTTAGCTTGCTGATTTCATTCACCAGTTGCCTATTTCGGTCTATCAATGATTGTTCGACACATTTATTATTTTGCATTGCGTCTCCACTGCACTAGCCCATTACGCTTGATTTTGTTCCAACTCCCTCTTCTGCGCCGCAGTTAGTTCTGGAGATGCGCTCAGTGCTTTGTAATTTAAAGACACCGTTTGTATGCCCTAGTCAATGATGAGGCGGTAGCATTGGTCATAGTCGGCCTGTGTTCCTCTTCCATCGCAATACCCATTGGCGAACACGGCGAATGAGCCCGTGAAGATCGATTTAAACAAGCCAGCGATTCAGCAGGCGATCAAACAAGGATTGATGCTGATCGCCGACGGCAAATCCAAGGCCGATGCCGCCCGAGCGATATACGCTGTGATCAAGGACGAACCCAAGGAAGTAATCGTGGCGGCGTTCATCGAAGGCGCTGTCCTGACCGAAAAGGGCGCATTGGCCTACTGGTACAACTGCAAGCGCCGTGCATCCAAGGATGCGAATAAATCGGCAGTATAATTTTTAAGTGTAAAAACTCCGACATCATGTGACAGATGGTGTCCGAATCAAAAGGTTGCTTCCGACCCAAAGCGGAAATAGACGCTTCCCGTAAGCGGACGTTTAACGCCGCGTTATTGATCCGGCATGCCTTTGTTGAACGCATATCGCGCACTTTACTGGTGTATGCTGACGGTATAACAACCCAACAAAATCATGCCGGATCAATAACGCGCGCAGTGCGTCGGGGGTTGAAGCCAATGCTTAAGTTCCACACTTAGGGCGTCTAACAAAATGGCAAGGAAAACGGGTCGTGCCAAGCGTTGCATAACGTTCGCCAGCATATGATGGCGCAGCCCAATCTGAGGAATCCTTCGTGCGTATCGACCCGCCTCTCATAACGTACCCGCACGCGCCAAAATTGATGCAGCCAGGCGAAGGTGTGCTCGACCACCCAGCGCGTCACGCCGAGGTGACTGCCATGTCTGGAGCTGTGCTTGCCGATCTGAGGAATGATCCGGCGCTGCCGCAGAATACGTCGATAGCGCTCGCAGTCGTATCGTAAGCACGGTCGGCTTGTTCGCGCTTCGGTTTGCGCAGCGGACGGCCGCGTCGGCCTGCGTGTAATCTGTACCAGCGTCCCACGCTTATTCCGCACGGGACGCCTGAAACAAATGCCACGGACAATCCCTCCCTGACCATCCCGCTTATGCTGCCGGCAGGTAGGTGACCGTTCCTGCAAGGTCGGTATCGTCGATCATGTAAAACTGGCTGACGCTGCCGGCCTGCCGCGCTTTGACATAGGGCTGGTATTCGGGGTCGTTGACGAATGCCTGCAATGCATTTTTCGAATCGAACTGGATGACCGCGACAAGACTGCAGTCTTTTTGTGCGCCTTCGATGGCGGTGATATTGCCGCTTCGCGACAAGTATTTCCCTCCTTGCCTTTCAACAAATTTGTGAACGTTCGCCGCATAAGCGGGAACCCAGGAATCGTCCGAAATCTTGATTTCAGCTATTAAAAAGACGCTCATTGCTTCTCCATAAGTTGGGTTGTCGATATGTCGATACTTCAGGCGGCTTGATCTGCATGCCTGAGAAGGAGTATCTGGCGATCGGCAATCACAATCCAGTCACGAGACTGAATCGCCTGGTACAGTTTCAGTACTGGACGTGAGGTAGAGGGCGGCCTATATTGTCCTTTGGACGCATACGAAAGGTCTTCCAATGACGCAAGCCAGCTACAAGCAATTTTGCCCACTTGCCATGGCGGCCGAGATACTGTGCACTCGCTGGACCGTGGTGTTGATTCGCGAGTTCGTCGCGGGCTCGGTTCGCTTCAACGATCTTCGGCGCGGCGTGCCGAAAATGTCGCCCACTCTCCTGTCTCAGCGATTGAAGGAGCTTGAGTGTGCGGGAGTCATCAAGCGCAAGCTCTCGCGCTCGGAAAATGGAATATTTGAATATCACTTGACCGAGGCGGGCCGCGATCTGGGCGCAGTGGTGGACGCCATCGGCTGCTGGGGGCAGAAGTGGGTGAAGTCGGCCGCGTCCCTGGAGAATCTCGACGTGTCTTTGCTGATGTGGGATATGCGGCGTAACCTGAATTCAACGCCTCTCCCCAGAAAACGCACCGTGATTCAATTCTTGTACTCCGACCTTCCGGCTTCCAAGAGAAATTGGTGGATTGTGGTTGAACCCGATGGAGAGGTTGATCTTTGCTGGTCCGATCCCGGCTTCGAGATAGATCTCTACGTGACGACCGATCTGCGAACGATGACTTCGATTTGGATGGGTGTGACTACCATTGAAAGGGAGCGTTCCAGGATCAAATTTTCCGGCGCGCAATGCATCATCAAGTCCATGCGGTCCTGGTTGGGACTGAGTCCGTTTGCTGTCGTCAAAAAGATGGTTGCTTGATAAACAGGAAAAGAGCGTCGCATCTGTCTTCATTCTTCCCATGTAGGGCGAGGTGAACGACATGGCCGTCGTTGGGCGCGCAGTTAACTCTCCAACGGAGGCTTGCGGACCATCACCCTGATCCGTCCGTTTAACAGCTCGTTGAATGTCCGGTTTCGAAAAATGGCAATGTCCGCTCCTGGCCGATTCTGTTGAAAAAGTCGCTGGGCAACATTTAACCTGAGCTTTCCCGCAATGGGTTCGGTCAGGTACTTTAATACCTGGAATGTGCATTCGCCTGCGGCGACTGATCAATCACGCATCCCCGCACTCCGTTTTGCGTCGTCGTGATGCGTAATTGAGGATTGCTTTTTATATCTGCATTTCGCTATTGCGCCGGCAATGGAGCTCCATACCGGTTAGCCGATTTCTTGCAAGCCTTCAAACAGGCGATGGGTAGAACGGCGACGTGGTCGCGCCAATTGTGCCTCTTCCTCCAGCGATTGCGTTAGCTGAACTTCAAAATCACCTAGTTTCGGCGAGAGCGGTTGACCGAAGGCGCTATTTGCACCAAAACCATGTAAATATATCTTTCTGACCATGGGGGCCGCACCAATGCTGCATAACAATCAATAGATGCGGTCGATAGATTGCATAATTAAAAATCATTTGT
>JAQGLW010000122.1 GCA_028292665.1 Herminiimonas sp.
CGTTGCTGCAAGAGCAGATCGATGCCGGATTGATCAGCATGGAAAACTCGCAATTCGCGCCGAACAGAAATCTCGTCACGCGGGCCATGGGCGTCGATTATGACGTTGAAGTTGAAATTCATGATTACTCGATAGAGGCTGGCGATATTTATCTGCTCTGTTCCGACGGCTTGTCCGACATGCTGTCGGCACAGGAGATATTTGATACCTTGATCGCTGCAAGCACCAATCTTGAAAACGCATGCGATGCATTTGTAAACAAGGCGAATGCAAACGGTGGACGAGACAATATTTCGGTGGTCTTGGTAAAAGTGAAATCGGAAAATACTCAAACAGAAGGATTGTTAAAGCGGATTTTGAACTTGGTTAATTGACTCTTGTTATTTGGATAGTAAAGGCAAAAGAATTGCTCGACAGAAACATAGCGGTGACAATATTTGACGTTGAGCATGACAAAATGCGTCATTCCTTACAAGGAAAAGATTGATTTTTTAAAATATCTTGCCATAAAGATACAAATTTCATCGAATATTACATGGCACACCGATTGCTCATTAGAAAACATGGCGGGTATTCTGCCTAATTTCAAATGGGAGAAACAAATGAAATCAATGAAAATGATGCAACGTGCGCAGCGCGGTTTTACCTTGATCGAATTGATGATCGTCGTGGCGATTATCGGTATTTTGGCAGCTGTGGCGATCCCGGCTTATCAGGACTACACGGTTAAGGCGAAAGTACAAGAAGCTGTCAGCTTGGCATCGCCTGCATTGACTGCAGCAGGGGTTGCATGTAGTGAGGCGTCGTTGACATCTACGACTGTCAACACTAGTTCCGAGTTGAACCTGCAAGCTGGCACCACATATTCGGGAAAATATACAAAATCGGTTGATGTAACTACAGTAGCGGCTGGATCGGCTTGGGATCCAGTAGTCACCGTTACGATGAACGCAATCGGCGGTTCAGTCGCTCAGGATTCCAAATTCGAGTTCGACGGTGCATGTACTGCCGGTGGCCTGAAATGGACTCCAGCTATAACTGCTGGCAGCACGTTCCCCACTAAGTTCCTGCCTAAGTCATAAGAACCACGACGTCTCCAGAGAGCTTGGGGACGTCTTTAATAAGATTTGGCTATGCATCAATTTTTTCTAAGAAATTATTGATAGTCGTCCCAAATTTTTAAAGCCCCACAAGGGGCTTTTTTGTTGACAGTGATAGGCGATATTTTGCGTAATAACAGCTAAACCGAATATGACGCAGTAATCTCAATCCATGTTGCAAATAGCAGGAGTTGGAATGCCGACCAATACCAGTACCGGAAGTACCCGTGCATTGATACTGCTGGCAGTCTGTTTGTCGGCTGCATACTTATTATCCTTTCACGTAAATCCATTCCGAGCTTTTTTCAATGATTGGCTGGCGATATTCGGAGTGGTGATTGTTCTTGCTTATTATGCAGAAAAAAAATCGGTATCGATTCAGATACCTTGGATAATAACTATCCCTTTCGGTTTGGCCACGCTCATTGTTCTGCAAACCGCAATGGGCATGCTAAGCGAAAACTGGGATGCTTTTTTACCCGTTACTTATTTTTTTGTCGCTGTGCTGGCCATCATCTTGGGAGCAAGCATTGCTGCATGCCAGAACGGTGCGGCTAAACTCTGCATGGCATTGACGAGCGCACATTTGTTCGCCGGACTGGTGTCAGTTGTGATCGCTTCCCTACAATTCGTAGGTGCCGAAATTCCGTTCGCGCCGTTCATGATGCTGATGGTCCATAAGGGAGGAAATTCCATTCGTCCTTACGCAAATATTGGCCAAAGCAATCATTTGGCTCTTCTGTTCTGTATATCAATCGCTTCCGTCTGGTGGTTGTTTCAGTCCGGGCGTGTGAAGGTCGGTGTGGCGATTGGCATGGTGCTTCTTTTATTATGGGGCTTGGCAATGACGCAATCCAGAATTGGATGGATCATCATTCCTGCCTTTGCATTTGCTATCTGGCTCTGGCATGGAAAAGTTGGTTCCAAGCCAATATCAGGCTGGTTGATCGTTGGACTGCTGTCGCTCTACGCTATTCTGGTGATTGTTCTTCCATCAATCGCATCAGCATTAAGTGTATCAATCGACTCTGCTGCCACGCGTGCTTTCGGCACGCGTTCCGAGCGCATGGCATTATTTGAGGAAGCATGGAAAATCAGCTTGGCACATCCTTGGTTTGGTGCAGGATGGTTTCAGTTCGGTCCCCAGCAAGTAATGGGCGGGGCGGATATTCCTACGACAATCTATTCTCGTCATGCTCATAATATCGTATTGAATTTCGCTGCGGAACTCGGTTGGCCGATGACAATAATTATTTGCGGTGTATTGTCATTCTGGTTTTTCCGTAGTTGCATATCGCGATCTATCAGCATCGAAGTAGCATTTGCGGCACTCTTTTTTCTTGCGGTATTGGTGCACAGTATGGTCGAATATCCCTTATGGTATGCGATTGTTCTGATGCCTTTCGCGTTTCTCGTAGGGATGGTCCATCAGGAGCAGTTCGGATCGACGAAAATTGAATTATCCCGGTACCCTGTATTTGCCTTGGCATTTTTGATGGCATCAGGTTTGGTGGGTATCGGGATGGATTATCGACGCGTTGTTGCTGGATTTCAGGAAGTAGAATTCGAGGCGATGGGATTGAAATGGGATGAAGCATCCACACAGAAACCTGCCTTCACCATTTTTCCGTACATGTTTGATTATTTCCGATTTCTGGATATGACGGTGCATGAACAGATGCCTCCACAAGAAATTGCTTTCATGGAGCGCGTCACCAAGCGGTTTGGCGGCGTTTTGCCCTTGACGAGAATGTCACAAGTGTATGCGTTGAATGGTAGAGAAGACGATGCTGTCAAGTCGGCGCTAGCTGTTCAACGGCTTCACGGCTCTCGCTATAATCAGGTATATGAAGATTGGCGTCGTGCACCGGCGCAATATCAGTATATTTTCAAGCGGTTGCCGCCTCCTGTTCCAGAGCAAAGATTGCAAGCAGTCAAAAAGCAGCCGACCTAACATCCGATGCTCAAGTCGCGTCAACTTTGGCTATTGATTGCCGGTAAATGCCGATCCATTCAGGTCGGCATGCCTTTATTGAATTGGTCAAGCAATCCAGTCCCCCGACTTCCCGCCATGCTTTTCCAGCACTTTCACATCGGTCATGACCATTCCTCTATCCACCGCCTTGCACATATCATAAATCGTCAGCAGCCCGATCTGTACTGCAGTAAGGGCTTCCATCTCGACCCCAGTCTTGCCGATCGTTTCGACTTGGGCGGTGCAAATTGCACTGGATGCTTCTGTATCGAGAGCGAAATCGACCGTTACGCGCGTGAGCGCTAACGGATGGCACAGCGGAATCAGATCGCTGGTGCGCTTGGCCCCCATGATCGCGGCAACACGCGCGATGCCGAGCACATCGCCTTTTTTCGCGGTACCTGATTGAATGATGGCGAGCGTTTCCGGCCTCATGCGAATGGCGCCGCTTGCGATCGCGACGCGGTGTGTTTCCGCCTTTTCTCCGACATCGACCATATGAGCCTGGCCGGTCGCATCGAAATGGGTCAGGCCCTCGTGCATGACGCCTGATTTTCCGGTTTCTTTTTTTGTATTCATTGGTAACAAAATATTGCAGAAGTGGAACGCTGGGTTGAACGATGAACGGCTGCGAGTATCATAGCATCGTGAAACCAATATCCCGTTTATCCGATCCCCATTTATTGCCGCGCCGCCCGCTTCAGTCGCCATCCTCCGGGCTGCTGCGGTTAAAAACACGTCTGCTGCTTGCTGCGGCAGTCAGCATTCTGTGTGTTTTGCCGGCCGCTGTGGCGCCATCGCTGAGCGTTGCGCAAAACCTGCCTAATCTGGGCGGCACCGAACGCGAAGAACTTTCGCCGGTAATGGAGCGCAAATTGGGCGAACAGATCATGCACGATATTAGGCGTGACCACGATTATCTGGATGATGCGCCACTGCTGGAATATCTCAATAATTTCGGTTCCAGCCTGGTGGCGGCCCGGCCTGAGGTGCGCGGTGAAGCAGGCTATGATTTTTTCTTTTTTGCAGTGCGCGATCCGACGTTGAATGCATTTGCGCTGCCCGGTGGATTTATTGCAGTGCATTCCGCGTTGCTGCTGGCGGCGCAGTCGGAATCGGAGCTTGCTTCGGTGATGGCGCATGAAATCGGCCACGTGGCGCAACGGCATATTGCGCGGATGCTGGGCAGCCAGCGTCAGGATGCATTGATCCCTTTGGCATCGATGGTACTGGCGGCGCTCGCGGCACGCTCCAGTCCGGATGTTGCCGCGGCAACCATGCTGGGCGGCGAGGGGTTTGCCATCCAGCGCCAGCTCAATTTCAGCCGTGACGCCGAGCGGGAGGCCGATCGGGTCGGATTGCAGATATTGACCGAAGGCGGATACGATACATCAGGCATGGTCGCATTTTTCAGTCGGATGCAGACGGCCGCCCGCTCCTATAACGAGTCGGCGCCGGCCTATTTGCGCTCTCATCCATTGACGACGGAACGCATCGCCGATATTCAGGCGCGTACTCGCGACCATCGCTATCGGCAGCATGCCGACAGTCTCGATTTTCATTTGATGCGGGCCCGTGTGCGCGTATTGCAGGATGATTCGCCGCAGGGCTTGCACGACGCAGCAGTCGTGTTCGAAAGCCAGCTGCGGCAAAAGAACCTGACGCAAACCATTGCGGCCAAATACGGACTGGCATTCGTTGCGCTCAAACAGGGCGATCCCGCCAATGCGCAAGTCCTGTTGCAGGAAGCGCGCGCTGCCGCGCAAAATTCTCCGGCTGCTGTCAAAAGCGCTCCATTGGCCGGCCTTGCCATCGATGTCAGGCTGGCTGCGAATCAGGCGGACGAAGCTCTCAAAGAGGCGAACCTGGCGCGTGCGCAATTCCCGTTATCGCGAGGCATCGCGCGCCAGTATGCCGATGCGCTGATTGCAGCTGGGCGCTACGACGATGCAATACGCTATCTGCGTGATCAGGCGCAGATCTACCGGCAGGAACCGCAGCTGCAAGACAGGTTGGCGAAAGCATATGCGGCACAGGGCAAGCAGGCGCAGCAGCATCTGGCGTTGGCGGAATCTTATGCATTGGCGGGCAGCTTGCCTGCGGCGATGGATCAGCTTGGCATTGCAAGGCGTGCGCCGGATGCATCGTTTTATGATCAGGCGGTTATCGACGCACGGGAGCGGGAGTTTCAGGCGCGCTGGCGAGAGGATGTGAAAGAAGGGCAGAAGGGGCGGTAACGGAATAAAACAGTCAGCCTCGGGAAACAGGCGCATCTTGAATATTCTCAGAGCGTACCGGTAAGGCGTTATCCGGCTGCGGCCGTTGCACAAAACCAAAGCGATCGGGAATCATGTCCTTCAACATGCGCTGAACGGGCAACTGCCTGCCTGCGATGCATAAAATCAGCGGATCCGGTTTTCCAGACTGATCGGCGAGCCATTCCAGCAGTTGTTCATCCTTGACGGCAATGCCATCGATACGTAAATCCGCGATGCATTGCGCGATATCACGATCGTCCACGACCGCGATTTTTTCGGAGCTCTGCAGCACCAGCCGGCCTGTCTCGGTGAGCCATGCGGCATCGATCGTCGGTAACGGCTCGCCGGTATGCAATAAAAAACCTTGCGCCGGATCGGTCCGGGCAATGTAAGGCGCCGCTTCCAGGTCGACATACACGCGTTGCGGTCCGTTTTGAAAATACCAGCGGCCATGATCGTCATGCGTGTAATTACGATTGATGAAGCCCAATAACGCCGCATGAACGATTTTGTCGCCAGGCAGGCCGAGCGTCTGAGCCCGTTCATCGCGCATACGCCATGCGCCGCGCGCATCCAGCGCCAGCCAGCCGTAGCAGTGCGGCACATTCGGCCATTTTGCCATTGCCTGTTTGACGATTTCATCCATTGTGGAAGGGCTTTTATTTTTAAATTAGTGAGGACGGTAAATGCCGGCCGTAAATGGTTCCAGCCTGGAACAGTTTAAGCTACCCATGTCGAAAACCGCACGCCGGTTTTCATACATCTGCATTTTATGACAGCCGCGTTCTTATGCTGACCGGAATCCGCATTCGTTTTCCTGTGAGCGAGCGCCTTCGAGAAACGCGATCAATCGCTGCGGAAGCCAATCGAGGGAGCCCGGCAGCGAGCCGACGGCGAAGCCTGCATGGCCTCCTTGGTCCGGATAGTCAAGAGTGACATGACGGGATGCGGTGCGCGGCAGATGATGATTCGGAAGAAAAG
Source organism: Herminiimonas sp. (assembly GCA_028292665.1). Classification (GTDB taxonomy): domain Bacteria; phylum Pseudomonadota; class Gammaproteobacteria; order Burkholderiales; family Burkholderiaceae_D; genus JAQGLW01. The sequence continues at coordinate 6,315 of JAQGLW010000122.1, forward strand.
GATCGTTCTGCGCATTGAGTACCAGTGTCGGCACCGTGATGTCATTGAGCACGTGCTTTGCGCTGGCGCGATTCCAGTAATCGTCCGTATCGCGATAGCCGTGCAGCGGTGCGGTGACGATGTTGTCGAACTCATAGAGATTGCGGGACCGCAGCATCGTTTCGCGATCGAACAAGCCTGGAAATTGCCGGAGTTTTTGCAGGCATTTCGGTTTCAGCGTTTGCAGGAATATCCGGGTATAAATCAGATTGAAGCCGCGTGACAATGCCGCGCCGCCGCCCGCCAGGTCGAGCGGCGCCGAGATCGCGCAGGCGGCATCGACGATTTCCGCCTGATGCTGCGATTCACCCAGCCAGCGCAGTAACGCATTGCCGCCCAGCGAGGCGCCTGCAGCATACAATTTACGGGCCTGATGCGCCTTGCTGCAGACCGCAAGGCGCCGCACGATCCAGTCCACTTCCTGGGCATCGCCCGAATGATAAAAGCGCGGTGCGTGGTTCGGTTCGCCGGAGCAGCCGCGAAAGTGCGGTACCGCACCAGACCATCCAAGTGCAGCGACATGCGACATGAGAGCGCGTGCATAGTGGCTGTCGGACGAACCTTCCAGGCCATGGAACAACACAAGGAACGGCTGACCCGGCTCGCCGTCGATAAAATCGATATCGATGAAATCGCCGTCCGGCGCAGGCCATCGTTCGCGGCGATACGCTACCTTCGGCTTGGCGATGCAGGTTGCCGGATAAATGGTTTGCAAATGGCCGCCAGGCAGCCAGCGAGGAGCGCGGTATGTCATCGATATTGAACTCGGTTCATGATTCCTTGCCGCGGCATGCGGTCCTGGTTCCGGCATCAATGCAGCATTGCCGCAGATGGCTGGGCCGACGCTGCCGCGCCGGGCGCGACGGATGCATGATGAATAACGATGCGCCATCCGAGCGGTGTCTTGACATAGACGTTGGTGGCGATGACATGCATATCCTGTTGCGCGGTCTCGGTGCGATGGATTTCCTCAACGACGTTGTGGACAGCGGTCATCAGATTATGCGTGGCATGCAATTGGACCGGACGGATATGCACGCCGCCGCGTTCGAAAATCGTTTCCCATGAAGCGCGAATGGATGCATGCCCGATCAGGCGCGGGGCGCCTGGATGAATGCAGACAACGTCTTCTTCGTCTGCCCACAACGCCATCAGCGCGTCGATATCGGCGCGCGCAATTGCATCGTAGAAGGCAGCTTCGATATCTTCCGCGGTTCCCGGTATTTTGCTCGATTCAGCCATGCCATCCCGATCAAAGAGTTCGCTGTATTTGAATTGCGCCATCCTTGCGGCGCAACGATGGCGGTCGATGAATAGGGATCGGCAGCGGCCGGCCGCCGTTCCAGCGCTGCGGTGCCGCAAGCCGGATCAAGGAGCAGCGCATGGCGGCGTATTCAATCAATGGCTTTTGATCGTGGCGCCCGGCTTGAGCCGATACACCGTGCCGCAGTAAGGACATTTTGCCTCGCCGTTGGATGCCATATCCAGGAACACGCGCGGATGGGACGACCAGATCGGCATCGCTGGATTCGGACAATAGGCCGGCAAGTCTTTGCTGTCGAGTTCGACTGCCATCGTGTGTTTCACTTCGCTCATTACATTCTCCGGATTTTTTCTATACCAAGGTCAGCCAATGCCGATATTGCGGCGCTTTGCCTGCAACCACGTCGAAGAACAGCGACTGTAATTTTTCAGTGATCGGGCCGCGCCTTCCTTCGCCGATCTGCCGGTTGTCCAGTTCGCGGATAGGCGTGATTTCAGCGGCCGTGCCGGTGAAGAATGCCTCATCGCAGCAATACATTTCATCGCGGGTGATGCGCTTTTCAATGACCGCGATGCCGATATCGTGCGCCATTGTCAGCACGGCGTCGCGCGTAATGCCGTCCAGGCACGAGGCCAGATCCGGCGTATAAATCTTGCCGTTCTTGATGATGAATACGTTTTCGCCGGAACCTTCGGATACATAACCTTCGGTATCCAGCAGCAATGCCTCATCGTAGCCGTCGGCCAGCGCTTCCTGATTGGCCAGAATCGAGTTGATGTAGTAGCCGCACGCCTTGGCGCGAACCAGCGAGACATTGACGTGATGCCTGGTAAAGGAAGAAGTCTTGACGCGAATGCCTTTGGCCAGTCCGTCTTCCCCCAGATAGGCGCCCCACGGCCAAGCGGCGATCGCGACGTGAATCGTATTGCCTTTGGCTGAAATGCCCAGTTTTTCGGAGCCGATCCATACCAGCGGACGCAGGTAGCAGGATTCCAGCTTGTTCTCGCGCACAACCTGAAGCTGTGCTTCCATTATCGTTTCCATGTCGAACGGGATGGCGAGCTGGAAAATCTTGGCCGAATTGAACAGCCGCTGGGTATGTTCCTTCAAACGGAAAATCGCGGTGCCTTGCGGCGTTTTGTAAGCGCGTACTCCTTCGAATACACCCATCCCGTAATGCAAAGTATGCGTCAATACATGAATAGTGGCATCGCGCCAGTCAATCAGTGCGCCGTCTTTCCATATTTTCCCGTCGCGGTCGGCCATGGACATGTTGAATCTCCAGTAAACATTGCAAAACCTCGATTTTAACGGATTCAACGGTCAGGAAGCTTGATCGGTAGAATACGGTTTTAATTAATTCTTCCGCGCCATTAACGAAAAATAATCAAACGCGGAGATTTGAAGATTCGTGTATGCGGCATCGCGATGCAACCGCCATGAGCACGGCGGGCACCGTCAAGGCTCCCGAGTCTTGCATGCAGATTGAATTTTTACGCCATATGAATGATAAAAGAGCGAACGCATCGGATGCCGATGCGTTGACGGTGGAAAAAAAAGCGTTTCAGGAAGCTTGTAAAGCCACTGCAGGCACCATGCCGGGTATTTTTGCGTGGGGCCTGGTTTCCGGCATGGCCATGGTGAAATCCGGGCTGACGATCTGGCAGGCGCTAGGCATGACTTTCGTGGTATTTGCCGGATCGGCGCAACTCGCGTCGCTGCCTTTGATCGTCGCCAATGCGCCGGTCTGGGTGGTATTCGCGACTGCTCTGGCGGTGAATTTGCGTTTCGTGATTTTTTCGGCGGCGATCGGTCCGCATTTCGGCCATGTGGCGTGGTTCAAGCGCGTCTGGTACGGCTATTTCAATGCCGACGTCACAATGGGTTTCTTTCCGCAGCGTTTTCCGGCGCAGACATTGCATCGGCCGGAAGGCAAGGTCGGTTTTTTTGCCGGGATCGGTTATTTGAACTGGCTTGCATGGCAGTCCGGATCGGTAGCAGGCATATTGCTGGCAAGTCTGATTCCCCAGAGTTGGGGTGTCGGTTTTGCCGGCACGCTCGCTTTGCTGGCGATCACGATTCCTTTGATTATCAATGTCGCCGCATTGGCCGGCGTCATCGTTGGGTCGATTGTTGCCGCCGTTGCGGCCGGCTTGCCGTATCGACTCGGCCTGCTGCTGGCGGTCGTTCTCGGCATGGCGGCGGCGATGATCGCCGATACGGCACTCGGCAAGAAAGGCAAGGGCATTTGATGAACGCAAGCGATATCTGGCTTACCATTTTTTTCCTCTTTATTGCGACAATCCTCACTCGATGTTCGTTCTTTTTGCTCGGCAATGCGGTCAAGCTGCCGCCTAAAGTCCAGCATGCGCTGCGCTATGCGCCGGCCGTGGCGCTGGCTGCGATTGTCGTGCCGGATCTTGTGCTGGCGGACGGCAATGCCAGCCTGAACTGGCTGAATCCGAAGCTGTTTGCAGGCATAGGCGCCGGGCTGTTTTTTATCGGAACAAGGCATTTGCTGGGCACCATCGCAGCCGGCATGGCGCTGTATACCGGATTGCGCCTGCTTTTATAGTGCGCCGAATTTGACTTGCATCGTGCAAAAACGATTTTTTGCAGTAGTGCAGTGCGGTAAAATAGCGGTTTTTCTTTTAATTGGATTAATTGGCAACCATGCAATTTAATCGATTGAGCGACCTCATCGCGCAGGGCAAACTGCAAGGCAAACGCGTATTCATCCGCGCCGATCTCAATGTGCCGCAAGACGATGCCGGCAATATCACCGAGGACACCCGCATCCGGGCGTCCGTGCCCGCGATACGGCAGGCAGTCGAAGCTGGGGCTGCGGTAATGGTCACGTCCCATCTGGGACGCCCGACCGAAGGCGAATTCAGGCCGGAGGATTCTCTTGCACCGATTGCCGTGCGCTTGTCCGAACTGCTGGGCCAAACCGTGGCGCTCAAACGGAATTGGGTCGATGGCGTCGATGTCGCTCCCGGCCAGGTAGTGTTGCTTGAAAATTGCCGGCTCAATAAGGGCGAGAAAAAAAATAGCGACGAACTCGCGCAAAAAATGGCGCGGTTATGCGACGTGTATGTCAACGATGCGTTCGGCACCGCGCATCGCGCTGAAGCCACCACGCACGGTATCGCCAAATTCGCACCGGTCGCCTGCGCCGGCCCATTGCTGGCAGCGGAACTCGATGCGCTCGGCAAAGCGCTCGATCAGCCGGCCCGGCCATTGATGGCCATCGTCGCCGGCTCCAAGGTGTCGACCAAATTGACGATTCTGAAAACGCTGGCTGACAAAGTCGACAACCTGATCGTCGGCGGCGGCATTGCCAATACGTTCATGCTGGCGGCAGGCTTGAAGATCGGCAAATCCCTGGCGGAAGCGGAATTGGCGGCGGACGCGAAAGCGATCATCGACATGATGGCCAAGCGCGGCGCATCGGTACCGATCCCGGTCGATGTCGTATGCGCGAAAGAATTTTCGGCAACGGCGCAGGCAACAGTCAAGGATGTCGGCGACGTGGCCGACGATGACATGATCCTCGATATCGGACCCCGGACAGCCGCGATGCTGACGGGTCGAATCGGGGAGGCCGGCACGATCGTCTGGAATGGTCCGGTAGGGGTATTCGAGTTCGACCAGTTCGGCAACGGCACCAGGACGCTGGCTCTGGCGATTGCCGATTCGAAGGCATTTTCGATTGCGGGCGGCGGCGATACGCTGGCGGCAATTGCAAAATACGATATTGCCGACAAGATCGGCTATATTTCGACCGGCGGCGGCGCTTTCCTGGAATTCCTCGAAGGGAAAACATTGCCGGCAGTGGATATACTGCTGCAGCGGGCGCGTTGATTTATACGAAATCTGAAGCGCGACTCTGTCTCCACAGACGAGCCGCGTATGTCCACTGCGGTCCATAAAGGATTTGATTATGCAAAGAGCCACCAAGATCGTCGCCACTATCGGCCCTGCTTCGAGCGATGTCGATACGCTGACGCGAATGATCAGAGCAGGAGTCGATGTCGTGCGCCTGAATTTTTCGCATGGCAAGGCGCAGGACCATATCGATCGCGCGACCCTGGTGCGCCAGGTGGCGGCATCATGCGGCCGCGAAGTTGCGATCATGGCTGATTTGCAAGGGCCGAAAATCCGTGTCGGCAAATTCGAGCATGGCAAAATCCAGCTGCATAATGGCGCCAAATTCATTCTGGATGCGGCATGCGAACTCGGCAATGAGCGGCATGTCGGCCTCGACTACAAGGAACTGCCGCGCGATCTGAAGGTTGCCGATGTGTTGCTGCTGAACGATGGACTGATCGTGCTGGTCGTCGATAAAGTCGTCGGCAGCCAGATTCACACCACCGTCAGAAGCGGCGGCGAATTGTCCAACAACAAAGGCATCAATCGCCAAGGCGGCGGTCTGTCGGCGCGGGCATTGACCGCAAAGGATATGGAAGACATCAAGACCGCGATGAGTTTTCAGGCCGACTATATCGCTGTGTCATTCCCGAAAAACGCAACCGACATGATAATGGCGCGGCAACTCGCGAATATCGCCGGTGAAGAATATCAGCATAAGCCGCTGATGATCGCCAAGATCGAGCGCGCCGAGGCAATCCCGGCATTGCAGGAAATTCTGGATGCTTCCGACGGCATCATGGTCGCGCGTGGCGATCTGGCGGTGGAAGTCGGCAATCCTGCGGTGCCCGCGCTGCAAAAGCGGATGATCAGAATGGCGCGGGCATCCAACAAGCTCACGATAACGGCAACGCAAATGATGGAGTCGATGATCGTCAATGCGGTGCCGACGCGCGCTGAAGTATCCGATGTCGCCAACGCCGTGCTCGACGGTACCGATGCCGTGATGACATCCGCCGAAACGGCCTCCGGGAAATATCCGGTCGAAACCGTGGAAGCGATGGCGGCAATCTGCATCGAAGCGGAAAAGTCCGAAGATTTCAGGCTCGATGCGGATTTCCTGAACGTCACATTTACCCGCATCGATCAGTCGATTGCGTATGGCGCGCTGTTTACCGCTTATCATCTGCGCGTCAAAGCGATCGCCGCACTGACCGAATCGGGTTCGACTGCGCTGTGGATGAGCCGTCACAACATCGACATTCCGATTTTCGCGATGACCCCGAGCATTGGCACTCAGCGCAAGGCATCGTTGTACCGCAATGTGAGCACACTTGAACTGGCGCAGTCCACCGACCGGGAAGTCGTGCTGAAAGCCGCGCAGGATTTGCTATTGGCCAAAGGCGTGGTGCAGAAAGGTGACATGATTGTCGTTACCTGGGGCGAGCCGATGGGACAAGTCGGCGGCACCAACGCGCTCAAGATCATGAAGATCGGCGAGCATTGATTTTGTCGAGGACGGAATTCCGTCAGGAGAGATCGAGATAATCCGGCGCTGCGGCGCCTCATGAACTCTGTCCCGCAATATTTCGAATTTTTTTATTGATCTGGAGAATCATCATGCCTCTCGTATCCATGCGTCAACTGCTGGACCATGCTGCTCAAAACGGCTACGGCCTGCCTGCATTCAACGTCAATAACCTTGAACAGGTATCGGCCATCATGCAGGCCGCCGATGAAGTCGGTGCGCCGGTCATCATGCAAGCCTCAGCCGGAGCGCGCAAGTATGCCGGCGAAGCTTTTCTGCGGCACTTGATCGAAGCTGCGGTGGAAGCCTATCCGCATATTCCGGTGGTGATGCATCAGGACCACGGGCAGTCTCCTGCAGTCTGCATGGCGGCGATCAAATCGGGTTTTACTTCGGTGATGATGGACGGCTCGCTGATGGAAGACGGCAAGTCGGTCGCCAGCTACGAATACAACATCGAGGTGTCGCGTAAAGTGGTTGAGTTCTCCCATGTGATCGGCGTCACTGTCGAAGCGGAACTGGGCGTGCTCGGCTCGCTGGAGACCATGAAGGGCGACAAGGAAGACGGCCATGGCGCCGAGGGTACGATGACGCGTGAACAGCTGTTGACCGATGTCGCCCAGGCTGCCGATTTCGTCAAATTGACGCATTGCGATGCATTGGCGATCGCCATCGGCACCTCGCACGGCGCATACAAATTCTCGCGCAAGCCGACCGGCGATATTCTCGCGATCGAACGCATCAAGGAAATTCATGCGCGCATTCCGAACACCCACCTGGTGATGCACGGTTCTTCTTCGGTGCCGCAAGAATTGCTGGCCGAGATCCGGGAGTTCGGCGGCGACATGAAGGAAACCTACGGCGTGCCGCTCGAAGAAATCCAGGAAGGCATCAAGCATGGGGTGCGCAAAGTCAATATCGACACCGACATCCGCCTTGCAATGACCGGCGCGATCCGTCGTTATCTTGCCGAGAATCCTTCCAAATTCGATCCGCGCGACTACCTGAAACCGGCGCGCGAAGCAGCGAAGATGGTATGCAAATCGCGTTATCTGGCATTCGGCTGCGAAGGCCAGGCATCGAAAATCAAGCCGATTCCGCTCGAAAAAATGGCCGACAAATATAAAAAAGGCGAGCTCGCGCAAATCGTGCAGTAAACTTCTGTTTTGCGAGCCAACCAATTGACCGGCGGCATGCAAACACCGCCGGTTTTGATTTATGGAAATTTCATGACCAGTCTTTACCAATCCACCATCACGTCATTGCCGCTTCTCGGCCGCGGCAAAGTGCGCGACAACTATGCCGTCGGCGACGACAAAATCCTGATCGTCACGACCGATCGCTTGTCGGCGTTCGATGTCGTGATGAATGAACCGATTCCCGGCAAGGGGAGAGTATTGAACCGGATGTCCGATTTCTGGTTTGAAAAGCTGGCCGGCATCGTGCCTAACCATCTTACCGGCATCGCGCCTGAAACCGTCGTGAGCGCAAATGAAGCGGCGCAGGTGAAAGAGCGGGCCGTGGTCGCCAAGCGGTTGACGCCGATCTTGGTGGAGGCAGTGGTGCGCGGCTACATCATCGGTTCCGGCTGGAAGGATTACCAGGCAGGCGGCGCCATCTGCGGCGTTGCGTTGCCGAAGGGTTTGCGCCAGGCGGATAAACTGGCGGAGCCGATTTTTACGCCGGCAGCCAAGGCCGAGATGGGCGAGCACGATGAGAACATCAGCTTCGCCGAAATGGAAAACCGCATCGGCAAGGAACTTGCCGGCAAAATACGCGACATCAGCATCCGGTTGTACAAAGCGGCGGCGGATTATGCGGCAACGCGCGGCATCATCATTGCCGATACCAAGTTCGAATTCGGCCTCGACGAACAAGGCGCGCTGTACCTGATGGATGAAGTGCTGACCGCCGACTCTTCCCGTTTCTGGCCTGCGGATTCATATGCGCCCGGCATGTCGCCGCCATCGTTCGACAAGCAATTCATACGCGACTATCTCGAGACTCTGACCGATTGGAAAAAAACCGCGCCGGCGCCGGCATTGCCGGTCGACGTGATCGAAAAAACCGGCGCAAAATACCGCGAGGCGCTGACGCGTCTGACCGGTGAAAATCTGAAGGACTGACATGACGGACGAAGCGCTGGCAGGCAAGCCTCTGGTGGGCGTGGTAATGGGTTCTTCTTCCGATTGGGAAGTCATGCAGCATGCGGTCGCGATGCTGAAGGAATTCGGCATCGCGCATGAAGCGCAGGTCGTTTCAGCGCATCGGATGCCCGATCAGATGTTCGCCTATGCCGAGTCGGCCCGCCGGCGCGGATTGCGCGCCATCATCGCCGGCGCTGGCGGCGCAGCCCATTTGCCGGGCATGCTCGCCGCGAAAACGATCGTTCCCGTCCTCGGCGTGCCGGTGCCGTCGAAATATCTGCGCGGCGAAGACTCGCTGCTGTCGATTGTGCAAATGCCGAAAGGCATACCGGTCGCCACATTCGCCATCGGCGAAGCCGGCGCCGCCAATGCCGCGTTGGCTGCAATTGCGATACTGGCGACCACCGACGACGAACTGGCTGAACGCCTGCAGCGCTTTCGCGACAGACAGACCCAGTCCGCGGTGGCAATGACATTACCGGTATGAGCGACGCGCTTCCCCCGTTCATTCCCACCGCCTCGCCGGCCACCTGGCTCGGCGTCATGGGTGGCGGCCAGCTCGGCCGCATGTTCGTGCATGCCGCGCAGGCGATGGGTTACAAGGTCGCCGTACTGGAACCGGTGCGCGATTGTCCTGCGAGCCATGCCGCCGATCATCATATTTGCGCCGGCTATACCGACACCGCCGCGTTGACGGAACTTGCCGAACAATGCGTCGCGGTAACGACCGAATTCGAAAACGTGCCGGCAAAGAGTCTCGAATTCCTGTCGGCGCACACCTTTGTTGCGCCGGCTGCGGCATGCGTCTCGATCGCGCAGGACCGCATCCGGGAAAAAAACTTTTTCACCGAATGCGCGGCGCTTTCCGGCGTGCTGCCGGCGCCGCACAAGCTGATCGAATCGGCCGCCGACATCGACGACATTCCCGATACGCTGTTGCCCGGCATCCTGAAAACCGTGCGCCTCGGCTATGACGGCAAGGGACAGGTGCGTGTCCGGACCCGCGACGAGACGCGCGCCGCTTTTGCCGGCATGAACGGCGTTGCCTGCGTGCTGGAAAAGATGCTGC
>JAQGLW010000168.1 GCA_028292665.1 Herminiimonas sp.
TGCAGGGGAAGTCGGTCGTCAATTCGATTTCGATGAAGGAAGGCGAGGAAGAATTCCTGCGCCAGGCAAAGCTGTGCCGCCGCTACGGCGCCGCCGTGATCGTGATGGCATTCGATGAAAAAGGCCAAGCCGATACCTACGAGCGCAAGATCGAGATTTGCCAGCGCGCCTACAACCTGCTGGTGTCGAAAGTCGGCTTCCCGCCGGAGGATATCATTTTCGATCCGAATATTTTCGCGATCGCGACCGGCATTGAAGAGCACAATAATTACGCGGTCGATTTCATCAATGCGACGCGCTGGATCAAGAAAAACCTGCCGTACGCGAAGATCAGCGGCGGCGTGTCGAACGTCAGCTTCAGTTTCCGCGGCAACGATCCGGCGCGCGAAGCGATCCACACGGTATTTTTGTATCACGCGATTCAGGCCGGCATGACAATGGGCATTGTCAACGCCGGCATGGTCGGCGTGTACGACGATCTCGATCCGGAATTGCGCGAGCGGGTCGAAGACGTGGTGTTGAACCGGCGCACGGATGCGACCGAGCGGATGATCGAATTCGCCGGCACGCTGAAAGCCGGCGGGAAAAAGGAAGAGCAGAATCTGGAGTGGCGCAACGGGCCGGTGCAGAAGCGCCTCGCGCATGCGCTGGTGCACGGCATCACGCAATGGATCGTCGAAGACACCGAAGAGGCGCGGCAGGAATTGCTGCACAACGGCGGACGTCCGATCCATGTAATCGAAGGCCCGCTGATGGACGGCATGAACATCGTCGGCGACCTGTTCGGCCAGGGAAAAATGTTCTTGCCGCAGGTGGTCAAGTCGGCGCGCGTGATGAAGCAGGCGGTCGCTCATCTGATTCCCTACATCGAAGAAGAAAAACTGCTGGAAGAAAAAAAGACCGGCGTTGCGGCCAAGCCGAAAGGCAAGATCGTCATCGCGACCGTCAAGGGCGATGTGCACGACATCGGCAAGAACATCGTGTCGGTGGTCCTGCAATGCAACAACTTCGAAGTCGTCAACATGGGCGTGATGGTGCCGTGCTCTGAAATCCTGGCGAAAGCGAAAGCCGAGAATGCCGACATCATCGGCCTGTCGGGATTGATCACGCCGTCGCTCGAAGAAATGGCGCACGTCGCGAAGGAGATGCAGCGCGATCCGCATTTCCGGATGCTGAAGATTCCGCTGCTGATCGGCGGCGCGACGACCAGCCGCGCGCATACCGCGGTCAAGATTGCGCAGAATTACGAAGGTCCGGTGGTCTACGTGCCGGACGCGTCGCGCTCGGTATCGGTGGCGCAGTCGCTATTGACGCCGGAACAGCGCGACCAGTACATCGCAGACATTGCCACCGATTACGAACGTATCCGCGTACAGCATGCGAACAGGAAAGCAGTGCCGCTGCTGTCGCTGGCCGACGCGCGCAAGAACAAGGCCAGACTGGAATTCACCGGAAAATCTGCGCCGGTCAAACCGAAATTCATCGGCCGCCGCGTATTCAAGAATGTCGACCTCGCGGCCATTGCGCAGTACATCGATTGGGGACCGTTCTTCCAGACCTGGGATCTGGCCGGGCCGTATCCGGCGATCCTGAAAGACGAAGTCGTCGGCGAGGCGGCGAGCAAGGTATTCGAAGAAGGTCAGGCATTGCTGAAGAAACTGATCGATGGCCGCTGGCTGACTGCCAACGGCGTCATCGCACTGTTGCCGGCCAACAGCGTCAACGATGACGATATCGAAATCTATACCGACGAGACCCGTAGCGAAGTGGCATTCACGTATTACGGATTGCGCCAGCAGACGATCAAGCCGGTGATCGACGGTGTCGCCCGCCCGAATCAGTGCCTGGCCGATTTCATCGCGCCGAAATCGTCCGGCATCGCCGATTACATCGGACTGTTTGCGGTGACCTCCGGCATCGGCATCGAGAAGCACGAGAAGCGCTTCGAAGATGCGAACGACGATTATTCGTCAATCATGCTGAAGGCGCTGGCCGACCGTCTGGCCGAAGCGTTTGCCGAATATCTGCATGAGCGGGTGCGCAAGGATTTATGGGGCTATGTGCCGGATGAGGCGTTGAGCAGTGCCGCGCTGATCAACGAAGCCTATACCGGGATTCGTCCCGCGCCGGGTTATCCGGCATGCCCGGAACATACGGTCAAAGCCGACATGTTCGAGGTTTTGCAATGCGACGAGATCGGCATGCAATTGACCGACTCGTTTGCGATGTTTCCTGGCGCATCGGTGTCGGGATTCTACTTCGCGCATCCCGAGTCGAAATATTTCAGCGTCGGGAAAATCGGCAACGATCAATTGGACGATATGGCGGCGCGGCGCGGTGTATCGAAGGAAGATGCGGAGCGCTGGCTGGCGCCGAATCTATCCTGATGCAACGTGGGGCGCGTATCCGGCGGAAACGCGCTCGCCTCTCACTCCGAATGCGCCATGCGTTGAATAAAGCGGAATTCAACGATCGCTTGATGATGCAAGCGCAGCAACGCCTCCCGATTCTTCCGTTCAAGCCATGGTGCCGATTCGGATGTTTATCCGGCGCATGGGCAATCTCGCCGATGCAGCGCCAAATGCTCACTTTCTTTTTTGAAAGCTGTTGATTCTGCGCAAATTCGACCTGTCGCAATATCACTTCCCGTCAATCAATAGCTGAACAGTCCTGCTATTCTGCAATCGTATCTCTGTCGATTCATTTCCCGATGGCATTTGAAGTTACGCCGTCATTTTTCATTTGCGCAAGCCGAAGCGAAAATTGCCGAAACCCTTTCCCATAAAACCGTGACAGCATGATGCGGAAAACATATTCGATCAAAACCAGGCTGCTGCTCATGCTGGCTGCCGCCGGCGCGACGCTGATCGCGACATTGGTCGCGATTAATTTTTCGGCGGGCGAGAAGAAGGTCAAACAGGAAATCCCCCGCTTGTATTCGGTAACGGATGCGCAGTTTCAACGCTCGATGAGCGTAATGCTCGGTCCGCAAATACTCGATGGCAATCGTTTCGATGCGTTGTTGAACGGCGACCAGATTTTTCCTGCGATGCTGGAGGCGATTCGCGGCGCGCAAAAAACAATTACGTTCGAAACCTATATTTACTGGTCCGAAGCGATCGGCAAACAATTCGCCGACGCACTTTCCGAACGCGCACATGCCGGCGTCAAGGTCCATGTGCTGATCGACTGGGTCGGCAGCAGCAAAATGGATCAGTCCTATCTCGCTGCAATGGAGCAGGCCGGCGTGGAAGTGGAAAAATATCATCCGCTGCGTTGGTACAACCTCGGCCGCCTGAACAACCGAACCCACCGCAAATTGCTGGTGATCGATGGCCGTATCGGTTTTACCGGCGGCATCGGCATCGCCGGCCAGTGGACCGGAAATGCGCAGGACCCGGAGCATTGGCGCGATTCGCATTTCAGGGTGGAAGGTCCGGTCGTGGCGCAGATGCAGGCGGTATTGCTCGATAACTGGATGAAGACCACCGGCAAGGTATTGCACGGCCCCGCCTATTTCCCGCCGCTGTCGCCGGTCGGCGCCGGCAGGGCGCAAATGTTCAGCAGTTCGCCGACCGGCGGCAGCGAGAGCATGCATCTGATGTATCTGCTGGCGATTACCGCCGCGCAACGCTCGATCCATTTATCGAGTTCCTATTTCGTGCCGGACGACATGACCCGCCAAGCGCTGATCGATGCGGTCAAACGCGGCGTCAGGGTACAGATCATTACGCCGGGCGAGCATATCGATACGGAAACGGTGCGTCGCGCATCGCGTGGATTGTGGAAGGACTTGCTGGCGGCAGGCGTCGAAATTCACGAATATCAACCGACCATGTATCACTGCAAAGTAATGATCGTCGACGGATTGCTGGTGTCCGTCGGCTCGACCAATTTCGATGACCGTTCGTTTCGTCTGAACGACGAAGCCAATCTGAATATCTATGATGCCGAATTCGCGCACCGGCAGATCGAAGTATTTCAGCAGGATATGAAAAAGTCGCGCCGCATTACGCTGGCGCAATGGCAAAACCGGCCGCTGTCCGAAAAAATGCGGGAGCAGGCGGCGGCGCTGCTGGGACCGTTGCTGTAGCAAGCTTTGCGGCTTGCCGGGCATCGCCGTTTATTCCGCATCGCAAGTGGATATGCGGCCGTCTGTTTTTCAATCCGCTTTCCGGCCATATCGCCGCCAAGTGTTGGGAACTTAGCAATTGAAGAAAGATCACATTAAAAGTTCCTGAAACCATAACAGCGAACCGCAGCGACAAACCGGAACAACCAACCGGAACAATCAGGAAGGCGCCGACTACATGTTCGTTACGGGAATTGGAACCGCTACTCCATCGCAACGCTATTCGAAGGCCGAATGCTGGGAAGCGTTCAAGACATCCGAGTGGTTCAATCGTCTCGGATCTCGCGCGCATGCGATCGCGGAAGCTGTTTTGCTGCGCGATAACGGCATAGAGTCGCGCCATCTTGCGCTGGCCTCGCTGCGGGAAGTTTTCGCAATCGATCCCGATACGCTCTATCGGCGCTTTTCCATCCATGCGCCGTTGCTGGCTTCGCAGGCCGGCAGCAATGCGCTGGCGCAAGCGCAGCTCGACGCCGGCCGGATCGATGCCGTCATCGTCAGCACCTGCACCGGCTATCTTTGTCCAGGACTGAGCGGTTATGTGATCGAGCAGCTTGGTCTCGGCGCGAATGTACAGGCGTTCGATCTGGTAGGACAGGGCTGTGCGGCCGCATTGCCGAATCTGCGGCTGGCTGAGGCGCTGCTGGCGTCCGGACAGTGCACGCATGTGCTGTCGGTTTGCGTCGAAATCTGCAGCGCCGCCATGTATCTGGACGACGACCCCGGCGTGCTGATCAGCGCCTGCCTGTTTGGCGACGGCGCCGGCGCGGCAGTGCTGTCGCAGCAGCCTGCTCGACACCGGCGGCGCATCGAATGGCGGCACAGCAGGTCGCTGACCAGAACCGATGCGCGCGCCGCATTGTATTTCGAACAGCGTCAGGGCATGCTGCGCAATATCCTGACGCGCGAGGTGCCGCGGCTGGCCGCCAGCCATGCGCATCAATTGCTGCAAACGGTACTGGCCGGCGCCGGCATCGTGCAAGGCGATATCCGCAGCTGGATCATGCATGCCGGCGGACGCGACGTGCTGCAGGCGCTGCAAAAGCAGTTCGGCGTTGCGCCCGGCGATTTCCATTACAGCGCGGCGGTTCTGCGCGAGTATGGAAATTTGAGCAGCGCATTCGTGTACTTCGTGTTGCAGGCCGCGGTCGATGACGATGCCGAAGGCGGCTGGTGGTGGATGTCGTCGTTCGGCGCCGGCTTCAGCTGTCACGGCGCGCTGCTTGCAGTCGATTGAGATCCGGAGATATTTTCACATGAGCCCGGAGCGCTGCGTTCATCCCGAAACCCTCGATCTGCTTGCCGCGACCGATCCGCGCGCGATCCGCTCGCGTGCGGACCTGCGGCGCATCAACCGCGTGATGGGCACGCGCGGCATCGTGCTGCGCGCGTTGCGGCGCACGCTTGCAACGCCGGCGCGCATTATCGAACTCGGCGCCGGCGACGGCACGTTGATGCTGGACCTTGCCCGGCGATTGGCCGGAGACTGGCCCGCTGTGCATTTGACGCTGCTGGACCGGCAGAATCTTGTGACTGCGCAGACGATCGGCGCCTTTCACGATCTCGGCTGGAAGGTCGACATCCTGAGCGTCGATGTGCTGGCATGGCTGCTGCAGCCGATACGCGAGCGGTACGATCTGGCGCTGGCCAATCTGTTCGTCCATCATTTCGACGAGCGGCAGCTGCCGCTATTGCTGGCGGCGATTGCCGAACGCGCCGATGCATTTTTCGCCTGCGAGCCGCGGCGCACGTGGCTGCCGCTGGCAGGCAGTCATCTGACCGGTTTGATCGGCGCCAATGCGGTGACGAGGGAAGATGCGGTGTTGAGCGTGCATGCCGGTTTTGCGGGGACGGAATTGTCGGCGCTTTGGCCGGTCGGAAATCATGGCTGGCATCTGCGCGAATATTCTGCGGGTCTGTTCAGTCATTGTTTTCTCGCGCTGCGGCAGAACGGATAAGCGATGCAGACCCGTTACGACGCAATCGTCATTGGCGCAGGGCCGGCCGGCAGCAGTGCGGCGATCCTGCTCGCACAAGCCGGCTGGTCGGTGGCGATACTGGAAAAGCAATGCTATCCGCGCCGCAAAGTGTGCGGCGAATGCATTGCCGCAAGCAATCTTCCGCTGCTTGAAGAATTAGGAGTCGGCACGATGTTCGACGTACTGGCCGGCCCGGAACTGCGGCATGTCGAATTGATGTGCGCCGACCACAGCATTCGCGCCGAACTGCCGCCGCAGTCGCATGGACGGCATCGTTGGGGACGGGCGCTTGGACGCGATCGTTTCGACGCGCTGCTGCTGGATCGCGCCAGGGAGAGCGGCGCAACCGTTTTGCAACCGTGGGAGGCGCATGCGGTGCGCGGCCGTCCCGGCGCATTTCAATGCGATGCCGGAACGGTCGGATCGGATACGCATGCCGTGCTGACGGCCCGCGTGCTGATCGCTGCGCACGGTTCGTGGGAACTGGCGCCGATGGCCGATGGAGCGCAACGCCGGCTGCAGCGCGCGAGCGACCTTTTTGCGTTCAAAGCGAATTTTCACGAGGCGGCGCTGGCCGACGGCTTGTTGCCGATACTGGCGTTTCCAGGCGGTTACGGCGGCATGGTGGTAAGCAACTCCGGTATGACAACGCTGGCCTGCTGCATCCGGCGCGACAGGTTGACGGCATGCCGTAAGGAAATGCGCGGACGGCGCGCCGGCGACGCCGTCGAAGTGTATCTGAAACAGAGTTGCGCCGGTGTGCGGCACGCGCTTGCGGGAGCGCGCCGGCAAGGCGCGTGGTTAAGCGTCGGTCCGATTCGGCCGGGCATCCGGATGCCGGATGACGGCGGCGATGTTTTCCTGGTCGGCAACGCGGCAGGAGAAGCCCATCCGATCATCGGCGAAGGCATCAGCATGGCGATGCAGTCGTCATGGCTATTGTGCGAACGCCTGATTGCAGACGGCGCAACGATCCTTGCCGGCGGCGCACAGCGGCAAATTCAACGCGGCTATGCGGATGCATGGCGGCGCAATTTTGCACCGCGCATTCATCTCGCCGCATTGTTCTCGCATCTCGCAATGCGTCCGGCCATGGCATCGGTCCTGCTTCCCGTGCTGCGATGCTGGCCTGCGGCATTGACGCATGCCGCACGCCTGAGCGGCAAGGTAAAACGTGCAGTCGATCCGCAAACATGCCGGGCAGCCGCCCTGCCATGAAAGTCGGATAGCCATG
Source organism: Herminiimonas sp. (assembly GCA_028292665.1). Lineage (GTDB taxonomy): Bacteria > Pseudomonadota > Gammaproteobacteria > Burkholderiales > Burkholderiaceae_D > JAQGLW01. The sequence goes on from JAQGLW010000168.1 coordinate 7,346, forward strand.
CAATTCATCTCCGTTCGCCGATTATCCCTGCAGGATTATTTCTCATGACTACGCTTGCCCGGTTACAAACCATCCTGATCAATAATTATCCGTTGAAGCGGGAAGCGCTTGCGCCTGACGTGCTGCTCGCGGATATGGAAATCGATTCGCTCGGCGTGATGGAGCTTTTTTTCAGCATTGAAGACGAGTTCAAGTTGAGCGTCCCGAACGACAAGCAGGATTTGAAGACGATCGGCGATGTGGTCGATTATATCGATCGGCTCATCGCGGAACAGCATGGCGCCGGCTCGGCAATCGATACGGCAACCGGGGCCGCATCGTGAGACGGGTCGCCGTTACCGGCATCGGCATCGTGTCGCCGCTGGGCAATGAACCGAAAACGTTCTTCGCGAACCTGATCGAAGGCCGGTCCGGCATTCGCCGCCTCGATGCGGATTTTTGCGAACGGCTGATTGCGCCGATCGCGGCGCCGGTGCGATTCGATGCCGAACGGTATTTCCCGGCGCCGAAACTGCGCATGCTGGATCGCGTGAGCCAGTTCGCGCTGCATGCGGCAAACCAGGCAATCGGCGATGCCGGCATATCGTTTGCAAATGAAAACAGGCAGCGCGCCGGCGTCTTTCTGGGTACCGGAATGGGCGGATCGCAAACCACCGACGACGGATACCGGACGATTTACGGCGAACATTCCGATCGCGTCAAGCCGTTCAGCGTATTGATGGCAATGGCCAACGCGGCGGCCGCGTGGATCGGCATCGAGCATGCTCTGACCGGCCCCAACCTGACTTTTTCCACTGCATGTTCATCCTCTGCCGTTGCGATAGGCGAGGCCTGGCGCAGGATCGCCGGCGGCGAGACCGACCTGATGATTGCCGGCGGCAGCGAAGCGCCGTTGACTTTCGGCGTATTGAAGGCCTGGGAAGCGCTGCGTACGCTGGCGGCTGAAGATCCGGCCGACCCGTCGGCGTCGTGCAAGCCGTTTGCCAGGGACCGCAGCGGGCTGGTACTGGGCGAGGGCGCGGCAATCGTGGTGCTGGAAGAATGGGAACGGGCGGTGCGGCGCGGAGCACCTCTGCATGCCGAACTCATCGGTTACGGCTTGAGCACGGATGCGGCGCACATTACGCGGCCGACGATCGAAGGACAGGCATGCGCAATGCGTCTCGCGCTCGAATCCGCCGGCATGCAGGCATCGGAGATCGGCTACATCAACGCGCATGGCACCGGAACGCAGGCGAACGATGCGGTCGAGACGGCGGCGATCAAGGATGTGTTCGGGCCGCATGCGTACCGGATGCCGGTCAGTTCCACCAAATCGATGCACGGCCACCTGCTCGGCGCAGCCGGCGCGCTGGAATTCGCCGCATCGATTCTGGCGCTGCAGGCGCGGACGGTTCCGCCGACGATGCATCTGCAGAATGCCGATCCAGAATGCGATCTCGATTATGTTCCGATGCGCGCCAGGAAAGATGTGAAGATGCGCGCCGCGATGTCGAATTCGTTTGCGTTCGGCGGCACCAATGCGGTCCTGATAGCCGTTCGCCCCGAGTAATCCGAGGCCGGCCGCCGGTCCTCAGGGCGAACGGTTTTTAATCGATCGGCACGCCGTCGATAAACACCTTCAATTCGTTCTGCCCGAATTGCGTCCATGTCTCATTCGCCGTCAATGGTTCGGTGACGATAATCGCGACGCGGTCGTTCGGTGTCGTCACCCGGGAAAAATCGACCGTCATGTCTTCGTCGGACAGCCTGGCTTCGGCGAACGGATATTTCCGCACGATGTAATGCAGATTGGTTGCGCAATGCGCGAACAGCGCCGAGCCATCCGACAGCATCATGTTGAAGATGCCGTAAGTCCCGATGTCGCGGGTCAGGTCCCGAAGTGCGGCGGTCAGCTCCGGCGTTGCCGGAGGCGTATCGCCGAAGCGTTTCCGCAATTGCTGCAGCAGGTAACAGAATGCCCATTCGCTATCGGTGGTGCCGACCGGGTGATAAGGGCCGTCCAGCGCCGGCATGAAATTTTTCAGATCGCCGTTATGCGCAAATACCCAATAGCGGCCCCACAATTCGCGTACGAACGGATGACAGTTTTCCAGTGCGACGCGGCCCTGCGTTGCCTTGCGAATATGCGCAACGACATTCTTCGACTTGATCGGACAGCGCCTGATCAGGTCGGCGATCGGCGACGCCACCGCAGCCTGGTAATCGACGAAATGGCGCACGCCGGCGCCTTCAAAAAATGCGATGCCCCAACCGTCGTTGTGAACGTCGGTGCGGCCGCCGCGGGTGGCGAAGCCGGTAAAACTGAACACAATGTCGGTTGGAACATTGCAGTTCATTCCGAGAAGCTGGCACATGGCTTTGGAAAATGATGAATAACAGTGTTGTAACGAAATGGATGAATACAGTATCACGTATGCGAAGTCTTGACCCTGATCTATCCGAAAAAAGCGTTGATCGGTTCTGCTCCGGATATGCGGGCGAACAACCGCTTCGCTATTGCATGGCGGAATTCATTGCCGGTTCCGTTTCATCCTGTCGCGGTCATTTCGCCGCCCATGGGTCGGTCTCCGGTTGCGGGAATTGCGCAGTCATGAAATCAACGAAGCTGCGCACCGTGGCCGACAGCAGGCGGCGGCTGGGATAGACCATCATGACGGCCATCCGGCCCAGACGATGCTGGGGCAGCAGGCGTACCAGTCGGCCCGAGGTCAGGTCGTCGTTCAGCACAAGCGATGGACGTATCACGATACCCATGCCTGCCACCGCGCAATGCCGCAGCAGATCGCCGTTGTTGGATATCATCCTGCTTGTGATCGGAATATGGGCAGTTCCCTCCGGTCCCTCAATCGGCCACTGGCCCCGCAATTGTTCATACGCAAAGTTCAGGCATCGATGCCGCGATACGTCTTCCGGTTTTTTCGGCGCGCCATGCTGTTTGATATAGGCAGGCGACGCGCACAGCATGATTTCGGAAGATCCCAGCTTGCGGGCAATCATGCTCGCATCGAATTTCTGCAGGTTGATGAAGATGCCGGCATCGAATCCCTCCTCCACCAGATCGACCGTCCGGTCCGACAGCGTCACATCGAGCGTCACGTCGGGATAGGCTTGCGCATACGCAGGCAATAACCGGCCAAGCTGGTTCTGCCCGAATCCGAGATGCGAATAGAGGCGCAGCGTACCGGTTGGTTTTTTCGACAGCGACGATGCGTTCGTCTCGGCGTCGTCGATGTCATGCAGGATTTGATTGATGCGTTCAAGATACGCCTGGCCGGTTTCAGTCAATGACAGCTTGCGCGTGGTGCGGTTGAGCAGCCGCGTGCCGAGATGGCTTTCCAGGTCGGCGACATGGCGCGTCACCACGGCGTTCGATATGTCCAGCGCCTGTCCGGCACGCGCGAAGCTTCCCTGTTCGACCACTTTTGAAAAGACGCGCATTGATTGCAGGCGGTCCATGCTTGACGTCCTTTATTGTCAGGATTTGGGCCAATCCTTCGTGGGGCCGAACTTGAGTTCGGCGATGCGCACGATCACGTAAGCGATCAGTGCAAACACGAAAAAAACGAGCAGCATCCACGCGATGCCTTGCAGTGTTTCGATCGCCGTTCGGTACAGTTCCACGACCCATCGTTCAAAGCCGAAATCGGAAATTCCTGCCTCCTTGCCGCCTCGCAAAGGGATCGCGTATTTTTCGAGTTCGCGAATGCGCACGCCCGCCGAAATGCCGACCACCAGGATGGCGAACTTGAGATACTTCAACCAGGCGGCACTGATGTCGTCGGCGATAATCCGTTTGAGGATGCTGTCGAGCGGCGAGGTGAATGCGCGTATGACCAGCACGGACACTCCCGATGCCAACAGCAGCGTGATCAAAAGTGGCGCCAGTAACATGCTTTCTCCTTCGGGTTGAACAAACGAAATTCGGTTTGCCAAGACAATACTCTCAATTGCGGCACAATATCAAGCCCACCGGCAAGATGAACGCGACGCACCATCGCCGTTGCAGCAAACAGCGGAGCGCATATCGCTTCGAATGAAGGCCGCTCAAAATGCGGGCTGTCCGATTTTTTCAGCTGCGGCGATATATATCCGGCAACGCCATAGCGCATGTCCGGATGCCAGGTATTTTTGTTCGAACGGCGTGATCGGCTTGAAAGACGTGACGGCCGGTCCGGATTGCGTCGCGCCGGCATTCTCGCCCGGATGGAGCGGCGCATTGCAGGGATACGGCTCGACAGCGACATCGGCGGCCGTAAGCTGCTTCAACACCGCCGCGCATTCATCGATATAGAGACGCCAATTGCTGCGGCATTCGAAGTGCCCGCCGAGCGCGACGATGGTCGGAAATACCGGATGGCCGTGCCAGCGCCGTCCGAGATGATGTTTCTTCGGCCAGGGATTCGGATAAAGCAGATAGTGCCGGTCCGGATAAATCCGGGCTGCATGCATCAGCCGCCAATAATCGACCAGGTCCGCGCGCACCTTGATGCAATTCGAAGGCAATGCGCCGGGCCATTGCGTATTGCGGGCGATACGATCGGCCGACTGATCGATGCCGATGACGAAATGTCCGGGAAAACGGCTTGCCAGATGCAATGTCGACAATCCGACGCCGCAGCCCGCATCGAGGATCAGCGGCATCGCGCCTGTCGCGCGCCAGGCCGCGATGCTGGCGTCAAACGCAGTGCGGTTGTAGGCGGCGATCGGTTTCAGGAATTGCGTCGCCGCATGCCTGGCGATCCGGCTCGTCAATTGATCGTGAATGCCGGTCTGGCTGCTTGCGATGTGACGGGAATTGGCGTGCATGCTGCAAGTATATCTTCCTCCTGCGCCGGATTTCAGCGCCAGCGCGGATTGCGATAGATCTCGGTCGCGAAATCGATGAACGCGCGTACCTTCGGCGACAGATGGCGGTTGTGCGGGTATACCGCAAACAGCTCGCGCACACCGATGACATGATCAGGCAGAACGCGCAACAGCTCGCCTCGTTCGATATCGTCGTGCACGATGAACGATGCGGTGGCGGCGATGCCCACTCCCGCAAGCGCTGCGGTACGCAGCGCGATGCCGGTGTTCGCCTTGAAAGTGCCGCGCACGGTGACCGATTCACGCACGCCATCGGGACGCGTGAAGACCCACTCATTGGGTTTCGGCACCAATGTGTAGGCCAGGCAGTTATGCCGGGCCAGGTCCTGCGGCGTCGCAGGAGCGCCATGCTGTTGCAGGTACGACGGCGACGCAACCAGCAGCATGGCGCTGCCGGCCAGCTTTTTTGCCATCAGGGTCGAATCGGGCAGTTCGCGTGCCAGCCTTAGCGCGACATCGAATCCTTCATCGATCAGATCGACGTAGCGATCATTGCACACCAGGTCGATAGCCAATTCCGGATAGCGCGCCATGAAGCGTGGCAGCCAGTGCGCCACATCGAGTGTGCCGAACGCCATCGGCGCATTGATGCGCAGCGTGCCGCGCGGCGTCGCCTGATGCCGGGTCACCGCCAGGTCGGCCGCTTCCAGTTCATCGAGAATGCGCCGTGCATGCGCGTAATAGGTCTGACCGGCTTCCGTCAGCGCGAGTTTGCGGGTTGTGCGATTGAGCAGTTGCGTGCCCAGCCGCGCTTCCAGATGGCGCACCTGTTTCGACATCACGCTATGCGACACGTTGAGTTCAGCGGCCGCGGCAGAAAAGCCGCCGGCTTCCACCACACGGCAAAATGCGTTTATCGCGCTCAATTGATCCATCGGCAATCCTCATTGGACAGTGCGCGTCATCATGCCATATGCGGCCGCATGATGTAATTTATCCGCTTCACATGTGCAAGAGGCAGGGTTCGCACCAGGGCAAACAGGATTGCGGGAAGAGTTGGCGGTTTTACGAGTATGCGTTGGTGCGTTTGCCCGGACAAATAGCAGGGCTGCTTATACGGGGATCGGATTGGGGAATGCCCGTATCATGGCAATTGCCGGTACGCGCAAGATCTATCGCAAACAATGTCGTTGAACGACGCCGTTTGCAAAGCCGCTTCCATTTCAATGCTCCCGTTATGGAAGACTTTGCGTCAATGAAATACTACAGGTTGACTCATCAGCAAATCGTAGCTGCCTAAAAATGCATCGATATCCTCGACACTCGGTTCAGTCGCAATCAGGGTTTCAACGTTTTTGCGAAAGGCTTCAGCCAAAGTTCCGCCAATAAAGATTTCACGTTTGCCTGGTTTGTCCATGATTTCATAACCGCCGAAGCGTAGCGCTTCGCGGTCGTCGTCGGCAATGAATTCCACCACGCTATACTGTTCGCTGTTGTAGATCAGGTTCATGTGCGCTCCTTATGCGACTGCTGCAGAAATGACGCCGACACTTTCATAACGCAGCACATGGCGTTCAAGTAGACTGTTTTCAAGCTTTTATTTGAATAAATGCCTGATTCCGTTTATCGAGTGCAACCTGGAAGAAGCGTAGCGGCGTTCTCAGACTGTCAAATCGGGAGTCAGTTTCAGCAATGCATCATAGGGCGGTTGTGTCAAAAAACGTCGTATCTGCTCGAGGTGGGCAGATGTTGCAAGGCTGATATAAAGCCTTGCGGGAGGACGGCGCAGAATGCGATTGAGCGTTACCCGCATGGTCAGGTTGCCGGTGCAGCACATGCAGCCGGGCGCAATACGGACAGCTTGCATTTTTGAAAGAGCGGTGAACGAATCAAGGCTTGCGGAGCCGTCCGGCAGGCCTTCAAGAATAAGCGCCGTGGCACATTCCGGATCGATGGCAGCGGCAATTGCCGCTTCTCTTGCCGATGCGCGGGCGCCGGTGACCAGTGTGGTGACGGTCATCCTCCCTTTTTCGCCAGCTTGCCGGGCTCGACCCCTAATTGCTTCAATTTGCGATACAAATGGGTGCGTTCCAGTCCGGTTCTCTCTGCGACGCGTGTCATGCTGCCGCCTTCGCGTACCAGATGATGCTCGAAATAAGCGCGCTCGAACGCATCGCGCGCTTCGCGCAACGGCAAGTCAAACGGTACGCTGAATAAATGTTCGGCCGGCATCATCGATATCGGCAATGCCGATACGGCACTGCCCATTGTCACGGTGATGGGGGGCATCGAGGCGGCGCCGCCATGTTCTCCGGTCTGCGGCAACGCCGGCCTTGCATGTGTATGCAGTACGGTGCTGCGCACGGTTTCCTGGCCGCGCGACAAGCCTTGCTGGACCGCCTTCAATAATTTTTGCAGAGAAATCGGCTTTTCAAGAAAATTGAGCGCGCCGATGCGCGTTGCTTCCACCGCAGTGTCGATCGTGGCATGACCGGACATCATGATGACCGGCATCGTGAGCAATCCATCGCGCTGCCATTCCTTCAACAGCGTGACGCCGTCGGTATCGGGCATCCAGATATCGAGCAGAACCAGCTCGGGCGCCCCGGTCAAGCGCAGTTCGCGCGCCTGCTGCGCATTTTCAGCCGTTGTAACAACATGTCCCTCGTCGCCCAGAATTTCCGAAAGCAACTCGCGGATACCCATTTCATCGTCAACTACCAGTATGTTTGCCATGTCATTGCCTTGTTCATTACGATTTCTCCCTGTTTCAACCTTGCCGTTCACGTTTGAAGCAATTGTTACTGATAGTTAATCTTGGGAAGCTAACTTTAACAGCAATATTAATATTTTGGCACCATTTGCATCAAGTCGATTCTGTATATCAATTCGACCGTCATGTTCCTCGATAATTTTTTTGACCATCGCCAGCCCCAGGCCTGTACCGCGCGGTTTCGACGTGACGTAGGGCTCGAATGCGCGAGCGAAGATTTTTGGCGAAAATCCCGGCCCGTTGTCGGTAATAGACAAGCGTACCGCAGTGCGCACGTCGCCGTCTGCGTCATGATAATGGACCGGCTCGGTGACGACATCAATGCGGGGAGCCGCCGCACCTTCATTGCGATCCGCCACCGCATCCTGCGCATTCTGCAAAAGATTATGAATGACCTGGCGCAATTGCGTGGCGTCTCCCATGATCATCGGCAATGCCGGAGCAAGCCGTGCGCGGATAATGCCGCGTTCGTCGCCGCCCACATAGAGCTCCAGGATTTCCTCGACCAGTGCATTCAGATTCAGCGGCGAGAGCACGGCCGGCGGCGTTTTTGCATAATCGCGGAAATCGTCGACCATGCGCTTCATTGCCGAAACCTGGTTCACAATGATGGCAGTGCCCTTGTTGAGCATTGCCGCGTCCTGCGGCGCAAGTTTGCCTTCCAGCTTCATCTGCAGCCGCTCGGCTGACAACTGGATCGGCGTCAGGGGATTCTTGATTTCATGCGCAAGACGCCGTGCAACCTCGCCCCAGGCGATCGAGCGTTGCGCGGAAATCACGTCGGAAATGTTGTCGAACACCACGACATAGCCGGTGCCGCTTTCCACCGGCAATCGCGATCCGCGCGCCAGCAGCGTGATGTCGTTCTCCGTGTCGCTGTCATCCATCGTGCGTGGAATCTTGATCTGCTGTTGCCAGTGCAAGCTGACGGATTCCATGCCGTCCGCCGCCGACTTCGCGCTTTGTTCCGAAAACGCCTTGGTGATCACTTCGGCAAATACGTCCAGGCCGTCGATTGCCGACAGCGGCTTGCCGATATGCGGCGCAAACTCATGCTGCAGGATGCGTCCGACCGATTCGTTGCACGTCACCAGCCTGAAATGGTCATCCAGCACCATCACGCCGGCCGACATATTGGCGAGCACCGATTCCAGATAAGCTTTTGCATTTTCCAGTTCGGCGCGGTTTTTTTCGACCGCTGCGCGCGCATCGTGAAGCTGCCGCGTCATTGTGTTGAACGATTGCGTCAGCGTGCCCAACTCGTCCGACGTCGCGATAATCGGCCGTGGCGACAGGTTGCCTTCCGCTACCGCCTTGGTGCCTTCCGCAAGCAGCAGCAGGGGCTTGGCCAGATCGCTTGCGATCAGGAATGCACTGGTGATCGCGCCGAATATCGCCAGCAGCAGGGTCAGCGTCAGCGTCACCAGATAAATCTTGCGCAGCCCCGAACGCGCCAGCGACCGCTCCTGGTATTCGCTGTAAGCGGTACGCAGTGCTTCGGCATTGACGGCAAGCTGGGACGGCACCGGCTGCAATAACTGCAAAAAGCGCGATTCGTTTTGCAGCGACAGTGCGCTGGCGTTGCCGGGAATCGACACTACCACGCGCAACCGCAGCCGCGCACTGTCGGCCTGCGGCGCGGGACCGGATGCGCCGGTAGCCGAAGGGTTGTCACGGACGTCGGAGCCGCTTTCGATCGCAGAATAGCCGCGCGTCACCCGGGCCTGGTGCAGCATCGCTGCGGTAGGCAATTCGGGCACCAGCGTGCCGAGCGCGCTGCCGACGCTGGCGACGATGCGGCCGTTGGCGGTGACGATCAGCGCTTCCTGCATCTGGTTTTGATCGCGCAGCCGCGACAGCTGCGTGATTTGCGCCGCATCGGACGAGTCCGACAGTTCCTGCGCCATGCTGCGCGCTTTTGCGCTGAGATCGGCCAACGATGAATCCAGCGCCGCGCGGCCCAGGTTCAGGCCCGATTCAAGTGCTGCTTCAACCCGTACGTCGAACCACGACTCGATCGAGCGCGATACGAACTGCACCGATACCAGATAGATGACGACGCCCGGCAGAATCCCGATCGCCGCAAACAGCAGCACCAGCCGCGCCATCAGACGCGAGCCGAATTTGCCGCTTTTATAGCGCTTGTAGAGACGGACCAGCAGCAGAACAACCAGGGTCAGCAGCGCCAGAGCGATCAGCGCGTTCAATCCCAGCAGCCAGGAATAATGCTGATCGAAGAAAGCGGAATTTTCGGATGCCGATGCCAGCAGAAACAGCAGAATGCTTACTACTGCGCCGCCCACTACCAGCAGGTACCGCAACACTCGCGTCACTTGAAGCCTATCTTGAAATTAAAAACTTTCCAGTCGGACGCCAGACGCCAGTCGCTGTTGTTCAAGGCATTGACCTGGAACGGTTTCGGCAATTGCGCGACATCCAATCCCATGTGGACCGCAACGTTATAGGTTGCGTCCGATTTCAGCGAACCTTTCTCCGCGACGAGCCAGCGGCTGGGCCGCCGTATCAGCGACAGCGCGTCTTCCAGCGAATTGAAATTCTGCTGCAGGCTGCCGGTGATCGCAGCGCGATATTGACGAGTCAATACGTTGTAGGAGATGCGGATGGTCTGGGACGCGTTGATGGCTCTCTCGTCGAACCAGTACCAGCGCGGCCGGGTGATTTCAACCTCGGTCGTGAAATACAGCGGTATGCCGCGTGCGATCGCATCTTCCAGTCCGCGGTTCAGATCGAATGCAAAAGTGGCCGACAGCTTGTAGCCTTCGTCGGTCGGCTCCAGATGCGCCTGCGTGATTTCGACGCCTTCCGCCGCGTGCGCCGCCGGATGCACGAGTGCAAACGTGAGCATTAACGCCGTCGAAAGCCAGCATGTCAGGAAGAATCGTCGAATCACTCGTGGAAACGGATGTCAGTCCGCTGAAAACGTTTGGGTGATAGTATCAAACTGCCGGCTTTTGGAATAGCGCGTAAAACAAGCCATCGTGGTTTTTCTCCGCATTCGCGGCGGGCAGCAATTGGCCCGGCGCCGGCAGCCGGATTGCCTGCCGGCGTACCGCGAAAGCGGCCGCCTGCGCTTCGGACTCTTGCGGCCAGAGCGAACACGTCACAAATAACAATTTGCCACCGGGTTGCAGCATCCGCCAAAGATTATCGAGAATGCGCGCGGAAAGTGTTGCGAGCTGCGCCGCATCGCCCTTGCGGCGCAGCCAGCGGATGTCCGGATGGCGCCGCACGATGCCGGATGCGGTGCACGGCACATCGGCCAGAATCCGGTCGAACAACTTTCCATTCCACCAACCGTCCGCGCCGGCATCGCCGACTTCAAGCGTTGCATTCAACTGCAGCCGCTGCAGATTCTGTTCGATGCGCGGCAACCGTTTCGGGTCGTTGTCGAGCGCGGTCAGATCCACGTTCGCGGATTCGAGAATATGGCCGGTTTTGCCGCCGGGCGCGGCGCACGCATCGAGCACCCGCATGCCGTCATGCAAATCGAGCAGCGGCGCCGCCAATTGCGCCGCCGCGTCCTGTACCGATACCAGGCCCTGGTCGAAGCCGGGTATCCGGCCCATCGGCACCGGCTGCTCCAGCCGGATGGCGTCCGGGCCGATTCTTGTTGCAGGCATCGTGTTGTCCGAAAGCGTTTGCAAATAATCGGCAACGGAGATTGCGCGGCGATTGACGCGCAAGGTCAGCGGCGGTGCGCTGTTGCCCTCCCGCAGAATGGCTTGCCAGTCGTGCGGATAAGCCGATCTGGCCGCATCGATCCACCATGCCGGGTAATTCCACACTGCCTCGGGCTTTTCCAGCGCCTGCCGCAATAGCGCGTCGCGCTCGCGCAGAAAACGCCGCAACACCGCATTCACCATGCCTTTCGCATGCGCTATGTCGCTATCGGCCGCTGCGGCGGTGACAGCCTGATCCACCACCGTGAATGTCTCGTAAGACGCATCGTCCGGATCGGCAATCAGCGCCAGCGCGCAGCTCAACAAACCATGCAACAGCGCCGGCGCAGGCGCCTTGTCAGCCAGCAGCCCGAGCAATGTTTCGACTCGTCCCCACCGGCGCATGGTGCGGTATGCAATGTCCTGTATTGCGCCGCGCGTTGCCGCAGGCGCATTGGTTTTCGCAAAGATATGCGCCAGCGCCTGCGGCAACGCAGTGCCGGTTCGTACCAGCGCGACCGCGTGCGCCGCACCGATCAAGCTGAACGCAAGGGAATCGGTTTTCAGGAGATGTTTTGACACATTAAGTCTTTGTTAAGGCAAGCTTGACGCCGAGCGCGATGAAGGCAGCGCCGACGGTGCGCTCCAGCCAGTATTTTATCCGCAGGTTGCGGCCGGCGCGGCGTGCCAGCGTTCCGGCCAGCAAAGCGGTGCCGCTGTTCCATACGGTGCTGATGGCCGCCATCGTCAACCCGAGCAACAGGAAAGCAGCGGCTTTTTGCGGCGAGTCGGTGCGCACGAACTGTGGAATGAACGACAGGAAAAACAGGACGACCTTGGGATTGAGTACGTTGGTGATCACCGCTTGCCAGAAAATCTTTTTCAGCGGACGGCTTTTCTGCAAGGCAGCCGTTTCGATCGATCCGGCCGGTTTTGCCAACAGCATCCTGATGCCCAGATAGATCAGGTAAGCGCCGCCGGCCAGCTTCACGATGGAAAAAGCGGTGGCGGACGCGGCCAGGATTGCCGAGAGTCCCAATGCAGAGGCGACCGCATGCACGCAGCAGCCGAGCGAAATACCCAGTGCCGATACCAATCCGGCACCCCGGCCTTGCGCAATGCTGCGGCCGACGATGTACGCCGTATCGGGGCCGGGCGTGGCATTCAATAACAGTACCGCCAGACAAAACAAGCCGAAGTCGGAAATGCCGAAAAGAGTCATGATTGCATTGCGCCATATGCGGCGCGTCGGACGCAAAGATGCGATTGTAACGGGGTGCGGCGTTTGATGTGCGGTATTCGCAGATCGGACCGGGCGCAGCCCGAAGTTTTTTTCCGGCAATCATCGGACATCGATCAAGCGTCCGCTTCGCTGATCGGACCCGGTCGAGCCAGGCGTGCACATCCGCAAATACGCGGTGTGCTTCCACTTCGTTGAAACGTTGAAAATCTCTTGATAAAAGCCGTCATAACGATGCAGCGTGCCGCCGGCTCCCTTCAGCATCAGTTCGCGCGTCAAATACCCCACGCTACGTTGTAACCGTCCTTTTGCGCGGCGCGCAGCATTTCAAGCAGCGGATATACACGGGTTGCAAAGCTGACCAGCTGAGTTGGCTCATGTTCCTTGTCGTCGCCGAAGTCGCCATGATGGGCTTCCACATCATGCCGCAAATCCTCGGCGGCGGAATGCAATTTGGTTTGTTCGATTTCCTTTTCCAGTATCGCGATTGCGTTGCGGGTTTCATCCGTCGTGATGACGCCTTGCATGACATTCTTGCCGAGCAGATCGAGAATGCGCTTCGCATGTTCCTTGTACATGATCACGTCGGACGCGGCCTTGGATTTAAATGTGATTAACATGGGTTCCCCATTGATTTGATTGCGAATTTGATTGCGAATGATAAAACCATAGCACGACTTCCAGACAGGATGCGCCCGTCCATATCGAACATGTTTTTTTACGGCGGCGCGGCGGCATTCAATCCAGTTTGAAGGAAGTGAAGAACATATCGACCGCATCGCGCGGCACCGCTTTTTCGGGGCCGATCACGACTGTCTGATAAATCCGCCGGTCTTTTGCGGCGAACCGGGCAAACAGAATGACGGGCCGGCTTCCGCTATTGGCTGCCGGTGTGCCGGTTGCTTCGATGTCGATCGAGGGGATCGGGCCGGCTGCGCTCACCGACGATTTTTCATGGCGGATGGTGCCGTGAATATTTTTGACCATCGCCGTTTTCATCGCGTTCAATGCCGGTTGCACCGCCGCCGGGTCAGGCACTTGCGCGCTGCCGACCGCGAAGGTAATGCCATCGACTTCGGCGGCGGTCATGGTCATCGTCACCCGGATGCCGTCAAGATTGACCGGGCGCGAATAGCTGGAGGGTTTGGCCGGCAATACGACGACAAACGGCGCGTCGTTGCCGCGCACCTCGCGCCAGTCATAAGTGGGAGTGCAGGCCGGCAACATCAATGCGCCGGCGATGATCGCGCACCATACTAAAATGGAAGAGGAACGTGTAAGCATGCTCAAGATGGTAACAGTGGACGGCTAAAGTGAATCGGCTGATAGTGTAACGGGATTGAGCGACGGCCGGGATTTGCGAAGAGGGAGGCTGTTTTTCGTTCACAGAGTTAAGTCAATTCCGTGACAGGAAAGTTTGAAAGATCGCGAAAATTTTTCAGGAGCCAAATAAAAAGCCCGCGAACCTTGCGGTCGCGGGCAAAACTTCCAGGGAGTGGCGCTTCGTTGAAGAACCGTCTTCATGCTATTGCGCAACGGGGGCCGGGTATTTGCGTTAACGCAATATTTTTTGCTTTTTGCATTCGGCCGGCATCCCGTGGCCCGGATTATCCGCGTGTGTTGGCGTCCGGTCTTGTACCGATTTGCTGTTGATACTGCGCCGGAGTCACGCCGTAGGCACGCTTGAACCAGCGGTTCAGATGGCTTTGGTCGGTCAGTCCAACCGCCGCAGCGGCGTCCGACGGCGTGGCTCTTTGCGCCAGCAGCGACTTGGCGCGCGCGGCGCGGCGCGCCTGCAGATATTGATGCGGCGTGACGTGAAAAATGGCGGAAAATGCACGCACGAAATGAAACATCGACAGGTTCGCTTCGGCCGCCAGCGTATCGATGCGCAACGTACCGTCCAGATGCGCTTCGATGCAATCGAGCACGCGGCGCATGGACGCCATGCGGCGTGCGCGTTGCGGCGACAGCGCGCGCGGCGTCTGGGCGTTGCTGCCATAGCGCGCCACCATCGCATCAATCAGGCGCGTGAAATCCGATATGAAAGCGAGATCGTCCGGCGCATGCCACATCCGGCGGAATATTTTTTGATACGCGGCG
>JAQGLW010000005.1 GCA_028292665.1 Herminiimonas sp.
GGAAGGCGGCCGCACTGGGTTTTGCGCAGTCGGGTCTGAGCGTTACCGTGCTGAGTCCTCCTTCCGAAGTCCCGGTTGCATCTGCCGCGCAATCATCCGGATGGGATGTTCGCGTTTATGCGTTGAACCAGGTCGCGCGCAATTTATTGTCGTCCGTCAAAGTATGGGATGCGCTCGACGCATCGCGCATTGCACCGGTCGATGCAATGGTGGTCAAAGGCGATCGTGAGCAGAATCCCGGCAAACTTGCGTTCGACGCATATAGTGCGCGCACCGAGGCGCTGGCATGGATTGTCGAAGACGGCAATCTCAATCATGCACTGGATGCGGCGCTGAAATTTGCGCCGAATGTGCGCTTCGTCACCGGGCGCGCTGCACGATTGCACAGTGCCGACGACAGCGCGACAGTGCATCTGGACAATGGCGATACGCTGGGCGCGTCGCTGGTCGTGGGAGCCGACGGCGGGCAATCCTGGGTGCGCAACCAATGCGATATCGGCATCGACTACCGGCCATACGGTCAACGTGCAATTGTCGCCAATTTCGAATGCGGCAAGCCGCACCATGGCGTGGCATATCAGTGGTTCACATCGACTGACGGCATCGTCGCGCTGTTGCCGTTGCCGGGCCGGCGGGTATCCCTGGTCTGGTCGGCGCCGGATGCGCTGGCCGACACGCTGTTGCACGGATCGGCGGAGCAATTGGCGCAGCGCTTGTCCGGATTGCCTGGACAGCAACTGGGCGAATTGCATCCGTTGCAGCCGGAAGCAGTCAAGGCTTTTCCGCTGGTGTTGATTCGTCCTCATGCGATTACCGCGCCGCGCGTGGCGCTGATAGGCGATGCGGCTCATGTAGTGCATCCGTTGGCCGGACATGGAATGAACCTGGGTTTTGCGGATGTGGCAACATTATTGAAAGTAGTCGCGGCGCGCGGACCGCAACGCGATTGCGGAGATTCGCGCATACTGGGCCGCTATGCGCGTGCGCGCAAGGAAGACATCTTGTTGATGCAACTCGCGACCGACGGTCTCGAGCGTTTGTTTGCGACGGATTTCGAACCGTTGCGCGTGGCGCGTAATATCGGATTGAACCTGCTGGATAAATTTCCTGTTATAAAGAGACGGTTGATGTCTCATGCATTAGGAAAAGTATTGTAATCTGGCATAAAAGATTTAACGGAAAATTATGAAAATAATCAAGTTGGCAGTATTGGTGTTGTTTGGGCTGGTGACGGCGACGACATTCGGCGAGACGGCGCAGGAAGCAACCATCAAAAAGCTGATCGAACCCCGTCTTGGAGATGGCGCTTCTGTCGATTCGGTGACCAAGACGCCGTATGCCGGCCTGTTTGAAGTGCGCGTCGGCGGCGATATTTTTTATACCGATGCGCAGGCGAAATACTTGTTCGTCGGACGCGTACTGGATGCGAAAACCTCCCAGGATTACACCAGGGCGCGCATCGATGACATCAACAAGATCAAGTTTGCCGATTTGCCGTTCGACTCGGCTTTGAAAATGGTCAAGGGCAACGGCAAGCGGGTGATTGCCGTGTTCGAGGATCCAAACTGCGGTTATTGCAAACGCTTTCGCCACACGTTGCAGGAAATGGATAACGTGACGGTTTATACATTCATGTACAACATCCTGGCGGAAGATTCGGCCGTCAAATCCAAGAATATCTGGTGCACCGCCGACCGTGCCAAGGCGTGGGACGAATGGATGCTGAACGGCAAGGCGGCAGCCGTTGCGCCAGGCAATTGCGCGACACCGAACGACAAAATATTCGAGCTGGGACGAAAGCTGAAAATCACCGGTACGCCGACGATTTTCTTCACCGACGGCACGCGCATACCCGGTGCTATCGATGCCAAGGAGCTCGAAGGCAAATTCGCATCCATCAAGTAAGAGCAACGATCTGCTCTGATAGCCGATAGCGGCGCGCGGCCTGGTTTCAGGCGCGCGCCGTTTTGCCATCGCAGCGGCTGCCGCCGAAGTCCGTGTTTCAGGTCCATAAAACAGCATTCATCGCAGCGCACTATAATCGAATCTCGCTATCCGGAGATCCACCATGTTCACTGCGATTTTGCTCAGCAAGAACGATGACGGCACCACCGCCGCCAGGCTGACACAGCTCGATGATGCGCAATTGCCGGATGACGGCGATGTCACCGTCAATATCGAATATTCGACGATCAATTACAAAGACGGACTTGCCATCACCGGAAAATCTCCGGTCGTGCGCAAATGGCCGATGGTGCCGGGCATCGACGGCGCGGGTGAAGTTATCGCGTCGTCTCATCCGGATTGGAAGGCGGGCGACCAGTTCATTCTGAACGGTTGGGGCGTCGGCGAATCGCATATGGGCTGCCTGGCTCAACGCGCCAGGCTCAAAGGCGACTGGCTTGTTCGGCGACCGTCCGGCATGTCGGCCAGGACCGCGATGGCGATCGGTACGGCAGGCTACACGGCGATGCTGTGCGCAACGGCGCTGCAAGAGCAGGGCGTGAAAAAAGACAACGGCGATATTCTCGTCACCGGCGCTTCCGGCGGAGTCGGCAGCGTCGCGATTGCGATTCTGTCCGGTTGGGGCTATCGGGTCGTTGCATCGACCGGCAAACTTGCGGAAACCGATTATCTGAAATCGCTCGGCGCGGCAGAAGTGATCGATCGCGCCGAATTATCCGCGCCCGGCAAGCCGTTGCAGAAAGAACGCTGGGCCGGCGTGATCGATTCGGTCGGTTCGGCTACATTGGCCAACGCGGTTGCCCAAACCCGTTACGGCGGCACGGTTGCCGCTTGCGGTTTGGCGCAGGGCATGGATTTCCCGGCATCGGTTGCGCCGTTTATCCTGCGCGCCGTCAGGCTGATCGGAGTCGATAGCGTGATGGCGCCAAAGGCAAAGCGTGTCGCGGCATGGGGACGGCTTGCCAATGAACTCGATATGGGCAAGCTGGCGACGATCACGCAGGAAATCACGCTGGCCGAAGCATTAACGAAAGCACCCGACATCCTCGCCGGCAAAGTACGCGGCCGCATGGTCGTCAATGTAAAGGGATAGGATAAAGGACAAGATGAGAAACACGATTCGCTACAACATTATTCCAAAGGACCTTGCCGCGCATCTGTTCGAAGTGACATTGATCGTCGATTCCCCCGATCCGGACGGCCAGGTTTTCGCATTGCCGGCGTGGATTCCGGGCAGCTACATGATTCGCGAGTTTGCACGCAACATTGTGCAGATCCGTGCCGAGTCGGGCGGCAAAAAAATCACCCTCAAAAAGCGGGACAAACATACGTGGCAAGCGGCGCGGTGCGACGGACCGTTGACGCTGCATTACGAAGTATATGCATGGGATTTATCGGTACGGGCCGCGCATCTGGATCAAACCCATGGATTTTTCAACGGCACCAGCGTTTTCCT
This sequence comes from Herminiimonas sp., assembly GCA_028292665.1. GTDB lineage: Bacteria > Pseudomonadota > Gammaproteobacteria > Burkholderiales > Burkholderiaceae_D > JAQGLW01. The sequence goes on from JAQGLW010000005.1 coordinate 3,422, forward strand.
TCGGGTCGCGGGACAGGAACATGTGCCGCATGTGGTCGATATCCGTCGTCCGGAAGGCGACGCTTACAAAGGCTGGCGCGTCGCTACCGCATTGCCTGAACTGAAGGCCAGGCGCTACGGTTTCGGCACCTATGTTGCGGCCGATTACGACGAACTGATCGATCATCCGGTCGAGCTTGGCGTATTTGCACTGGCAACTTTCAAAGCGCACGGCGTGCCGCACGATATCGTCATTACCGGACAGGTACCGAATCTCGATATGGCGCGGCTGGCCGCCGACCTGAAAAAAATATGCGAAGCGCAAATCGCGTTTTTCGAATCGAAGAACAAGCGTGCGCCGATGCAGCGCTACCTGTTCATGACGCTGGCGGTAGGGGACGGCTACGGCGGACTGGAGCATCGTGCATCGACTGCATTGATTTGCGCGCGCACCGATCTGCCGGTCAAGGGAAAGAAGGAAATGAGCGACGGCTATCGCACTTTCCTCGGTCTTTGCAGTCACGAATATTTCCACACCTGGAACGTCAAGCGCATCAAGCCCGCTGCTTTCGCGCCGTATGATCTGCAGGCCGAGGCTTACACATCGCTGCTGTGGCTGTTCGAGGGTTTCACCAGTTATTACGACGACTTGATATTGGTGCGCAGCGGCTTGATCGATCAGCAGGCCTATTTCAAGCTGATTGCGAAAACCGTCAATGGCGTGCTGCGCGGCAGCGGACGCGGCAAGCAGAGCGTGGCCGAGTCCAGCTTCGACGCATGGGTCAAATATTATCGTCAGGATGAAAATGCGCCGAACGCGATCGTCAGCTATTACACCAAAGGATCGCTGGTCGCGCTGGCGCTCGATCTGACCATTCGCGCCGAAACAAGAGGCAGGAAGTCGCTGGACGACGTCATGCGCGCGCTGTGGCGGCATTATGGCCGCGATTTTTATGAAAATGGTGCGGCAGGACAGGGCATAACCGAAGCCGAAGCCGAAGCATTGTTCGACGAAGTGACCGGATTGAAACTGAAACGTTTCTTCGATCGTTATGTGCGCGGCACCGAAGACCTGCCGCTCGCCAGGTTGTTTGCACCGTTCGGCATTGCGTTATCCGATGGCCGGAAGGATGCGAAGCCCGGCCTTGGCATCCGAACCGCGCGAGACGGCAGCGACTGCAAATTGGCCAATGTGCATGAAGGCGGCGCCGCACATCGCGCCGGTCTGTCCGCCGGCGATCTGCTGGTGGCGATGGATGGCTTGCGCGTGTCGGCCGCCAATCTGGAATCGTTGCTGGCGCGTTATCGTATCGGTGATGTCGTTACGCTGCATGTATTCCGGCGCGATGAACTGATGAGCTTCGTCGCGGCGCTTGCAGCCGACGATGCGCCGGAACTGTCGTTGACGGCGCAATCGAAACCTGCGGCGGCAGCGCGTATGCGGACTGCCTGGCTGCAGCAAAAGGGCGTCTGAAAATCGCGGGGGGCTGCCTGATGCCGGTCAGGACGAACGGACCTGCTCAAGGCCAACGATTTTCCCTCGACTGATTTGGTGCGTACCGCTTTAGTTGAAGAGGCGGCTCAGTTCCAGGCCCGGGTCCGGAGCGCGCATGAATGCCTCGCCTACCAGGAAAGCATGCACGTTTGCGTCGCGCATGCGCTTGACGTCGTCCGCCGTCCGGATGCCGGATTCGGTGATCACCAGTTTGTCGGACGGAATGCGCGGCAGCAAGTCCAGCGTGGTTTGCAGCGACGTTTCGAATGTACGCAGATTGCGGTTGTTGATACCCAGCATTGCTGTTTTCAGCCTTAACGCAGCAGTCAGTTCCTCCGCGTTGTGCACCTCGACCAGCACTCCCATGCCGAGCTCGTGCGCACACGCTTCCAGTTCCGCCATCAAGCCATGGTCAAGCGCTGCGACGATGAGCAGGATACAGTCAGCGCCCCACGAGCGCGCTTGATAGACCTGATACGGGTCGATCATGAAATCCTTGCGCAGCACCGGGATCGAACATGCGGCCCGTGCTTGCTGCAAGTACTCCGGCGTACCTTGAAAGAATTGCACATCGGTCAATACCGACAAACAGGCTGCGCCATGCGTCGCGTAACTGTCGGCGATTTCAGCAGGGCGAAAATCGATGCGCAGCACGCCTTTGGAGGGAGAGGCTTTTTTCACTTCGGCAATGACGCCGGCATGACCTGCCGCGATTTTTGCGCGCAGGCCGGCTTCAAAGCCGCGCAGGTTCTTTCGGGCTTCGCTGTCTGCTTCTACTTCGCGGCGCAGGCTGGCAAAGTCGCGGCATTTTTTTGCTGCGGCGACTTCGTCGGCTTTAACGTCGAGGATTTTATTCAGGATGTCGGACATGGTATTTCAATGGCATTCAACAGGTTGAATCGCGGTATGCAGTATTTGCGCGATCTAGGTCTAGACGACACTGCCAAGTTGCTGCGTCGCCTGTACAAACTGATGGAGTTTTGCGAGTGCCGCGCCCGACGTGATCACAGCGCGCGCTTTCGTCAATCCGTCGCCGATGGATGTTGCCAATCCCGCCGCGTACAATGCAGTGCCGGCATTCAGCGCAACGATATCGCGCACCGGTCCCGGCGTGTCATCCAGCGCTTCGAGAATTTTCTGTTTCGATTCCGCCGCGCTCGATACTTTCAAATTGCGGCTGGCGATCATTTGCAAGCCGAAGTCTTCCGGATGAATTTCATATTCGCGGATTTCGCCGTTCACCAATTCACCCACCATGGTGGCGGCGCCAAGCGATACTTCGTCCATGTTGTCGCGGCCCCAGACCACAATCGCATGCTGCGCACCCAGGCGCTGCAACACGCGCACCTGAATCCCGACCAGATCGGCATGGAATACGCCCATCAGGATGTTGGGCGCATCGGCCGGATTCGTCAGCGGGCCGAGGATGTTGAAAATCGTGCGGACGCCGAGTTCCTTGCGCACCGGCGCAGCGTGCTTCATCGCGGCGTGATGATTCGGCGCGAACATGAAACCGATGCCGGTTTGCGCGATCGATTGCGCGACTTGCTCCGGTTTCAGATTGATGTTGGCGCCGAGCGCTTCCAGTACATCGGCGCTGCCCGATGACGACGAGACGCTGCGCCCGCCATGCTTCGCCACGCGCGCACCGCTTGCCGCCGCCACGAACATCGACGCAGTCGATATATTGAAGGTATGCGCACCGTCCCCGCCGGTACCGACGATGTCGAGCAGGTTGCTGGTGTCCGTCATCGGCACCTTGGTCGCGAATTCGCGCATGACCTGCGCGGCGGCCGCGATTTCACCGATGCTTTCTTTCTTGACGCGCAAGCCCATGGTAAGCGCCGCGATCATCACCGGCGACATTTCGCCGCCCATGATTTTGCGGAACAACGACAGCATTTCGTCGTGAAAAATCTCACGGTGGTCTATGCAGCGCAACAGGGCTTCTTGTTGGGTAATCGGCATGTCGATTCCTGTGGATGTGGATTTCAGTTCGGCGGGATGCATCAGCCGACCAGGAAATTTTTCAATAGCGCATGACCATGTTCGGACAGGATCGATTCGGGATGGAATTGCACGCCCTGCACATCGAAGTTCTTGTGCCGCACGCCCATGATTTCGCCGTCATCGGTCCACGAAGTAACTTCCAGGCAATCAGGCAGCGATGCGCGTTCAATCGCCAGCGAATGGTAACGGATCACGGTATAAGGATTGGGCAAGTCCTTGAACACGCCGGCGCCGGTATGCTCGATCACTGAAGTCTTGCCGTGCATGACTTGCCGGGCGCGCACCACTTTGCCGCCGAACGCGGCGCCGATGCTCTGATGCCCGAGACATACGCCCAATATGGGAATCTGTCCTGCAAACCTTTGCAGCAACGGCACCGAAACGCCGGCTTCATGCGGCGTGCAAGGACCGGGCGAGATGCAGATGCGATCCGGTTTCAGCGCGGCGATGTCATCCAGCGTGATCTCATCGTTGCGGAAAGTGCGTACGTCCTCTCCCAGTTCGCCGAAATACTGGACCAGGTTGTAGGTAAAGGAGTCGTAGTTGTCGATCATCAATAGCATGTCAAATCTCCCCGTCCAGGCCGTCCTGCACTTGTTCCGCTGCGCGCAGCACCGCGCGCGCCTTGTTTTCGGTTTCCTGCCATTCCATCTCCGGGACTGAATCGGCGACGATGCCGGCGGCCGCCTGCACATACAGCATGCCATCCTTGATGACGCCGGTGCGAATCGCGATCGCGAGATCCATTTCGCCGCCGAACGACAGATAACCGCAAGCGCCGCCGTAGATGCCGCGCTTGGTCAGCTCCAGTTCATCGATGATTTCCATCGCGCGCACTTTGGGCGCACCTGACAGCGTGCCGGCAGGAAAAGTCGCCTTGAGCACATCGAGATTCGACAGGTTCGGCTTGAGTGAAGCCTCGACATTCGAGACGATGTGCTGCACATGCGAATATTTTTCGATGACAAATTTGTCGGTGACCTTGACGCTGCCGGTTTCGGCAATGCGGCCGATGTCGTTGCGCGCCAGGTCGATCAGCATCACATGCTCTGCTATTTCCTTCGGGTCGGCCAGCAGTTCTTTTGCCAGTTCCGCATCCCGCTCCGGAGTCGGGCCGCGCGGACGCGTGCCGGCGAGCGGCCGTATCGTGACTTTTTTGCCGCCGTTGTCGACGCTTTCATTGCGCACCAGAATTTCCGGCGAGGCGCCCACAATCTGCATGTCGCCGAAATTGTAAAAATACATGTACGGCGAAGGATTCAGCGAACGCAGCGCGCGATACAGCGACAGCGGCGAGTCGACATAAGGCTTCCTGATGCGCTGGCCGATTTGCACCTGCATCAGGTCGCCGGCCATGATGTATTCCTTGGCACGCGCAACCGCACCGAGGTAATCTTCTTTGTCAAATTCGCGGATCGTATCGGTGCGCACCGAGGCCGACGTTACCGGCGCATCGACTGCACGGCGCAGCATCGCACGCAAATCCTTCAGGCGCTGACGTCCCTTCGAATAAGCTTCCGGCTGGGTCGGATCGGCATACACGATCAGGTACAGTTTGCCGGACAGGTTATCGATTACCGCCAGTTCTTCGGTGACGAGCAATTGAATATCAGGCAGTCCCAGATCGTCTTTCGGCGCCGAATGCGCGAGCCGGTTCTCTATGTGGCGTACCGTGTCATAGCCGAAATAACCGGCCAGGCCGCCGCAGAAACGCGGCATGCCGGGACGCATTGCGACCTTATAGCGGGCTTGGAATTCTGCAATGAAATCGAGCGGATTTCCTTCGAATGTCTCCACCACGGTGTCGTTTTTGACGACTTCAGTCCTGGCGCCGAAGCTGCGCATCAGCGTCGTGGCCGGCAAGCCGATGAACGAATAGCGGCCGAAGCGTTCGCCGCCCACCACCGATTCGAGCAGGAAAGTATTCTTGCCGGTGTTCCGGGTTTGCGCCAGTTTCAGATACAGCGTCAGCGGGGTTTCAAGATCGGCGAATGCTTCGGCGATCAGCGGAATGCGGTTGTAGCCTTGCGTAGCCAGCGATTTGAATTCGAGTTCAGTCATGTTTCTCTCCGGACCGCTATTGTAGAACGAGCGGTGGATGGGGTTTAAAAAACGTTGCCGACCGCGCGCAGGCGATCAGCGGCCAATCGGGTTATTCAGCCCGGGATTGCCAGCGTCGCCATAGCCAAGCCTCAAAGGCTCCGGGCAATGTCACGGTACGTTTTTTATCGAGAAACATGTCGGTTGCGGATTATGCTGAAATGAGATGTGCCGCATCAAGCAGCGTTGGAACTATACCATCGGAATCGACCTCTTGTATAGGTTGTCCGTGATTGTAACCGTATGGCACGTTCAATACCCGGCAACCGGCCGCCCGCGCCGCCTGCGCATCGTTCGACGAATCGCCGATCGCCACGACCTGATGCGGCCGCAGGTCGAAATCGGCGCATACCTGCAACAGCGGATACGGGTCGGGTTTCTTTTTCGGCAGGGAATCGCCGCCATAAACTACTTCAAAATAGCGGCCCAATCCCGTTTTTTCGAGCAGCGGTGCAGCAAACGCAATCGGCTTGTTGGTCACGCACGCCAGCCGCAGTTCCGCAGCCTGCATTGCCTCCAGTCCTTCGCGCACACCGGGATAGACAGTGGCGTAATCGCCGTTGATCGCAAGATAATGCCGTTCATAAGATGCCAGCGCCTGATCGAAATGCTGTTCGACCTCTGCCGGTCCGAAATCGGCGCCGAGCACCCGGCGCATCAGATTTTCCGTCCCTTTGCCGACGAAATCGGTGATCGTTTCGATCGCGAGCGGCGCCAGGTTCAATTCGGCGCGCATCCGGTTCACCGCAATGTGGAAATCCGGCGCCGTGTGCAGCATCGTGCCGTCGAGATCGATGATGACTGCGCGAATGCCGTTCAACAAGATGCGTTCAGGCGCATTCATGCTTTCGCCAATTCCTTGCGCATCGCATCGATCACCGCCTTGTAATCGGTTTTGCCGAAAATCGCCGAGCCCGCGACGAATGTGTCGGCGCCGGCCTGCGCGGCTTGTGCGATGTTGTCGGCTTTGATGCCGCCATCGACTTCGAGCATGATGTCGCGGCCCGATGCATCGATCAGTTTCCTGACCGCCGCGATTTTTCTCAGCGCTTCCGGGATGAAAGACTGGCCGCCGAATCCCGGATTGACCGACATGATCAGCACCAGGTCGAGTTTATCCATCACATGTTCCAGATAATGCAGCGGTGTGGCAGGGTTGAATACGAGCCCGGCCTTGCAGCCATTGTCGTGAATCAACTGCAACGTGCGGTCGACATGTTCCGATGTTTCAGGGTGGAAGCTGATGATATTGGCGCCGGCCTTGGCAAAATCCGGGATAATCCGGTCCACCGGCTTGACCATCAGATGCACGTCGATCGGCACTTGCACGTGGGGCCGGATCGCTTCGCAGACCAGCGGCCCGATTGTCAGATTGGGAACGTAATGGTTATCCATCACGTCGAAATGGATGATGTCGGCGCCGGCGGCAACGACATTGCGAACTTCCTCGCCCAGACGGGCGAAGTCGGCGGACAGGATGCTGGGAGCAATGCGATAAGTTGGCATGTCAGTCATTTTTGAAAAGGATCGGCTATTTTACCCGTCGGTGTCCGGTAAAGTCTTGCATCGCGGAATATTCCGTATGCAATCCGGCACTTGATACAATCGCATGGCGCATGCATCGTTAATAACAAGAAGACATTGAAGGAATCATATGGCAGCTTATGAATTGACCGTATCTGTCAGGACGCAATATCTGGAAAACCAATCGGATCCGGATCATTCCAATTATGTGTTCGCCTATGCAATCACGATCAAGAATACCGGCCAGATCGCCGCGCAAGTGATTTCGCGCCACTGGGTGATCACCGATGCCAACAACCATATGGAAGAAGTGCGGGGTCTGGGTGTGGTCGGGCATCAACCGTTGTTGCAGCCGGGCGAACAATTCGAATACACCAGCGGTACATCGCTGGCGACCCCGCAAGGCTCGATGCACGGAGAATACTTTTGCGTGGCCGAAGACGGCGAACAGTTTGAAGCGAAGATTCCGGAATTCGTACTCTCGCTGCCTCGCACGCTTCACTGATTGCCGGAGTATTTCAACCGGGAGTCTCGTCTTTCGGCGGCAACGGTTTTTGTTGGGTAGAATGGTCCGGTTTTCTTCCCGAAAACATGGTCCACCAGACAATAAAGACCAGCAGGAACAAGGCCACACCGGCTTCAAGCAATAATACCCACATTTCACGCATCCTCAATGTTACCCACTCGCATAAGTTTACTCGCATCTGCAATATTCATCGTATTCAACATGATTGCCTGCACTACCGTGCCGCCGGTATCGATGCCATCGACGCCTGCTGTTCCGGTTGCCCAGCCGGCGGAAATACTTAGATCCGCCACTTATGCCGCATTGCCGGGCTGGGACAAAGACGATTTGCGTGAGGCATGGCCGGCCTTTCTTGCTTCCTGTGAAGTGCTCGTCAAAAAAGCGGACTGGAAAGAGCCTTGCGCCATTGCTCGCGATGTCAATGCCGCCGATGAGAAGGCGGTGCGCACTTTTTTCGAAGCGTTTTTTGTGCCGTACCGGGTTTTCAATCCGGATGGGTCGGATAGCGGTTTGGTGACCGGTTATTACGAACCATTGCTGCACGGTGCCCGCAAACGCGGCGGCGCATATCAGACACCGTTGTATCGTGCACCGGAAGATATGCTGACGATTGATCTGGCCAGCGTCTACCCTGAATTGAAAAACATGCGTTTGCGCGGACGGCTGGCCGGAAACAAGGTAGTGCCTTATCTGTCACGTGCCGAGATGACCCAATCGAATACGCTGGTCGGCAAGGAATTGTTGTGGGTCGACGATCCGATCGAAGCTTTTTTTCTGCAGGTGCAAGGCTCCGGCCGCGTGCAGCTGACTGACACGAAGGAAACGGTACGTGTCGCCTATGCGGATCAAAACGGTTACCCCTATAAATCCATCGGGCGCTACTTGGTCGATAAAGGCGAAATGACGCTTGACCAGGCATCGGCGCAGGGCATCAAGACCTGGTTCGCTGCGCATCCTTCCCGTCAGCAGGAACTGCTCAACGCCAATCCCAGTTATGTCTTTTTCAAGGAAGAGAAACTGACTGATCCGAAAAAAGGCCCGAAAGGGGCGCTGGGCATACCATTGACGCCGCAGCGTTCGATTGCGGTCGACACGCAGTTCGTGCCGCTTGGCGTGCCGGTATTCATTGCAACGACACAACCCAACAGCGACGTTTCTTTGCAGCGTCTGATGCTGGCGCAGGATACCGGCGGTGCGATCAGGAATGCTGTGCGGGCTGATTATTTCTGGGGTTTCGGTGCAGAGGCCGGCGAGAAGGCAGGCAAAATGAAGCAACGCGGAACGATGTGGGTGCTTTTGCCGAAATTGGCGCCGGTCCCGGATTCAACCCGTTGAGGATGCAATCAGGTTGATTGTTTAATAGGTGTCGCAAATGCGCGGTCCGCAGTTTCAATCGACATAATCCGAAGACGGCGTAAGCATGGAATGCGCTGCTTCAGCGTCAGCCGTTTGCATGGACATTGCCAATGCCGCATCCATGGTCGACATATGAAATAGAAACCATTGCGGCAATAGTCTTTCTACGACATCCCGCCCTGTGGCAAGCTCGCCGGCCATCACTTTTGAATGAACGTGATGGAGTGCGCCTAATATCCGGGCATGCTGCTCGCGATGAGCCTTGAGTGAAGCGGAGTCGATCTCTTCCATCCATCGTTCTTCAGTGGCAAATGCCTGTTCCGCTTTCGCGATCAAGGCATTGTAGCCGGCACTGAATTTTTTATCCGTGACAGATCCTGCCTGAACCAAAGTCCTGAAAAAATCCTGATGTAATTCGTCCATGGCAGCCGACCCCGTCGACATCTCGGGCAGCCAAATTGTTTGCGTCATTAGCATCTCCAAGGCAAACTGAAATTACCGGGGTATCGGAACCGAATGGTGGAATGAGCTGACGTCTATGCGTCTCACTATACAAACAATTTACTCAACGCTTTCCGTTCATGCAATGCCATGGAGATAACGGCGCCTCCAAATTCGGACATGATTTTCCTCTTTTGTTTTGTATGCGGGACTGCCGAGGGTCATGCCTGACGCATGCCAGGCACGAAAAGATTGTCGATGCATAGCGGGCGGCAATGGACTTGCTGCCGCAAAAGTACGTACGCAAGGTACTGCGTGCCGATGACGACCACGGCTGGGCAGATATCGGTTGATCCATTATTTGCGAATGCCTGCCGGGCACGCTGCGATTACAATCTTGTCATATCTATTCAAGGAGCCTGCGATGCATTACGAAAACATTCTTGTTGAAAAGCACGGCAAGACAGGTTTGATTCGCTTGAACCGGCCGAAAGCACTCAATGCACTCAATGATCAGTTAATGGATGAACTGGGCAATGCGTTGCTTCAGTTCGACGCGGATGAAAATATCGGATGCATGATTATCACAGGCAACGAAAAAGCATTTGCGGCTGGGGCGGACATCGGCGCAATGGCCGGCTACAGTTATATGGATGTCTACAAAGGTGAATACATCACCCGCAATTGGGAACAGATTCGACGTGTTCGCAAACCGGTCATCGCCGCAGTGGCCGGTTATGCGCTCGGTGGTGGTTGCGAATTGGCGATGATGTGCGATTTCATCATCGCAGCGGACACAGCCAAATTCGGTCAACCCGAAATCAAGCTTGGCACCATGCCTGGCGCGGGCGGCACACAGCGCCTTCCGCGCGCGGTATCCAAAGCCAAGGCGATGGATATGTGCTTGACGGCACGCATGATGGACGCCGCCGAAGCCGAGCGCGCAGGCTTGGTGTCGCGTATTGTGCCGGCAGAAAAGCTATTGGATGAGAGTCTTGCCGCCGCTGCAACCATTGCTGCCATGTCGTTGCCCATCGTCATGATGATCAAGGAAGCGATTAACCGCGCTTACGAATCCACGCTCGCAGAAGGCGTGCAATACGAGCGTCGATTGTTCCACAGCACCTTCGCCACCGAAGATCAAAAGGAAGGAATGAAAGCATTTGTCGAGAAACGCTTGCCAAGCTTCCGCAACCTTTGATATAGTTCGCCTCCCGTCGCAAAACGGTGCTGCAAAAGACCTTGATATTTACGTATTGAGCGAAGCAGTTGGATGATGGAAAAAGCGGTTCTGTCAATGAGGGTTTCGGAGTTTTACGGAACAGCGTGATTGACCGAATTTGCGGAATAAGTCATAATTTTGCCTCTTTGCTGCTGTCAAACAAAACGATTTGTCAGCAGTTTGCAAGACTGAAAAGTCAAGCATAAAAGAAGTGATTGTGCAGAGATCGAGAGAGTAAAAAACTTGACGTAGCTGATAAAGAGCTGCATAATCTCATCTCTCTGCTGCTGACAAACAAAACGATTTGACAGCGCGGTGTCCGGCGGTAAAAGGCGGGATGCGGAAGCGGACTGAGTTCTTTAAAAATTAACAGCCGATAAGTGTGGGCGCTTGATGGAAATGCGCGGCACCGCGAAAGCGGAGTCGACAACTTTACAATTAAGTGCTCACAAAGAAATATAGGACTGTTCGCAAGAACAGGCCTGTCAGTATTTTGAGTGAGCGACCGATTCGAAAGAATCAGACAGAAATGTCAACAACAGAGATTAAACTGAAGAGTTTGATCCTGGCTCAGATTGAACGCTGGCGGCATGCCTTACACATGCAAGTCGAACGGCAGCACGGGGGCAACCCTGGTGGCGAGTGGCGAACGGGTGAGTAATATATCGGAACGTGCCCTGGAGTGGGGGATAACGTAGCGAAAGTTACGCTAATACCGCATACGATCTACGGATGAAAGTGGGGGATCGCAAGACCTCATGCTCGTGGAGCGGCCGATATCTGATTAGCTAGTTGGTAGGGTAAAAGCCTACCAAGGCATCGATCAGTAGCTGGTTTGAGAGAACGACCAGCCACACTGGGACTGAGACACGGCCCAGACTCCTACGGGAGGCAGCAGTGGGGAATTTTGGACAATGGGGGAAACCCTGATCCAGCAATGCCGCGTGTGTGAAGAAGGCCTTCGGGTTGT
>JAQGLW010000144.1 GCA_028292665.1 Herminiimonas sp.
CCTTTTGACCATCGGCTTCACTGAGGTATCCGATCGGAAGGTGAAAAGACCGGAGGAAAATGAAATGATGCTCGACTGGAACGATTACTACCAGCAGGTGATGGCCAGGATTGGAGAGATCGGCAAAATCAGTCCAGATACACTTCGCGGCTATCGCGAGCTGAGCGATGCCGGCACGAAGACTGGCAAGCTCGATGCGAAGATGCGGGAGTTGATTGCTCTGGCTGTTGCGGTCACCCGACAATGTGACGGGTGCATTGTGGTGCATACGGACGCAGCCGTGAAACACGGCGCCACACGTGAGGAAATCGCGGAAGCCCTTGGGGTCGCCATCGCGGTCAACGCCGGGGCGGCACTGGTGTATTCAGCAAGGGTGATGGACGCATATTCGGCAAAGAACCCTGACAACGCCAAGGCTTAAGGGTTCTCTCCCTTAGCCGCTATGTACGCCACAAGGGCGTCATTTACACGACAATTTCGGCGTCTCGTGAAGGAGGCAGCCATGGCTGGGAAAACGGGAGCGCAAATTATCCAGGGCTGACCCGAGGAGTCGCAGGAAGCTGCGCAGCTCGTCATCGACAAGTACGAGGAGCCGCATGAGGCGACCGATACGCTGCTTGTCTGGCACAACCCTGGTCCGTGGAAACGCATCGTCGCATCGAAGGCGTTCTACCAGCACAATTTCCCTATCCCGCATGCGGACTGCATCGAGTCGTTCATCGATTACCGCGTGCCGGTCGAAAAATTCGCTGCCATTGCGCAGTTCGACGGCAGCGTAATCACCGAGAGAACGTCGGGCGAAGTGTCGGCCCGCTGCCACGACGAGGAGGCGAATTTCCTGGCGCTGAATCTAATGCACGATATCGTCACCGGCGTGAAGACCGGACAAGAAGCCCGGGACTACTACGGCAAGGAGGTCCTCGACTACCGGCGCAAGAAGCCCACGCCTTACATGGCCGGGCTGCGGTTCACGCCCGACGCCCGCAATGCCCCTGACCCTGACCCTGACACGCGCATCTTGTCAGACGGCGACCTCGAGCGGGCCGCCGACGAAGCGGAAGCGCAGCCCTGACGCGAGTGCCTGACCGCACCGCGACATATTCCGATGCCTGTCCCGGAGACTGACTGGTCTGACGCAACTTCGAGGCTGGAATAGAATGCGCAACCGGCTCAAGATGATGATTGCGATATGTCCGATGCGGAGCAGGGCAGTAGTTCGCGACGTTCAGGCGACAGGCGGACATAGCTTTTGAGCTGGTTTTTTCGTAAGGGCTAAGGCCGGTTTGTCGACTTCTGGAGCGTCCAAACCCAAGCTGGCGGAACATTGCGCAAGATAAGCTCCTGGCGTTTCCAGGTCAAGGCAGGGTGAGGAGAAGCGAACGGAACGCGCTGGCCGTAGGTGTACTGTACGATCCGCCTTTTCGGACTTGCCAGCAGAAAATTCTTCAGAAGGGCACTGATTTTCGCCGCAACGGTTTCGGGCAAGCTGCGGAATGGCAAGGACGAAACCGCCACTGATTGGTCGGGAATATCTTTGAACAGATCTTCCCGGTCTTGAATGGCATCTGCCACCACCGTGCATGTCCCAAAGCGCCGGCGCAGCGCTGCGGCCATCAGCATGTCCCGTTCGACAACGACCAACGAGGTCTCCGGAAACTTCTCATGCAGATGCTGCGTAACGGCACCGGTACCGGCACCCAGTTCGATCAAGTGTTGCGCACCTTCTGCTTGCCGGCACAACGCTTTGGCCAGAAACATTGACGATGGCGCAATGGCGCCTACCAAAAAAGGCGCTTTCAGATAACTGAGAAGAAATGTTGTGCTCAAAATCAGACTTTCGTAATGAACTGCACCAGGCGTGTCCGAACTTGTGTAGCCGAAGCGTTCGTCGATGATCGGAATCTTCTCTGCCGCTTTCGAATAGTCCCGGCATCGCAGCTTCCAGCTTGAGTCATCGCCAATGGCAGATCCGTAAAAAACCCGACATCCGGATTCGGACATCGGGCAAAACCACCTTGGGGCAAGGTGGGGGGAGGACGAAAATAATTTTGACACGCGGAACGTTAACAGCAGGTTAACGAATGATTAGCGCTCGATACCGGAAAACCGTCATATTCAATGCAAAAAAATGACTCTTCCCAGATTTCGGGCCGGCTTGCTTATTAATACGCTTGCAGGATTCTCGCGCCATGTGCCCGTTTGAGATTGCCCAACTTGCCTGTAAGGTTCCGCTGGTTCTGCTTGTATGTACTTGAAAATTTCATAGATTTCATATGAAGCAAAGGCTCGGGGGAAAATTATTTCCGGTAATTTCCTTCAAGGGTTCGGAAACCGGTTTAGAAGCCCGGCAGAAAACATCCAGTTTAGGCGGAAGCCAACGCGTAGATCGATTGCATAGAACGGTTGTTGCGCCGACATCCGTTGCAGATTTTTGTGCGGTTGAAGATGAAGCGTCAGCAGAGGAGCCATTGCCATGTCAGCCACACCCTCGATTCCGTACGGACGCAAAACGCAGCATTCTCCCGCCCTTAAGGAAGTGCATATTCTCTGGATGACCGCCGGACTCGGCTGCGACGGCGACACGGTGTCGATCACGGCCGCGACGCAGCCGAGTATCGAAGACGCGGTCATGGGAGCAATTCCCGGGCTGCCGCAAGTCCATCTGCATAACCCGGTCCTCGCCTATGCGAACGGCGCCGAGTTCCAGGCGCCGTTCCACCAAGCCGCCAAGGGAGAGATCGACAATTTCGTGCTCGTGGTCGAGGGTTCGATTCCCAATGAAAAAATCAGCGGCGAAGATTATTGGGCGGCTCAGGGCGAAGACCTCGTTACCGGGCAACCGATCAAAACTACCGAATGGATCGACCGCTTGGCGCCATGTTTCGCGCTGCCCGCCTGATGATCCTCAGCAAGACCGACCTGCTGCCGCATCTCCGGTTCGACATGCCGCGCTGCATCGATTATGCCCGCCATGGCAATCCGCAAATCCGGGTGATCCTGCTCTCGGCGTTCAATGGTGAAGGCCTGGACTGGGCAGGAAAAGAAACGGCGAGAGACAAACCAGGAATGGCCACTCGCCGAGATATAGCAAGGGAGATTCAGTCGTTGAGGAAATAGATATCGGGTTTATCCATGACGCCGACTTTTTGCATGGTTTCGCGCAGATCGGCGGACTCGGAAAATGCCTTCGCGCGGCTTAGGTCTTGCACTTCAAACATCAGGACGACTTCATTCGGGTCATCCGCGCTTCTTAGAACGTATTTCTCTGTGAGACCCGCCGCATTGCGTTTGGGAAGGTGCGCGTCATATCCAGGCTTCCATTGCGAGAAGTCACGAACCTTGTGGCGGACGATCATATAACTGGCCATGGGAAATCCTTTCGATTGATGTAGATAGAGAGGACGATTGTTGACGCGGCTGGCGCCTCATTCAGTATAGAGCGGTTTTCGTATCAGTGTATGGGCGCTGCGGGCAGCTTTGGAGCGCATGGCGGCGTTGTTCGTCGCTTGTGTGGCTGCCCACACTGCGCACGGTGACGATATGAAAAACATTAGCACCGGCGGCGATGCCTAATCTGGCGGCACAAGCCTTGTCCGCCTTGGCCTTGCCAAAACGGATTCCGTCCCCGAATGCGGTTCTCACCAATTGCAAATGCCACTGGTTTGATTAAGGGGAACGACCGGTATCGGCACCAGTCTGGTTGCCTGCAGTCCGTTCAAATCCCACAGCCCTCTCACGGTCAACCTCTCGACCGCACTCCCACTGCCTCAACCACGATTTTTAAAGTCGGGAGCGTCCCCGGCTGCGGTTGTACGGTAATGGCCTGGATTCCATTGCCGACTCGCTAGCGCCTCAAGACGGTCTGCAGGTGAGGCACGCAGACCTCCCGGTAAATGCGGCCATGATGTTGACGATCGTCTTTAACTGAACCTTCATTTCCGTTTGCGACTGACTTTATCTGTTGGTTATCGAGCAGACCCAGGCTTAAGGGCATTTGCACCGCGAACCCGCCGCAGTTTATTCAACGGGCTTTTCTACAGGTACGGCTTGCTTGTGGTCGGAGGCGAAATATCAAGTTCTATTGGTTTAAGACTTCCGACATTGCCATGGAACGCCGGCTTTGGCATAAACGAGCGTCGCATTACAGCGCATAAAGACGTGTCTATATCCGCACTTGACGATATAAAATCCTGCCAAATTTGCATGGAATCGCATCTATAAAAATGCACAAAAAAGGACAGAATGATCTATTTAAGTGAAAATTACTGGGTTTTTGCACCGAATTAGTCCGGCGCACAGTATTTAGAGATTTTGTCGCAACAGGGAATAAAATAAATTTATGTCGTCGCTTGACGATATAAATTAAAGCCGTAATAATGAAATGCATGTAGTGAGTCGCCGGCTGCTGCCGGTTGTGTCAAATACTGCTGGAATAATCGCCGCAGTCTTCGGTAAATGGGGAGAAAAGCAATGAGCAACATCTGGACGCGCCGTTCGAGTCGCCGTGATTTCCTGAGGATGTCCGCAGCCGCGGGCGTGGCGGGAACCGGCCTGTTTTCGCTGGCGGGCAATGCCAACGCTGCCGACACACTCAACCTCTATGCCTGGTCGGCAGGGGTCGATGTGGTCAAGAGCCATCTGACGGCGTTCGAAGCGAAGTCAGGCATCAAAGTCAACTACAACAATGCGCCTTGGGCGCAGTATCGCGACACGATGGTCACCAAGTTCGTCGGCAAGGCGCCGCTCGATGTGGTGTATGTGTCCGACAGCTGGTTGCCGGAGTGGGCCGACGCGGGCTGGATCGCGCCGGTCAATGGCTTCCCGGAACTGATGAAGTACAACCCCGCGTTCGACGACTTCTGTACCAAGTCGATGCAGTACAACGGGAAGCAATACGGACTGACTTACTATTCCGACTACATGGCTTTTTTCTATGACGAAGCGATGCTGAAGAAGGCCGGCATCAAGGAACCGCCCAAGACTTGGGCCGAACTGGTGCAGCAATCGCTGGCCATCAAGAAGGCCGGCCTGTCCGAATACCCGATGATGCTGCCGATGGCGCGCGAAAGCTGGCTGATCGAATTCCTGACCGCGCTGGTGTACTCGCACGGCGGTCGCTTCGTCGACGACAACGGCTTCGCGCTGATGGACGATCCGAAGCAGGGCGCACATCAGGCGCTGCAATGGATCGTCGATGCGGTCAACAAGCATAAGATCATCTCGCCTGCCTGCGTGGAAACCGGCGAACTCAACGGCCTGAAGTCCCTCGGGTCCGGCAACCATGCGTTCGGCTTGCTGAGCCGCTACCGCGTCCGCACCCTCAACGATCCGAAGCAGTCGCAGGTCGCCGGCCGGGTGAAACAGGCGCTGATGCCGGCCGGCCCCGCCGGTTCGCACACGACCGTAGGCTGGATGCGTTTCCACGCCATGAGCGGGCAAGCCGCCGCCGACAAGACCCGCGCTGCCAATGCCGCCAAGCTGATCGAATGGTTCGGCGGCAAGGCAGACGGGAAGTGGCAGTTCCAGAAAATGATGTTCGCCGATGTCGGTACCGGTTTCGGCGTGAAGGAATTGTTCAAGGATCCGGACATCCTCGCTTCGTACCAGAAGTACGCCGATCTCGCGATGTACGAGAAACAGCAGCAACTGGTGAAGAAGAAGGATGTCATCACGCGCTGGTTCGGCGAATGGGACGAGGTCAACGGCGCCGCCTGGCAGTCGGCCGTCCTTGGCAAGAGCACGGTGGCCGATGCGCTGAAGAAATCGGCGCAAAGCTGGAACCAGCTGAAGAAGCAGGCCTGATCCCCGCCTGAACGCAGGGACGGCGCCGCCGTCCCTGCCTTGATGAAAGCCCGAATCGATGAACACGAAAAGCAGCATGCTGCCCAAGGCCCTGCGCTACCCGGTAAGTGCCTACGATCAGAAAAGCGCCATGATCTTGCTGGCGCCGATGATGCTGGTCCTGATGGTGATGGCGGTCTTCCCCATCCTCTACTCGTTCTGGATCAGCCTGTTCGACCTCAAGCTGTCGCGGCCGCATCGCACTCCCTTCGTCTGGTTCGACAACTACGTCCAGCTTTTCCACGACCCGCTATTCTGGAGCTCGGTCGGGCGCACCGCCTCTTTCACCGTGATGTCGGTGGCTTGCATCATGTTGATCGCGATGCTGATGGCGCTGCTGCTCAACGAGGAATTCCGCGGCCGCCGCATCCTGTCCGCGGTCCTGCTGATTCCCTGGGCGATTCCGTATGTCGCCAACGGGCTGATGTGGAAATGGATCTACGACTCCGGCTACGGCGCACTCAACGGCCTGCTGCTGCAGCTCGGCGTCATCGACAAATACATGGTGTTGCTGGGCGACGTCAACAAGACGATGCCATTGATCGTCAATGCCTTCGTGTGGAAGGAAGTTCCGCTCGCCACCATCCTGCTGCTGGTGACCCTGAAATCGGTGCGTGCCGACCTGTACAGCGCGGCCATGGTGGACGGCGCCAACCTCTGGCAACGCTTCATCCACATCACGCTGCCGGCGCTCAAGCCTGGCTTCATGCTGGTCATGCTGTACGAGACGATGATGGCGATCCGGCACTTCGACCTGTTCTTCATCCTGACCGAAGGCGGGCCGGCCGATGCGTCCCATGTGCTGGCGTGGCAAGTGTATGCCGAGACCTTCCGCAAGCTCGCATTCGGTACCGGCGCCGCGCTGGCCTACATCATGGCGATCATCACTTTCGTGCTCGCTTTCTTCATCATCCGCACCATGGGTAAAAAACTATGAGCACCGCCCATTTCGGCAGGCGCACGCTGCTGTCCATCTCTTCGCTGCTGTTCATCGCGTATGTGCTGGCGCCGATCGGCTGGCTGCTGTCGTCGTCGTTGCAGTCCGAAGCCGAGATCACCTCGGTGCCGCCGCACTGGGTGCCGCACCAGCCAACGGCGGAAAATTTTACCGCGATATTCAAGGCCAAGGACCATGTCGTCACCTATGAAACGCGCAGGGAAGGCGACAGCAACAGCGGCGGTTTCATCCCGTCCACCGCGCAGAATCTGCTGCCGTCGATGTGGAACAGCTTCATCGTCGCGTTCGCGGTGGTGGTGCTGAACCTGATGGTGAGCGTGCCGGCGGCGTATGCGCTGGCCAAGATCCGCTTCATCGGCCGCACCTCGTCGATCTACATCATGCTCACCTCGCGCGTGATCCCCGATATTGCGCTGGTGGTGCCGTTCTTCCTGCTGGTGCAAAAGCTCGGCCTGCTCGACAACCTGTTGTCGCTGATCATTACCTATCTCGCGATCACCGTGCCGTTCAGCGTATTCATCCTGCTCGGCTATTTCGAGTCGCTGCCTGACGAGCTGGACAAGGCGGCGCGGGTCGACGGCTGTTCGCGCTTCCAGACCCTGACGCTGGTGTTCCTGCCGCTCGCCTTGCCCTCGCTGGTGGCGGTGGTGCTGTTCGCTTTCCTGACGAGCTGGAATGAATTTCTGCTGGCGCTGATGTTCACCCAGACCCCGGCCTCGCAAACCATGCCGATCGTGGTCGCCTCGTTCGCCTCGGACTTCAACATCAGCTTTTCATTCATCAACGCAGCCGGCGTGCTGGCGATCATTCCGCCGGTGATTATCGCCATCATGTTCGAACGTTACATCGTCTCCGGCCTCACTGCCGGCGCGGTCAAAGGTTAAAGGAGTACACAATGGCCCGCATTAAATTCGAAGCCGTAGGCAAGCGCTACCCGAACGGTTACGTCGCACTCGACAATCTCGATCTTGACATCGCCGACAAGGAATTCCTGGTGCTGCTGGGCCCATCCGGCTGCGGCAAATCGACCACGCTGAACATGATCGCCGGCCTGGAGGACGTCAGCGAAGGCATGCTGTACTTCGACAACGAAGCGATGAACGCCGTGCCGCCGCACAAGCGCGATGTTTCGATGGTGTTCCAGAGCTACGCGTTGTATCCGCACAAGACGGTCTATGAAAACATTGCTTTCGGTCTGCGCATGCGCAAACATCCCGCCGTCGAAATCGACTATCGCGTGCGCGATGCCGCGCGCCGGCTGGAAATCGAAGCATTGCTGGAGCGCCGTCCCGACCAGTTGTCCGGCGGTCAGCGCCAGCGCGTCGCGCTCGGCCGCGCGATGGTCCGCCAGCCGCTCGCTTTCCTGATGGACGAGCCGCTTTCCAACCTCGATGCGGCGCTGCGCATTTCGATGCGCGCCGAGATCAAGCAGATGCATCAAGCGATGCAAACCACATTTGTCTATGTGACGCACGATCAGGCCGAGGCGCTGACGCTGGCCGACCGCATTGTCGTCATGCGCGGCGGCGTGGTGCAGCAGATCGGCACGCCGGATGCAATCTATGAGCGGCCCGGCAACATGTTCGTTGCCTCCTTCCTCGGTAATCCGCCGATTAATTTCCTCGAAGGCGCAATTGCGACTGAAGGCGAGACCGTCCTGTTCAAACGCGGCCCGCTCGAAATCAGGCTGCCGCCGCATATCGCGGAAAAAGTCGCCGGCGACGCCGGCCGCACCGTGGTGCTCGGCTTGCGTGCCGAGGACATCGACGCGCATGGCGAGCGGCGTCGGCGCGAGACGCTTCAGGGACGCATTGTGTCAGTGCTGCCGGTCGGTTCCGACCAGTTCCTCAAAGTGACAGTCGAAGGCGTTGAACTGTTTTTCCGCGTCGGCAAGGAAGTGCAGCACAGAGAAGGCGAAAACTTGAGCCTTGCCGTCAATCTCAATCGCCTGCATCTGTTCGACAAGCAGAGCGGCCATTCGCTGGTCTGGTAGTGCGATGAAACCTGCGGCATTTTCCTATCATCGCCCGACCTCGCTCGACGAGGCGCTGACGCAGCTGGCTCAGTCAGACAACGCGAAGGTGATCGCCGGCGGGCAGAGCCTGGGGCCGATGTTGAACATGCGTCTGGCCGCGCCAGCTGCGCTCGTCGACTTGAACGACCTCACCGAGCTGGCCTATATACGCGATGCCGGCGACATGCTGGAAATTGGCGGGCTCACGCGCCATTACCAGGTGGAGGAATCCGAACTGGTGCGCAATTGCTGTCCGCTGCTGGCGCAAGCGGCGCGCACTATCGGCCACTACGCGATCCGCCAGCGCGGCACGCTGGGCGGCAGCCTTGCGCACGCCGACCCGGCCG
Source organism: Herminiimonas sp. (assembly GCA_028292665.1). Classification (GTDB taxonomy): domain Bacteria; phylum Pseudomonadota; class Gammaproteobacteria; order Burkholderiales; family Burkholderiaceae_D; genus JAQGLW01. The sequence goes on from JAQGLW010000144.1 coordinate 9,161, forward strand.
CGCAACTTGCGCTGATCGCCGTCACGCTGGATGCGCAGATCGACATCGTCAGTGTGCGCGGGCAACGCACCGTCCCGGCTCGCGATTTCTTCGTGGCTGTCATGGCTACCGCGCTGGAGCCGGACGAGGTGATCCGTTCGGTACAGTTTCCGAAAGCGGCATTACAGGAAGGCGAAGCCTTCCGCTTGTTCAATCGCCGCCACGGCGATTTTGCAATCGTCGCGGTTGCCGCCACGGTCGCCTTGCGTGAAGGACGCGCAGCATCCCTGCGTCTCGGCTTGAGCGGCATCGGCCCGGTGCCGGTTGCTTATGACGCGCTGGCAAGCCAGTTTGCCGGACGCATTCCGGATCGCGCGTGGATTGACCGACTGGCGCGCGCCGTGCGCGATGCGATTGCACCGGAAGACGATGCGCGCATTTCGGCGGTCTACCGCAAGGAATTGACAGAAACACTGGTGCAGCGCGCTGTGGCCCGCGCGCTCGAACGAGCACAAGAAAGGACGGCATGAACAAGGTTTCCATCACCCTGACCGTCAACGGCGAGAACCGCGAATTGCTGGCCGAGCCGCGCAAACTGCTGTCGGATGCGCTGCGCGAGGACTGTGGCCTGACCGGCACTCACGTCGGCTGCGAACACGGCGTGTGCGGCGCCTGCACCGTGCTGGTCGACGGCAGGGCAGCACGGTCGTGCCTGACCTATGCGATCCAGATGGAAGGCCATGAAATTTCGACCATCGAAGCGATCGCGCGACAGGGCGAATTGTCGCCGCTGCAGCAGGCGCTGCATGAAGAGCACGGCCTGCAATGCGGTTTTTGCACGCCCGGCATCGTGATGACCTTCGAAGCCTTTCTCGGCAGGAATCCGGACCCGAGCGACGAAGAAATCCGCGAGGCGCTCTCCGGCAACCTGTGCCGCTGCACCGGCTATCAAAATATCGTGCGCGCCATCAGGAAGGCGGCGCAGGCCATGCGGGAGAAAGCCGACCATGCCGCATCCTGATTTCCGCTACATAGGTAAACGCCTTCCGCGCAAGGAAGACTATCGTTTGCTGACCGGTTACGGCCGCTACATCGACGATATCGAAGTCCCGGGCGCGCTGCATGCGTGCTTCGTGCGTTCGCCGCACGCCCATGCGCGCATCGTGTCGATCGATGCCGACGCGGCGCGCGAGATGCCGGGCGTCGTGGCGATCGTTACCGGACGTGATGTCGCCGAATGGACTACCCGGCTGCGGATGGCGCCGCCGATCGACGGCTTGCAAGCCGTCGAAATGGACGCCATGCCGATCGGCAAGGTGTGCTTTCAGGGCGATCCGGTGGCCTGCATCATCGCTGCCGACCGTTACCTGGCAGAGGATGCGGTCGAGCGGGTCACGGTGATATACGAAGCACTGCCGGCGGTCAGCACCATGTGGCAGGCCCTTGATCCGGCGTCACCGAGAATCGATGAAAGCCTGCCGTCCAATCTGTTGTCGCATCAGCATTCGCAACATGGCGATGTGGACGCACGCAAGCGGGAAGCCTGCCGCGTGGTCGAAAGTACGTTCTCGCAGCATCGCCAGACCCAACTGCCGATCGAGACGCGCGGCTGCATCGCGCTGTGGGACGAAGGGCGGCAGCATCTGACCTTCCATGTCGGGACGCAAGTGCCGCATCCCTACCGCACCACGCTGGCAAGCCGCCTGCGCTTGTCGGAAAGCCAGGTCAGCGTGATTTCGCCTGACGTCGGCGGCGGCTTCGGACAGAAGATCGCGCTGTATCGTGAAGAACTGACGGTCGCGGCGCTCGCGCGCCATCTGAAACGTCCGATACGCTGGCGCGAGGATCGCCTGGAAAACCTGCTGTCCTCTTCGCAATCGCGTGAAGACTTCTGCCGCACCCGCGCCGCGGTCAGTGCCGACGGCCGGCTGCTCGGGCTTGAACTGGAAATTATCGAAGACTTCGGCGCTTACAGTTTTTTCCCGGGCAATTACCTTGCGCGCGTAATCGCCATGATTCTTCCCGGCCCGTACAAGGTGCAGGACTACGCCTTCGATGTAAAAGTTGTGTTGACCAACAAGGTTGGCAACGCGCCGATGCGTGCGCCGATGGCCATCACGAGCTGGGTGATGGAAGGCACGATGGATGCGATCGCACGTGAACTGGAACTCGATCCGATCGACGTGCGGCGTCTTAACATGCTGCATCGCGAGGAGCTGCCATACACCATGGCAACCGGCGAAGTCCTGGCCGATATTACGCCGCGCGAAACGCTGGAGGCGGCGCTTGCCGCCATCGACTACCATGCGTTCCGAGAGCGGCAGCGGCAGGCGAGGACGCAAGGCCGCTATATCGGACTCGGCATCTGCACGGTGGTGGAGTCGACCACCTACGGTTCGCGTTTTTACAAGGCCGCCGGCATCGAGGGCTCCGGCCACGAAGCAGCCTGGGTGCGCATCGAGCCGTCGGGCGCCGTCAATGCATCGGTCGGGCTGAGTGCGACCGGACAGGGTTACGAAACTTCGCTGGCGCATGCAGTCGCCGAAGGCCTGGGCGTCGCACCGCAGCAGGTACATCTGCATATCGGCCACACCGACATCGCGCCATACGGCATGGGCAGCCGCGGTGCGCGCGGCGGCACGGCCGGCGGCGGTACCCTGTACCTGTGTGCGAAGGAAGCGCAAGCCAAGGTGCTGGCGATTGCGGCCAAGCGGCTCGGTCTGCCGGTTGGCAGTCTGCGCCTGATCGACGGCAAGGTCGAATGTCTCGCGGATGGCGGATGGATCGACGCCGGCCTGTCGCTGGCCGACATCGCGCGCACCGCCTATCTCGACCCGCTGGCCCTGCCGGATGGAATGAGTCCCGGCCTGGAATTCCATACGACCTACGATCCGCCGCCGATGACCTATTCCAATTCCACCCATGCGTGCGAAGTGGAAGTCGATATCGCGACCGGCGCCATCCGCTTCGAGCGCTACGTAGTCGCCGAAGACTGCGGCACGGTGCTCAGCCCCGTTGTCGTGGAAGGACAGCAGCACGGCGCCATCGCCATGGGCCTGTCGGGTGCTCTCCTCGAACACATTGTTTACGACCAGGGCGGGCAAAACCTGTCCGGCACGCTGGCCGACTATCTGGTCGCCACAGCCCATGAACTTCCCGAATTTGAAGTGCTGCCCATGCACACCCCGAACCGGAGTACGCCGGCCGGCATCAAGGGCATGGCGGAAGGCGGCGTGATGGGTGCAATCGGCGTGCTGACGAATGCCGTGAACGACGCGTTGGCGCCGTTCGGCGTAGTGGCGACCTGCCAGCCGCTGACGCCCATGTATCTGCGCGATCTGCTGCGCGGCAAGGATTGATCTCGCATGCACGACTCATTTCACAAGTTATTGCAAAGGAAAAGCACATGAATGGAAACAGCAAGGTTCGCGTCGGCTTCATCGGGCTCGGCATCATGGGACGGAGCATGGCGGGCCACATCCTGAATGCCGGTTATCAGCTGAACCTTTACAACCGGACGCGCGCCAGGGCCGATGAACTGGTGGCGAAGGGCGCGGTCTGGTGCGGCACGCCGGGCGAAGTAGCCGCCGCATCCGACATCGTGATCACCATGGTCGGCTTTCCCCGCGATGTGGAGGAGGTTTATCTCGGCGATGAGGGCATTGTCGCGCGCGCTGCGCCGGGTGCCATCCTGATCGACATGACGACCTCCAGTCCCGTGCTGGCCCGGCGTATCGGGGCCGAGGCCGCAAAGAAGGGGTGCGACGCGCTCGATGCGCCGGTGTCCGGCGGCGAGGGCGGCGCGCGCGATGCGAAACTGGCCATCATGGTCGGCGGCGGGCAGGCTGCGTTCGATTCCGCGCTGCCCATCCTGCAGAAGATGGGCACCAACATCGTGCTTCAGGGCGGCCCCGGCGCCGGCCAGCACACGAAGATGTGCAACCAGATCGTGATCGCATCGACCATCATGGGCGTATGCGAAGGCCTTGCTTACGGCAGGCACGCCGGGCTGGATCTGGACACCGTACTGCAATCGATCGGCGGCGGCGCGGCCTCGGGCTTTCAGCTCAACACGTTCGGCGCGCGCATCATCAAGGGCGACTTCGCGCCCGGTTTCTTCATCGAGCATTTCATCAAGGACCTGGGCATCGCGCTGGCCGAGGCGGCGCGCATGCAGCTCGACCTGCCGGCTCTCGCGCTCGCCAGGAAGCTGTACCAGCAACTTGCCGAGCAGGGCCATGGCCGCAGCGGCACGCAGGCACTGTTCAAATACTACGAGAAATAAATCATGGCAATGGACTTTTCCGGAGAATACCGCATTCCCGCAAAGACGCAGCGTGTGTGGGAAGCCTTGAACGATCCCGCGGTGCTGCGCGCCTGCATCGCCGGCTGCAAGCAACTCGACAAGATATCCGATACCGAATTCAGCGCGATAGTCGTCGCGAAAGTGGGGCCGGTGTCCGCCACCTTCCGCGGCAATGTCGTGCTGTCCGATCTCGACCCGCCCAACGGCTACACGCTTACCGGGCAAGGACAGGGCGGCGCCGCCGGTTTCGCGCGCATGGGCGCGCAGGTTTCGCTTGCGGCGGACGGCGACCAGACCTTGCTCAGCTACGCCGCCAAGGCGGACATCGGCGGCAAGCTCGCCAGCGTCGGCAGCCGGCTGGTGCAGACGGTGGCAAAGAAAAATGCGGATGATTTCTTTGCCGCGTTCGCAGTCCAGCTCGGCGGCACCGGCGTGCAAGAAAAGACCGGACCCGCAGCGGCAGCGCAAGCCGCGGGCACACCGACGGGGCCGGGATTGCTTGCATCGCTTGCCAGTCCGGTCCCGGCCTGGCTGGTCGTCTTTGGGTGGGGCGTGGGCTGCGCGCTCGGTTACATGCTCTGCCACCTGCGCTGAAGGAGGCAACAACAAGATTGCAGCAAATTTCAACCGGCGGTTCGACAGTGCGTCCGGGGACTACCGCCTTCCTCGTCTGACATTAAAAAACCTACTTCCTTTTGGAGAAATTTAAATGAAAAAAGCATTTTTCGCACTCGCAGTTTTGGGGGCCGTGTCCGGAGCGGCCTTTGCACAAAGTTCGGTTGAGGTCTACGGGATCGTGGACATGGGCCTCGTCCACGAGAACAATGGCACGACCTCTGCGACCCGTCTCGACAGCGGCAACGTGTACGGCAGCCGTCTGGGTTTCAGGGGTACGGAAGATCTGGGCGGCGGCTTGTCCGCGCTCTTCAACCTGGAGTCGGGGTTCAATGTCGATACCGGTGCCGGGCAGGGACCGTTGTTCAATCGCCAGTCGTTTGTCGGGTTGAAAGGCAGCGCGGGTACCGTGACGCTTGGCCGTCAATATACGACGTTGTTCCGTGCACAGCTCGCCTATGACCCGTTCTTCACCGGTTTTGCCGGAAACGCAGGCCGCATGATGAGCAATGGCGGCGGTCCTAACGGAGCACGCACCGACAACTCGATTTTTTACGTTACCCCGACAGTCAACGGCTTCGAAGGTCAATTGCAGTACGGTTTGGGTGAACAGGCCGGCGACAATTCCAAGCTGCGCGAAACGGGCGCCGCAGTCGGCTATGCAAAAGATCGTCTCAGCATGAAGCTGGCGTATCACAATGCCAACGATGCGACCGGCAACACCTCGACAAAGAACACCAACTTGTCCGGTACCTACGACTTTGGCGTTGCCAAAGTTTACGCCGCCTACCAGCTTAATAAAACGGATAGCGTGCTCGATACCCGTGACGGCTTGATCGGCGTATCGGTGCCGTTCGGCGCCGGCAAGTTCATCGCTTCATACATCCGCAAGAATGATCGTATCAACGCAAACGCGAACGCTACCCAACTCGCCGCCGGTTATATCTACGGACTGTCCAAGCGTACCGATTTGTATACCTCCGTCAGCAATATCAAAAACGACAGCGGATCGAGTATTCGTGTTCTGACCGGAGGCAATAGCGATCGTCTGTTCAATGCCGGTATCAGCCACAAATTCTGATCGCCGGGCAGAATGAGCCCCGGTAATGATTGAGCCAAGCGAAATTGCATCGCAGATGCAATTTCGTTGAGGAGATATTCAGAGGAAAGCATGAAACTCATAGATCCGATCATTCAGTTCCACGGCGACCTGCAGCAGATCCGCCGCGACATCCATGCTTATCCGGAACTGTGTTTCGAAGAGCAGCGCACTGCCGATCTGGTTGCGGCCAAGCTGACCGAATGGGGCATCCCCAATCTGCGGGGCATGGGAACGACCGGCGTGGTCGGCATCATCAAGGCCGGCACCAGTACCCGGGCGGTAGGTTTGCGCGCCGACATGGATGCATTGCCGGTGCAAGAATTCAATACTTTCGCGCACACCTCGCGGCACGCCGGGAAAATGCACGCCTGCGGCCACGACGGTCATACCGCGATGCTGCTCGGTGCCGCGCACTATCTGTCTCGGCACCGCAATTTCGACGGCACCGTGTACCTGATTTTTCAGCCGGCCGAAGAGAAAGGGGGCGGCGCAAAGCAGATGATGGACGATGGCTTGTTCACGCAATGCCGGATGGACGCGGTGTTCGGCATGCACAATTGGCCGGGCATGCCGGTTGGCACTTTCGGCGTCAAGCCCGGGCCGATGATGGCGTCGTCCAATGAATTCGAAGTGATTGTGAAAGGCAAGGGCGCGCACGCTGCACAGCCGCACAAGGGTATCGACCCCATCATGGTCGCGCTCCAGATCATGATGGGTTGGCAGACCATTATCAGCCGCAACCGGAATCCGCTCGACGCCGGTGTGCTGTCTGTGACGCAAATCCATTCCGGCAGCGCCACCAATGTGATTCCCGACGATGCGCTGCTAATCGGCACGGTGCGCACCTTCAGCACGCAAGTGACCGACCTGATCGAAAATCGCATGCGCGACATCGCACAGCATGCGGCGGCCGGGTTCGGCGCCCAAGTCGAGTTCAAATTCGAACGCCTGTATCCGGCGCTGGTCAATCATGCGAAGGAAACCGCGCTAGCGGCACGCGTGATGCAATCGATCGTGGGCGAGGAGAAAGTGAACGTCAACGTCGAGCCGACCATGAGTGCTGAAGATTTCGCATTCATGCTGCAGCAGCAGCCGGGTTGCTATGTATTCATCGGCAACGGCGAGGGTGGACACCGTGAAGCCGGTCATGGCCTCGGACCGTGCAACCTGCACAATTCCAGCTACGATTTCAATGATGCGCTGCTGCCGATCGGCGCAAGCTACTGGGTGCGGCTGGTGGAGGAATTCCTGCAGCGCGCGTGACGCCGGCCGCCGCGACCCCTGATTGAGTTCATAACAGGCTCTAGCTCTGCATGAGCACGGTCAGCAGGCAACCACGCTTACCGCGAGCCCGCCGAGCGACGTTTCCTTGTACTTGCTATGCATGTCGGCGCCGGTCTGGCGCATGGTCTCGATTACCTTGTCGAGCGTCACGCAATGCCGGCCGTCGCCGGACAACGCGAGATGGGCGGCATTGATTGCCTTGACTGCGCCCATCGCATTGCGCTCGATGCAGGGAATCTGCACCAGGCCGCCGATCGGGTCGCAGGTGAGTCCGAGATTATGTTCCATGCCGATTTCGGCGGCGTTTTCGATTTGCTCATTGCTTCCGCCCAGGACCGCCGCGAGACCGGCCGCGGCCATTGACGATGCGACTCCGACTTCGCCCTGGCATCCGACTTCGGCGCCCGAGATTGAAGCATTCTCTTTGTACAGCGAGCCAATCGCTGCCGCAGTCAACAGGAAATCATGGACTCCCTGCCTTGAGGCATCGGGGCAAAACCGTTCATAGTAGCGGAGCACCGCCGGAATGATGCCGGCCGCACCGTTGGTCGGCGCAGTGACGACCCGGCCGCCGGCGGCATTTTCCTCGTTGACGGCGATGGCAAAGGCATTGACCCAATCGAGCGCTGCCAAGGGCCTGGAGGCGCCGCTGCCTGCCACCAGCTGTTCGTGCAATTGTTTGGCCCGCCGACGGGCATTGAGTCCGCCGGGCAGGATCCCGTCCTGTGCCAGTCCGCGATCGATACAAGCGGCCATTGCAGCGCTGATTTTATCCAGCCCCTCGGTTATCTCCTGCTTCGAGCGCAGCATGAGCTCGTTCTCGAATGCGATTGCTGCAATGGTTTTATTCTGTTCGCGTCCGATGTCGAGCAATGCCTCTGCAGATCGATACGGATATGGCCATGCCACTGTCGTTGCCGTCTGGCTGATATTTTCAGCAGCAACAACAAAACCGCCGCCGATTGAGAACAGCAAGCGCTGAAGCAGCATATTGCCGCGGGAATCGGTCGCCGTGAAGCGCATGCCGTTGGGGTGCTCAGGGAGCGTGCGGGTTTTATGAAACAACAGGTGTTGTGCTTCGTTGAACACCAGACGATGACGGCCAAGCAGCAGGATTTCGCCTCTTTGCCGTATCTCGGCCAGATATGCATTGATGCGGTCGATGTCCACGGTTTCAGGCTGCTCGCCCATCAGGCCGAGCAGCACTGCTTGATCGGTACCGTGCCCTTTGCCGGTAAGCGCCAGCGAGCCATACAATTCTGCTGTCACGCCGGCGAGTTGCCCGAGGTGGCCGGCGGCTTCAAGTTCCTGCGCGAACTGGCGTGCCGCGCGCATCGGTCCTACGGTGTGCGAGCTGGAAGGGCCGATGCCGAGTCTGAATAATTCAAAAGTGCTGATTGGCATAGCGTTACCTGGCCGGGGAAAAATCAACCGGATTCAGGAAAACGCTTTCCTGATGCACCAGATAAGGCAGGATAGACGGAACAAAAGCCTGCCATTCCTTATCCTGTGCCAATTGCGCGCGTTGCGCGCTGCGATGTCCGAAATCGTCATAGCCCCACATGAATACAATCGAATTCAAGGTGCCGGACTCCTTGGTCCAGCATCCGTTCAATTTGGCGTAACGCGTGATAATGTGCAGTCCGTTATCCTGATATATTTTCAGAAATTCCGACGTCTTGCCCGCGTGTACCTGATAAGTGCGCATTTCCAGAATCATGGTTCGTCCATCAATAGGTGAATGAGACAATCGGATATCCGATCTTCCATATTTGTGTAAGATAGTACCCATTATCAAAGATATCGTCAATTGACGATATCTTTTTCGGCAAAGGTTTTCAATAAAGGACATGGCCAGTTAAGGACATGCCCGGTTCGTCTAGTGAAAGAAGTTATTTATGGAAACAAAATCCGACGTTTTGGCGATCCGCCGCCGGGGAAAAACCGCTGTGCCAAAGAAGAAAACAAAGAAAACACGTCACCCGACTGCGCGCATGCCGCAAGCCGAGCGCCGCGCGCAAATATTGAGCAAGGCGTATGAATTTTTCTCGGAGCACGGACTTACCGCGCAAACTCGAGCCTTGGCCGATGCATGCGGCGTGTCGCAGCGCTTGCTGTATAGCGTGTTTCCGAACAAGGCTGCCTTGCTGACCGCAGTATATGAAACGGAAATTGCCGGTCCCATCAAGGGAGTCTGGTTCGTGCTGCTGAAGGATCGCAGCAAATCTGTCGAGCAGCGAATGACGGAGCTTTATCACGAGTATTACGATTGCATCCTGACGCGACGCTGGCTGCGTTTGTTCCTTTACGCATCCTTGTCGGATGTGGCCATGGCGCCGGCATACATCGGAAAGATTGTGGCCCATTTGCTTGAGATGATCGTCGACGAGGCGGCGCTCGAGGCCGGCCTGCGTACTCCGGACGATCCGGCGCTGAAACGGGAAATAGGCTGGACTCTGCATGGCGCCGTATCGCACCTTGCCATTCGCCGTCACATATACCATGACACCAACCCGCTGGACGCCAAAAGCGTCATCACCATGCATGTGAAATTCTTCCTGGCGGGCTTGAGGACGATTTTGCCCGCCACTTGATTCACGTCGATCTTTTCAACGATAAGACTCTAATGGAATGGATGCATCCTCTCTAAATCGCATTTGGCTGCAATTGGACTTGGCAACCCGTTGATGCCTCAGTCCTGCCGGATGCGAATGAGAGAGATCATGTGCTTGCGGCGGCAGATGACTGTTCAGCAACAGACATCCCGGCCGCCGCTTCTTCAAAAAAACAAACTCGATTCCTCCCTGTCCGCTTGGCTTGATACATCGCGATATCGGCCTGCGACAACAATTGCGAACTGGAGGCAGAAGCGTTCTGGTACAAGGCGATGCCTATCGAGACGCTCAGCGCAAATGTTCTTCCGTCCACGTCGCAAGGTGCACTGATCGCCTTCAAATATTGCTGGGCCAGGCTTTCAGCGTCACCACGTGCATTGTTGAGATCGGTGAGCAGAATTACAAACTCATCGCCGCCCAGGCGCGCCACGGTATCGATGCGCCGGCGCCCTTTCGACAAGCGCGCGGCAACCTGGATAAGTACTGCGTCGCCGATAGCATGTCCATATTCGTCATTAATCGGCTTGAAACCATCAAGGTCGCAAAACAAGAGCGCGAAGCGCGAGCCGTTGCGTTCGGCGCGCGCCAGCGCTTGCTGCAAGCGGTCTTCCAACATCGTCCGATTATACAAACCGGTCAGCGAGTCGTGATGCGCCATGAATTCCATGCGCGCCTCGCTCGCCTTGAGAGCCGCTTCCTTCTCGCGCAAGCGCGCCACCAGATAATTAAATCCGAGCACAAGGCTGCCGACCTCATCTTTGCGCCGAACCGGCAAGGGCGCCAGATCGAGCTTGCCGTCGGCCATTTGTCGCATTGCGTGCGCTGCGTCGGTAAGCGGACGCAGTATGCGGGGCAACAGAAACAGCAATACCGCCAATATCCCGGCCAGAGCCAGCACGCCGCTCTTCAACACGAAACCGCGCAAGACCTCAATCAGACGAAACGCTTCCGCCGTCGGCATGCGCGCGACCACGAACCAGCCGGTGCTGGGTACGCTCGCCATGGCAGACAATTCTTCGACGCCCCTGGCATTGATGGTGACGCCCGTACCGCGATAGCCGGCCATGGCACGGTCATGCAACAAATTTATCCCGGGCAGCGGGGTCGATTTGAGTATCATGGATGGGTCGCTGGCGCCGACAAACAGTTTGTCCGCCGGTGAGATCAACAAAAAGCCGCCGGTCGCACCGAGCCGGTTTTCCTGCAAGCGATCGAGAAAGCCGGGCGCATTGAGCGCGGCGATGCCCACCAGCACAGCCACCACGCGCTTGCCGGCATCGCGCACCGGGACCGCCATGATGATAATCGGATCGCCGCTCGCCCGCCCGCGCTGCGGCGCGCTCATCACCGGCGCATCGGCCGTCAATGCCGCCTGGAACCACTCGCGGTCGAAAAAAGTCAGCTTCTCGCGTCCGGCCGCCATGGGATAGCCGGCCAACATGCCATAGCCATCGGGGCGAATTACCATCAGCCCGCTATTGAACAGCGGGTTCAAGCGCTGCCGCTCCTCGAGCCACGCGGCGAGTGCCTCCCGTTGCCGCAGCAGCGCTGGCGGCAATGCGCCGGCCAGTTCACCGATCAACTCGCGGCGTGCGACGATGCTATGGTCGATATCGTGCGCGATATAGGACGCGATCGACAATTGCTGCGCCGCCACCAGCTCGCGCAACTGCTCTTGAACGAAAGGCAGGGCAACAACCAGGCGCAAGACGACGCTGGCGGCTATCAGTGCGATACTGAGGCCGATGAAGCGAAATTTCATGCTTTGAAAATTCATCATTCCGCAATCATACCTACATTCGGAAAGTACTCGTTGAAATTGGCGGTTCGCAAATGTCGCAGTTCGAGCCGAAAGCAGACTCTTTCAGCACGAGGAGGGCGGTTGAACAACTACAAGCCAGGTGACTGCCGGTGTAACAGCGTTGTTGACACAGCATATCCGGCGATATACCCCCCTCATGAAAAATCGGCTCGGCCAAAAAAGCAATGACTACTGCGCAACCAAACAGGATGTGACCGTCCCATCTTAAGTCACATGACTTTTTGAGTTTGTGTTCCAAGCTGATCGATGCGGAGCGAGACAGCGTCGCCCTTCTTGAGAAACTGTGGCGGCTTCATGCCGAGGCCGACTCCGGCCGGAGTGCCCGTAATTACCACATCTCCTGGCAGGAGTGTCATGAACTGGCTGAGATAGGAAACAACGAACGCGACAGGGAAGATCATGTCGGCAGTATTGCTCCGCTGCCTTATCTCGCCGTTTACTCTAAGCTCCAAGTCAAGAATTTGAGGATCTGGCAATTCATCGGTTGTCACTAGCCAAGGTCCTATTGGACCGAAGGTATCGAAACTCTTGCCCTTGCTCCATTGCCCGTTACGCTTGATTTGCCAGTTGCGTTCGGAGACATCATTGGCAATGCAATAGCCGGCCACATATTTCAACGCATCTTTGGCCGCGACCTTGCGGGCAGTCGATCCAATGATGATGCCTAGCTCGATTTCCCAATCCGTCTCTTCCGATCCCTCCGGCAGCACGATGTCGTCGTTTGGTCCGCTCAATGATGTCACGGCTTTCGTGAACACGACAGGCTCATTCGGAATCTCCATGCCGGCTTCTTCGGCATGCTTGCGATAATTCAATCCGATTGCGACGAACTGACGTGTTCCGGTAACCGGCGTCCCAAGCCGAGGACTGCCTTCCACGATCGGCATGCGCTCCAGATTAATGGCGGCCAGCGCTTGCAGGCGCTCCGGTGACAACCACTCCGGAGTGAGGTCCGGCACGAGCAATGAAAGATCGCGGATGCGTCCTTGCGCGTCCAGTGCGGCAGGTTTTTCAGCACCGATCGGGCCATAACGTAATAGTTTCATGAGTGCCTTCCAAATAATGTTTGATAAAAGAGATCACTGCCGCTGCCTCAAGCCTGCTCATCGACGGTTTTTTCATGGATTGGCAATTAAAAAGAAGGAAAGGTGTCCGTCGGTCAGGTTGCGAGCTTTCTCCCCAAAACCTTCGACATCGATTCCGCTTCTTTTATCAGTAATTTCCCGAACTCCTGGATCCGGGTCGTATTCAGGCGGGCTTTGGGACCGAAAACCGCAATCGATCCAGCCACCTCGCCAGATCCGTTGAAGAATGGCGCAGCGATGGATACGGCTCCCTGGATCAATTCTTCTATACTGATTGCATAACCTCGCTTGCGGATCATTTCCAGCTCTTTAACGTATTTGCTCAAATCGACATTCGTTCCCTTTGCATATTGATGCAATTCTTCAGTACTGATGTCGGCATGGGCAAGTATAGCGTGTCCGCTGGCACCTAAAATAATGCGCTCGCGATGGCCTATCCCGCGCTTGAAGCTTAATGGCTGCGAACTGGGCAATTCCGCAATGCAGGTCCGATAAGCTCCCTGCGGCACGAACAATGCGACAGTTTCGCCAGTCTGCTCCCACAGGTTCCGCAAAATGGGTTTGGCGACATCGGCGAGATTCAAGCTGGACGTCCACACATGCGCCAGATGCGCCACCGAGGGGCCCAAGCGGAATTTTTGCGGCTCGCCGACAGAAATCAAAAATCCGCTCTCCTCCAGTGTGTACAAAAGCCGGTAAAGCGTCGGACGGCTCAGATCAACCCGCTTGAGCAATTCGCTGACTGACAGCTCATAGTCGGTCACAGTGAATGCCGACAGGATATCCAAGGCGCGGCCGACAGCACGGACGCTGTCATTCATTTTTTCATTTGTCATTTTGCTTTCTTTGTTCATTGCTTTTTCATTGCTGCATCCTGCTGCATTTGGCCTACGCAACCCGGTTCAATTTTAATTGCTAACTCTCATAACGGACATGGTATTTGACAGCAAAACATTTGTCCGTATAATGGATATCGATTCTACCAGACGGACAAGCGCAATTCCTGAAAATGTCGGTTAAAGGAGATTGCGGTTATGGAGAAGGAAATATCTGAAATATTTACGTGCGCCTTGGCACTCGCAAAATCGCCGGGCCGAGCATCTTCCGCCGATCGGTGCAATCGTCACGTCGCATGCTGCATGAAGCGGAACGTATAAATCAAGGAAGCGGACATTGCGCCATGAAGCGTTAATGCCGCCATCTCGTTTTTTTGAGGAGACAAAATGAAGGGCAGACTGGAAGGCCGCGTGGCAATCGTCACCGGCGGCGGACATGGCATCGGCAAAGCCTATGCAACCCGGCTCGCGTCGGAAGGTGCAAAGATCGTCATCGCCGAACTCGATGAAAAAGCAGCGCATGCAGTAGCGCAGGAATTGAACGCCGCCGGTTACGAGGCGCTGGCGGTGCGCACCGATGTGTCCGATCCCGCCAGCGTTGAAAAGATGGCGGCCGCCGCCATCGAGCGATTCGGCCGGATCGATGTGCTGGTCAACAACGCGGCGATATTCGCGACGGTGCCGATGTCGCGTTCACCGTTCGATCAGATCACCATCAACGAATGGGATCAGATGATGAACGTCAATGTAAAAGGCACCTGGCTTGCCAGCCGGGCGGTGATTCCGCAAATGCGGAAACAATAGTACGGCAAGATCATCAACATCAGTTCCAGCACATCCATCAAGGGCTCGCCCAGCCGCATCCATTATGTGACTTCCAAGGCCGGCATTCTCGGCTTCACCAAAACCCTTGCCAACGAAGTCGGCAAGGACAATATCTGCGTCAACTGCGTGGCTCCCGGCAGCACGCTGTCCGAGGAAAGTCCGGACGAAGGCATCCTCAAGATGAGAGCCGACGCTGCATCAGTGCGCGCACTCAAGCGTGTCCAGACTCCGGATGACCTGACCGGCGCGATCCTGTTTTTTGCTTGCGCTGACAGCGATTTCATCACAGGACAAACGCTGGTGGTCGATGGCGGCAATTGTCTGCATTGAACAGGCCGCAAGCCAGGGTTCAGATGCTATTCCGGCTTTGAAGAACAGTTATGCATGTTCAATGTGAGTAGATAAATATCAGGAGACCGAAGTGAACAGATTATTCAAAACAATACTGCCCATCATGATGGTTCTGGCGGCCGGCTTGTCGCACGCGCAAACCTCTTCCAACAAAATCGTCACCTTGATCGTACCAACCACACCCGGCACCGGCAGCGACATCGCAGCCCGCTTGTTTGCTCCGCGTCTGTCGAAAAGACTGGGACAGCCGGTCGTTGTGGAAAACAGAACCGGTGCAAGCGGGATCATAGGCATCAGCGCCGTGGCCAAGGCCGCTCCGGACGGCAACACGATATTGTTCGTCCCGAACACGATCGCGATGATCAGTTCGCTTAACAAAAATCTGCCATGGGATCCGGTTAACGATTTCGTGCCGGTCGCGCGTCTGGGAAAGATGCTGGTCTCCACGGTAGTGAACCCTTCAGTTCCGGCCAAGTCGCTTGGCCAGCTCATCGCGCTTGCCAAGAGCAAGCCGGGCCAGCTCAATTACGCCTCGCCCGGAAGCGGCACGCCGCACCACCTGCGAACCGAAATGTTCAAGCAGATTACCGGGACCGATATGACTCACGTTCCTTACAAAGGATCCGCCGGCGCTGTCACCGACCTGATCGGAGGACAGGTTCAAGTTGGATTCTTTCCGCTTCATTCGGTATTGCCGATGGTTGCGGCAGGCAAGCTCCGGATGCTTGCCACGAGTGGAGAGAGCCGGTCGCGCTGGACGCCTGACGTGCCGACGTACCGGGAAAGCGGAATCAAGGAGCTGAATGACTATGACTGGGTTGCAGCTTTTCTTCCCCGTAAAACGCCCAAGGAGATCGTCAATCGTCTGACCCGCGAATTGCTTGCCATTGCCTCTTCGCCGGATGTCCAGGAAGAGCTGGCGGACCACGGGATCATAGCGAATCCGGGCGGGCCGGACGAACTGTCCGCATTGCTCAAGAAAGAGCTTGTCGAGTGGAAAAAGGTTGTCGACGACGCTCATATCGTCGCCGAGTAGCGGTGTGAACCGGCCAAAACAGGCCGGAACAGAACAAACACCATGGATATCAATTTGAGCGAATAAATTTCCTCCCCTCGAAGGAGGGGACGGAATTCCTTGTTTATCTGCGAACGAGCAAGCACATTCGCCGCACTGCAAAGCAAAGGGAGAAACCGGAATGGCAAGCACCACGGAGACAAATCAATTTCAGGACGCTTCAACGATCAGGATGAAGCCGCTTTCACCGGCACTGGGCGCGGAAATACGCGGCGTGGATGTGTCGCAGCCGCTTTCCGGCGAAACGTTCGAAACCATCCGCAATTGCTGGTATGAATACGGTGTGGTCTGTATTGCGGGACAGATGCTCGAAGAGATGGATCAGGTGCGTTTCGGCCAATATTTCGGCGAGCTCGCCAACACCCAGGGCGAGTATGAAATCGGCAAGGGCCACCCCTCGATCATGTACATAACGAACCAGAAAGAGGATGGCAAATACGTCGGCGCATTGCCCGACGGCGAAATGTATTTTCACTCCGATATGTGCTACGTCGAGCGCCCCTCGATGGCCACCATTCTGTACGCAATGGAGATTCCGTCGGTCGGCGGGAATACGCTGTTCGCC
This sequence comes from Herminiimonas sp., assembly GCA_028292665.1. Classification (GTDB taxonomy): domain Bacteria; phylum Pseudomonadota; class Gammaproteobacteria; order Burkholderiales; family Burkholderiaceae_D; genus JAQGLW01. Next base: position 25,621 of record JAQGLW010000144.1, read on the forward strand.
AACATGTACAAGGCGTATGAGATGCTGCCCGCAGAAACCAGGCAGCGCCTTGCCGGACTCAAGGCAGTCAATAGCTATGAGCCGGGCACAAGCGCGCCCACGGCCGCCATGCGTACGCGCAGCAAACCGTCACCCTCTGCGCGCTCTTATGCGCATCCGATCGTATGCACACACCCCGTCACGGGAAAGAAATCGCTTTACGTCAATCGGCTGATGACCGAATACATCGTCGGCATGCCGCGCGAGGAAAGCAATACGCTGCTTGAATCGTTATTCGATCATCAGGAGCAGGCCCAATTCATTTACGAGCATCGCTGGACGCGAGGCGATCTGGTGATTTGGGACAATCGCTGCATGCTCCATGCGCGCGGCGACTTCAATGCCAACGAACTGCGCAAGCTTCGCCGCGTGACGGTCAAGGGCGACAGTATTTCCTAGGCGTCCGGATGGCCGTCATCCGCCCGTCGGCGTTGATTGCGCACACGGGCGGGATGTCATATGCGCCGTTCACGGCGCAAGCACGCGTAATCTGTTCAATCCGCGGATCGACGGAAGAGCGTTCCCGGTTTGGCCGTTGTGCGATGCGGTCGGCGGGATTTTTCAAGGAACGGGCAGGGCCAGCCTGACAAACAGATAGACAGACAAGAAGACAAACATGAATACCACTACCAACCTCGAAATGTTGAATGCAGCAATCGCGCAAGCGATGCCGAAGCAGCTTGCTCTTTACTATGGCGGCGAATGGCATGTTCCTGCCGGCGGTTACCGGCCGACCGTCAATCCCGCCACTCAGCAGGTACTGGCGCAGGCGCCTGAAGCGAATGCTGCCGATATCGACGCGGCGGTGCGCAAAGCGCATCAGGGATTCCTTGCCTGGTCGCGGGTGCCGGCAGCCGAGAAGAGCGCCAAGCTGCGCGAGATTGCGCGACGGCTGCGGCTTCATGCCGACGAACTGGCCTTGCTCGATTCCGCCAATTGCGGCAATCCCTTAAAACGGATGCAGCCCGACGCGCACCACGCCGCAGGGCAAATCGACTATTACGCAGGCCTGGTGCATGAACTGAAGGGCGAGACCAATCCGACGGCCGACGGCGGACTGAATTACACCGTACGCGAACCATTGGGCGTTGTTGCGCGTATCGTCGCCTACAACCATCCGCTGATGTTTTTGGCGGGCAAAATCGCTCCGGTACTGGCAGCCGGCAACAGCGTGGTGATGAAGGCGCCGGACCAGGCGCCTTTGTCGGCATTGCGCTTTGCCGAAATCGTCGACGGCATACTGCCTCCGGGCGTGCTCAACATCGTTACGGGCGGGCGCGAATGCGGCGAAGCGCTGGTGCGCCATCCGCTTGTCAAGAAAGTCGCATTGATCGGCGCGGTGTCGACCGGTGCGGCGATTCTGCACGGTGCGGCGGACAAAATCATGCCGGTCACCCTGGAACTCGGCGGCAAGAATCCGCTCGTGGTTTGTCCGGATGCCGACGTCGACAACGCAGTGCTCGGCGCGATCAATGGCATGAATTTCACCTGGGCCGGACAGTCGTGCGGTTCGACCTCGCGCCTGTTCGTTCACGAATTCCTGTATGACCGTGTGATTGAAGGCATTTGCGAGAAGCTGCCGCAGTTGCACCGCTGCGGCATGCCCACCGATCCGGCGACGACGATGGGTTGCCTGATTTCGGAAGCACAATTCAACAAGGTCATGAAATACATCGACCTTGCCCATGCGGAAGGCGCGCGGCTTGTTGCCGGCGGCAAGCGTTCCGCCGATCCGGCGCTTGCCAAGGGCTGGTTCGTTGAGGCGACCGTGTTTGCGGACGTGACGCCGCAAATGCGCATCTTCCAGGAAGAGATATTCGGGCCGGTTCTCTCTGTCATCAAATGGAGCGATGAAGATCAGCTGATTGCCGATATCAACAGCGTCGAATATGGTCTGACTGCATCGATCTACACCCGCGAACTGGCGCGTGCCCATCGCCTGGCGCGACGCATTGAGGCCGGCTATGTGTGGATCAACACCAGCAGTGCCCATTACATCGGCACCAACTTCGGCGGGTACAAGAAATCCGGGATGGGCCGTGAAGAAGGCCTGGAAGAGCTGCTCTCGTACACGCAGGTGAAGAACGTCCACGTCATGCTGTAACTGCCACGGACAGGGGTGTCTGCCATGGCGTCCCCAATCGAGACAGCGGACGCTAGTGCCCATTACGAAGCGCACGGAGTTACGGTATGAAGAAAACGGTTACATATTTCTTCTTGACGGCAGCGTCATGGAGCGGCGACGATTGCCGCGTCGTTAGCCATTGCGCGCATAACGACGGATTGTTATAGTTGATGGAAGCTGTGATGTAATATCGCCGGAATGCTGAAAAGGCGAATGACGATCGATGTGAAGTGCGCGACAAGACGCCGAAACATTCATTGGCACGAAATTATCCATATAAAAAAACAGGAGACAGGCAGCATGCAAAGCAATGGCGGGCAAGGGTGGCTCAACCAGTACAACCGGGACTACTACGGCGGAGGCCTGATGTTCCTGATCGGCGCAGGCGTCGTGTACAAGGGCATGAGCTACAAGATGGGCACCCTGAGCAGGATGGGACCGGGGTATTTTCCGGTGGCCGTGGGTGTGGTGCTGGCCGCCATGGGCGTGCTCATTGCGCTGGGCGCGCGCCGCAATGTGCCGGCCGGCGCGGAAAAGAAATACCAACCGCCGGAATGGCGGGCCTGGTTTTGCATCATCCTCAGCAACATCGCCTTTCTGGTGCTCGGAGAGTACGGCGGACTGTTGCCCGCCACCTTCGCCGTGGTCTTCATTTCCGCCCTGGGCGATCGGCAAAACACCTTGAAGAGCGCCTTCCTGCTCGCGCTCGCCATGG